>JAUWQF010000163.1 GCA_030611205.1 Methanothrix sp.
GGAGACCATCGCCGATACGGCCAGGGTTCTCTCCCGGTTCGTTCATGGGATCGCGGCCCGGGTCTTCGACCATGCCACCGTGGAGGAGCTGGCCTTCCACGCAGATGTCCCGGTGATCAACTCCCTCTCCAATAGGGAGCATCCCTGCCAGATACTGGCCGACCTGATGACCATGAGAGAGAGCTTCGGTCGGCTGGAAGGACTCAAGGTCGCCTGGATCGGGGACGGCAACAACGTCTGCAACTCCACGATCTTAGCCTCTGCCCTGATGGGGATGGATCTGACCGTGGCCTGCCCTTCCGGACATGAGCCGGATGGAGATATACTGGACGAGGCTGACCGTCTCGGCGGCAGGGTCAAGGTGGTGGCCGACCCGGCGAAGGCCGCCGAAGGCGCAGAGGTGGTGGAGACGGACACCTGGGTCTCCATGGGCGACGAGGCTGAGGCCGCCTTGCGAGAGAAGGTCTTCGAGCCGTACCAGGTGAACTCCGGGCTGATGAGCCTGGCCTCCGCCGGGGCGATAGTGATGCACTGCCTCCCGGCGCATCGTGGCATGGAGCTCACCGATGATGTGATGGACGGGCCTCAGTCTGCCATACTGGACCAGAGCGAGAACCGGCTGCATACCATAAAGGCGGTGCTGGAGCGGTTTCTCTCTTGATGGGGCACGCATTGCCGGGGTGCGAGGGTTTCTCTGCGGGGTCTGAAGTTCCGGGTCCCGCGCCGTGCCTTCTCTGCTGGTCGGGGCGGGTTGGGCGCCGGGTGTGGTTATCTAAGCGCCGGGATGGGGCACTCTGCTGTTGAGACAATGTGATGAACACGAACCAGATCAGCTTTCAACGTACACCCCCACCGCCTCCGCTAACACATCATCACGAAAGTACCTGCTCAAGTCCGCGGGAGTTTTTAGATCGACCTTACGCCCGCCGAAGATAGAAGATAGCTCTTCTTCCATCCGGATCAGATCAAAGAAACCTGGTACATTATCGGGCTCAAATTCAACAAGCATATCAAGGTCACTCTTCTGCGAGAAATCATCACGCAAGATCGAGCCGAAGAAAGACAATCTTCGGACGTGGTTCCGTTTACAAAATTTGACGATCTTCTGCTTTGGTACCTTAACGGCAGACATATTCATCAGATCACCCGTCAATCTCAAATAGATACTTTGGGCGGAATTGTGGATAACATCTTGCAGACAACAAAGAAGTTGTCGAGGAGGATTTGGGCACTTATCTATCATATATATTTTTTCCTATGACCGACCTTTAAGACTAAGATGTGAAGTTCTTTGTTATCGATATCCATTACGACTCTATAATCTCCCACACGCAATTTATAGCCAGGATCCCCTACTAGTTTGGTTACATAAGCTTCAGGCCTTATTCTAATCCTTTCTAATGCTACAATTATTCGCTCTTGAACATTCCTTTCCATCTTTTTAAGTTGTTTAAGAGCATTATCTGAGAAAATAATCTCATAAGTCATAGGCCCAACTCTTTTTTAACTTCTGCTAATGTGTGGAACTTGCCTGCTTTTATTTCAGCACGGGCCTGTGCTATTTCTATTTTTGTTTGTTCACTTAGTTCTTGAGAATCTTCTACCAAATCCCAGATTACTCTCTCATAGGTTTCTTTATCAGAGAGTTTCCTTTTAATAAGCTCTTTTTGTAGCTCTTTACTTATTTGTATCGAAGTAACCATTTCACATCACCATAACATACTATAGTTCATTATAGTATATATGTTTTTTCTTCGCCTATGCCCAAATCAAAACACTTCATCAAGCTCGTAGTAATTACTATTTTCTCTCTCGTTAATAGCTTCCAGAATATCTTCCATATCCTCTTCAGTTAAAATATCATCTCTGTTTAATATTCTCACAGTTATCACATCGGACTCTATCTTTGCATGTTTTACGATTCTGAGAGTTCCATTCTCATATATAACTTCTATTCCCATTTTCACTCACCTTAAGTTTAATTGGTTCTAGCTTTATTAGCTTTTATCTCCATTTGTCACACAATCTTCCGCAACCTGTGCAACGCCATCGAAATGTCGCCAAACGTTCAATAATCTGTGAAGTGCCCGAAGGGCATCAGGGCCGGGGTGCAGATCAAAATGTTGGCGACATCGAGACCCGTGCGCGCCTCGGACCAGATGGCTGCGGCAAGACCCCGCACCTCGGTGCAATCGCAGGCGTCCCCAGGCATGCTGTGGACGGGGGGAGAATCCTCTTCAATGGCGAAGATATACCCGGAATATCCATAGACGAGCGAGCCCGAGTGGGCATCGAATTCACCTCCCGGCGATCAGGGGGCTGGTGCCGCGGGATCTCATCCGACCCCCGGGCAGATGTGGACCGGCTCCTCGGTGAACTGGACCTGGAGGCGCGTGCCGATAGGGATGTCAACAGAGGTTTTACTCCACAAGGGGGCGGATAACGGCATATAATGTTCCAAGCGTATCTGAAGTCCAGCCGTTAGGCTGGATTTGGGCAGAGTGCCAAATGCACGAAGCCAGATACGCTCTGTTAGGCGAAGTGCCTGATAATTCCTACTTAATAACGACATATTCTGCAGTAGCATGTGGTTTGGGGATGGGTAAATGATCCTCGATCAGTCCTTGCATATGCATTTCGATTGCTTCGTACATACTCTGCTCAACTTCTTCGCGAGTTTCGCCTGTCGCCACACAACCAGGCAAATCAGGAGAGTAGGTCGAATAGTTCCCGTTTGCCTTTTCGATGACAACAAGAAATCGGTACATAGTTCCTTCACCTCATTTTCTTTAATTGTGCCTGCTTTAAGACACTGTTTAGAGTACCCAAAGCTAAATCAGGGCTAGAATGCCCAGCAATGGTCACTCTCCCTGGCTTGATAGGATGCTTGTACTGTCGATGACTGCCTCTCACTGCAGCGAGATATCAGCAGTCGGCTTCAATCATTTTAATGACTTCACGTATTTTCATTGTATCCTACAATATTAAACAGTTCGCCTAACTTCGGTATATCTGCAACACTTCGTATATGCATTCCGATAGATTAGCCTTCGTTTCCACCCCTTCCATTGCAACATAAGTATAAATCTTTATTCTCCCCCTTAGCCCCGACGCCTCCCCGCTTCATTCTGCGATCCACTGCAACAAGAGGACATACACACGAATATGGCGAAATGCACGATGCCGCCAAAAGCGCCAGAATATTACAGGCCAAAAACCTACCTGCCCGCACAGGCAGCAATCCGGCGCAGATCAAAATATTGGTGACATCGAGGCCCGTGCACTCTTCGGACCAGATGACCGCGGCAAGACCACGCACCTCGGCACAACCGCAGGCATTTTGCCGTGGACACTGAGAGAATTCATTCGAGGGCGAAGATATACTTCCCATTCCGGACCCCCCTCCAAAATCGCCAATAATTATGGGATCCAAACTTTCCTTGGAGTGAAGGACCACTACATGTATAACAAAGAACACATTGCAGCGACCAACCACCTCTGCCAGATTATAGTCCTGGAC
>JAUWQF010000156.1 GCA_030611205.1 Methanothrix sp.
AAGTATAACTTTATGTGCACAAGTAAATGTGAGCGTAAGCGAACATTTTCTTGGCGGAACGTGCATATGACTTCTTTGAGATGCTCCATTAAGTATCAAGTCTAAGGTTCATGACTATAATGACCCTGGTTCGCCAGGGAACACTCTGGTCGGAAATTATTGCCATTTTTAGGAGGGGGTCCGGAATAGGAATGTGACAAATATTCAAATGGAAATACAATATGCGCATCTTGTTGATATATTAATTTAGAAGTGATGTACTAGGGAGCATCCTGAACAAGAACCTCGCCGTTTTCCGTTACGAATATCTCCAGGTCCCGGAGGACCACCCTCTTCTTCAGGACCTGAGGAGCCTCGCTCCTGAGCCGGACGATTAGGTCCAGCGAGTTGAGGGAGAGCCTGACCCCCTTGCGGTCTGCCTCCTGGAAGACCCGACCCGGCACCTCGAAGACGTCGGTCCCCTCCGGGACCGTCACAGAGACGGGAGCCTGGATCATCGTCCACTGCCGGAGGGTATTTTTGGCCCGCTCCACGTTCTGGAGGGCTCTCTTCTCCAGGATGCTCACGTTCGACCTGGTGGTTCCCAGAATCTCGCTCACCTCTTGCTGGGAGAGATCCTTCGACCTCATCCGGAGAACAAAGATCTGCCTCTCGGTCAGGAAAGATGACGTATCTTTCCTGTGTTTCTTCGTCAGAAGTCACCACCGTCCCTGGGTATTACGTGGGGCGCGGTGGCCTTAAAGGTGGCGAAGAGTCGACGGCCGGGTCTGATCTCCATCTCCTCTGCCGACCGTCTCGTGATAAGGGCGGTGATCCCCCTCTCCAGAAAGACCCTGGCAAGAGCGCCTTCCACGTTGACCTCGACGACCTCGCTCGTCAGGAGGTTCCTGGCGCTGGTGGAGATCGGGTTATCGGAGAGGATGATATCCTCCGGTCTGATGAAGACCTCTACCGGTCCGTCTTTCAGATGCGTCACCACCTGGACCTCTGTGCCGTCGAGATCGATTACCGCGATTCCTTCCCGACTGGATACGATTCTTCCTGGAAGTATGTTCTCAACCCCCAGAAACTCGGCAGCCTTCCTGGTCAAAGGTCTGGTGAAGACCTCGGATGGTGGACCCACCTGGATCAGTTCGCCATCCATAATCACTCCGATCCGGTCGGCCAGGACCATGGCCTCAGACTGGTTGTGGGTAACGTGAACCACGGTGACCCCCAGATCCCTCTGGACCCTTCTCAGCATCCCCCGGGTCTTCTCCTGGGTTTTGAGATCCAGGGAACTCAAGGGCTCGTCCAAGAGAAGGACCCTCGGCTCTGTGGCCAGGGCCCTGGCGATGGCCACCCTCTGTTGCTCTCCACCGGACAATGTCTGGATTCGTCTTTTGGCCAGGTAGGTCACCCCCAGCTTCTCTAAGAGCCGGTCGGCTTTCTCCCTGGCGTCGGGGCGGCCTCTCAGACGCAGCCCGAACGCCACGTGCGCTCCTGCCGTCAGATGGGGGAAGAGGGCGTAGTCCTGGTAGACGAAACCCACCTCTCTCTTCTCCGGTGGGAGCCGGGTCGCCTCCACCCCACCGATCCAGATCACTCCCTGGTCGGGAGCGTAGAACCCCGCTATCATCTCCAGGAGCAGGGTCTTGCCCGCGGCGGTGGGCCCCAGGAGCACGAAATACTCGCCCTCTCTGATATCCAGGTTGATCTCTCTCAAGGAGAACCCCAGTCCCCAATCCCTGCTCACGTTCCGGATGGATATCAGCTTTGATCACCTCTCGCCAGGATCCTCAGAGAGACGAATATCGTCATGCAGATCAGTATCAAGAGCACGGATATGGGTGCAGAAGCCTTGAGACCGGTGGTGAGGAACCTGTCCCAGATCAAGGTGGGCGCGATCATGGGGTAGTAGGCTATCACGATCACGGCGCCGAACTCGCTGATGCCCCTGGCCCAGGACATTATGGCCCCCACCAGTATGTGGCGGGATGCCAACGGCAGGCTGACCCGCAAAAATGCGGTCCACGGGTCCGCGCCCAGGGTCCTGGCCACCCATTCCAGCCGGGGATCTACGCTCTGGAAACCTTCCCGGGCCGAGTTTATGAAAAAAGGCGACGACACGAAGAGCATGGCCACCACGATCCCCGGGAGGGCGTCTACGAACCTGACCGGTGAGAACTGACCGATGAGGCCGTGGGATCCGAATACCATGAGCAAGGCTATCCCCGCCACGGTGTGAGGAACTATCAAGGGCAGGTCTACCAGGCTCTCAACCAACCGCTTCCCCGGAAACTCCTTTCTGGCCAGGATGTAGGCCAGGGGAGTTCCGGAGACAACAGCGATCAGGGTGGCCAAAATAGAGGCGTAGATGGTGAGCCATATCGAGGCCAGGACCGAGGAGTCGGTGATAGCTCCCAGAAGACCCATTGGATCCAGGAACTGGGTGAAGATCATGTTGAAGATCGTCACGAAGCTGAAGAGCAGCAGGATCGATCCCGCAGCTCCCATCCAGATGTAAAAACCCTTCGGCCTCATGGGCGTCATCTCCGGAATATCCGATATCCTCAAACCATCACGGCTAACCGAGATAGGGCGTCAGCAGGTCCGGGACCTCGTCGGGTCTGTCGGTCCTCGCCGGAACTATGGGCGGCTGGCCGTTATCTTCGAATACCTCTTGACCTTCTTCGGATAGCATCAGAGCGGCGAACTCCTGGGCCAGCTCCGGGTTTTCCGTGCACGGGGGTATTGTAAACCCGTACATGATGGGCGCGGCCGTCAGGATCTGGCCGTCTGCCAGCGTCTCTTTCACCCGGGCATAACCTTCAGCCTCGTCGGGGCTTCCCAGGTCGATCTCCTCCGGCAGGTCCACGTAGTTCAGTCCGTGCTGGACGGCCACGCTCCTGTACTCGAAGGCGTAATCGACATCGCCGCTATCGAGGAACGCCAGGCCTTCAACGCTCCTGGACCTGATGGTAAGTCTATCCGTCTTCGGCGGGACCAAATCGTTGGTGGGAGGAACCGTGATCATCCAGGTTCCGTCCTCCTCGGTGGCGGTAATATCGGTGTTGGCCTCGATAAGATCATCGAAGATTTGGTCGTCGCCGTAGTACAGCTCGGCAAGCTGGGTTACCATGGGCGAGCGGTATCCGCAGGGATCGTCGTTGGGGTTCGAGAAGAAGAAACTGACGTCCGGCCGTCTCAGGATGTCGTACCAGTTCTCGGGAGTGATCTCCTCTGCGTACATGCTCTCGTCGGTGTAGGCCAGAACGATCTCGTTGCTGGCGTATATGATGTACCAGTCTGCGTAATCGGGGTACATCATATTCGGTATCAGCTTGTAGTCTGCCGAGTTCAGGATCTCCGCGCACTTCTCCAGCTCGGTTATCTTACGAATCGCGGCGTTGCTGCCGGAGGCTTCTCTCTGGACATTCACGCCGGGGTGGCCCGCCTCGAAGATCTCCTCAAGGTCCGCCATGGGAGCTGCCAGGCTTCCCGCATGGTAGATCTTCAGCACCTCTCCGTCATCTGCGTTGGCGCACAGGGCGCAAAGCGCCGTCAGCGCCAGGAGCAAGATCGATATTCTGAAAACGTATCTCATCATAAGTACCATGGGTTAAACACATACGCTAACCATAAAAAGGTTATGTTAGCAGACAAGTAAATCATCCATTCGGTTGGATTTACTTGAGCACATAAAGTTATACTTCCCATTCCGGACCCCCCTCCAAAATCGCCAATAATTATGGGATCCAAACTTTCCTTGGAGTGAAGGACCACTACATGTATAACAAAGAACACATTGCAGCGACCAACCACCTCTGCCAGATTATAGTCCTGGAC
>JAUWQF010000014.1 GCA_030611205.1 Methanothrix sp.
CAACCCGGGTTCGAATCCCGGTCGGCGCATGCGGTTTTGCGCTTGTACATAACGTATAACGTTATGTGCCCAAGTAAATGCGGGCATAAGCGAGCATTTTCTTGTTGATTTTTTAACATGACCTGCCATTTCACGGCGAACGACGAACTCCTTTTCGTTAACTTTATATCCGAGGCATGCCTGTCTCTGTCCCATGATGCCTGGGAGGGGGATCTCCGACTTTCGGGGGTCGCTTGCAGAAAAAATGGCCGGAGAGATTACCCTATCCCAGAATCCTGGAGAAACTCTGAAAAAATGGAGGAGGAACTTCGGCATCACGCAGACGGAGGTCTCGAACTATCTGGGAATCTCACCGAGCGTGATAAGCGATTACGAGGGTGGAAGGCGAAGATCTCCTGGCATACATATCGTCAGCAAGATCATCGGCGCCCTGTTGGCGATCGACGAGCTGCGTGGAAGCTGCGTTGCCCGTGCTTATGCGACCACGATCTGCAACGGCAACACTCTCGACCAGGTATGCTGCATATGCGATTATCCGGAACCCATGGTGCTTTCCGAATTTGTAGCTGCCATAGAGGCCGCGTTGATATGTGGGAGTACAGATGTATCCATCTATGGCCATACTATCATCGACAGCCTGAAGGCCATAGAGGAACTTATTCCCGATCAGTTTTACAAAATATATGGGCGGAGCACCATGCGCGCCTTGATCTTCACGGGTGTAACCAGAGGCAGGTCTCCCATGGTAGCGGTCAGGGTCAGCACGCTAAAGCCGGGAGCGGTGATCCTCCAGGGGATCGATCCTTCGAGGGTGGACGATGTGGCGATAAGGATTGCAGAAGTGGAGCACATACCCTTGCTGGCCACCACCATATCTGTCGAGAAGGTCTTAAGCAGTCTGAATCAAAGGTGATACATTTTGCCTGCAGGAATAGTGAGTTACGGTGTCTACATCCCCAAATACAGGATACGGGTGGAGGAGATAGCCAGGGTATGGGGCGATGAGAGCGACGTTTCCGGAAACCTAAACGTATTCAAGAAGTCTGTGCCCGACGTCGACGAGGACGCCGTGACCATAGCCGTAGAGGCCTCCAGAAACGCCATAAGAAGAGGCCGCATCGATCCTACCAGGATCGGGGTCATATACGCCGGATCGGAGAGCCACCCCTATGCGGTAAAGCCCACCAGTACCATAGTAGGAGAGGCCATCGGCACCAACACCGATCTCACGGCAGCAGACTTCGAGTTCGCATGTAAAGCCGGGACCGCTGCGATTCAGGCATGTCTGGGCCTGGTGAGCGCTGGGATGGTCGATCTGGGGATGGCCATAGGATCCGACACCAGCCAGGGCGCGCCAGGGGATGCTCTGGAGTATACCGCCGCGGCAGGTGGGGCAGCTTACGTGATCGGGAAAGACGACCTGATCGCAGAGATCGAAGACTTCTACTCCTTCACCACCGACACGCCCGACTTCTGGAGGAGAGAGGGAATGCCCTATCCGGAGCACGGCGGGAGGTTCACCGGCGAGCCTGCCTATTTCAAGCATGTGACCAACGCCGCCCGGGGGCTCATGCGAAAGATGGGTGTATCTCCAGAAGATTATGATTATGCCGTCTTCCACCAGCCCAACGGCAAGTTTCCCTTGAGGGTGGCACGACAGCTGGGCTTCACCAAGGAACAGATAGATCAAGGGCTGGTGGTGCCCGAGATCGGAAACACCTACTCGGGGTCCTGCCTTATCGGGCTGGCCGCGACCCTGGACGTTGCCCGGCCAGGGGACCGCATATTCGCGGTGAGTTTCGGGTCGGGAGCGGGAAGCGACGCCTTTAGCATAATGGTAAAAGACGAGATAGACGAACTCGGAGGCGGGGTTCCTCTTGTCCGAGATTACATATCAGATACTAAAAACGAGTACCTGGACTATGCCATGTACGCTAAACACAAAGGCAAGTTGAGACTATGAGATCTGTATCGATCATCGGGATCGGCTGCTCTAAGTTCGGTGAGCGATGGGACGACTCGCTGCGCGACCTAGTGATGGATGCGGGAGTTCCGGCCATGGAAGACGCCAACGTCAGCGGGGAGGATATTGACGCTCTCTACGTAGGAAACATGAGTGGCGGTCGGTTCATAGAGCAAGAGCACATAGGTGCGCTTATAGCAGACTGCGCAGGCCTTGCCAGGCTTCACATCCCCAGTACCAGGGTGGAGGCTGCCTGCGCATCGGGCGGCCTGGCCCTGAGACAGGCGGTTATGGCCGTGGCCAGCGGGCACAGCAATATCGTGATCGCCGCCGGGGTGGAGAAGATGACCGACGTATCCGGGGGGGCTGCTGCAGACGCCCTTGCCTCGGCCGCCGACCGGGAGTGGGAATGCTTTGTGGGGGCCACCTTCCCCGCCCTCTATGCCATGACGGCCAGGCTGCACATGCATCGTTACGGGACCACGCGAGAGCAGTTGGCTCAGGTAGCCGTGAAGAACCATCACAACGGGAACATGAACCCCATCTCTCAGTACCACATGGAGGTCACGGTGGAGAAGGTGATCAACTCGCCCATGGTGGCCGACCCGCTTCACGTGCTGGACTGTTCGCCCATCACCGACGGCGCGGCAGCGGTGATACTGGCTCCTTCGGATACGGCAAAAAGGTATACCGACACCCCGGTGAAGATCCTGGCCTCGGCCCAGGCCAGCGATACCCTGGCTCTTCACGACCGGAGAGACATAACCACCCTGGACGCCACCGTCTACGCCGTCAGGTCGGCCTTCAGACAGGCTGGTATCGAGACGAAAGACATCGATCTGGCAGAGGTTCACGACGCCTTCACCATAGGTGAGATACTGGCCCTCGAGGACCTCGGCTTCGTGGAAAAGGGCGAAGGTGGCAAGGCCGCAGAGGAGGGGCTGACCCAAATAGGCGGCCAGACCCCAATAAACACATCCGGCGGGCTGAAGGCCTGCGGTCATCCAGTGGGAGCCACCGGGATCAAGCAGGCCTATGAGGTGGTGCTCCAGCTCCGGGGCGAGGCGGGAAAGCGCCAGGTCGAGGGTGCCGAGATAGGACTGGCCCACAACGTGGGCGGTGTCGGCGGTACCGCCCTAGTCCATATTATGTCGAGGTAGAGATATGACCATGAGCACAGCACCACGTTTCTGGAGACACATACCCCAGCGGTACAACCTGATCGGAACCCACTGTGCCAACTGCGGTGAGTATTACTTCCCACCCAGAGAGATCTGTCCCAACTGCCGCCGGGACACCGTCATGGAGGACTACAAGTTCGAGGGCACGGGGACGGTGGTCACCTATACCGTGATCCACAATGCCACCGAGGACTTCAAGAGGCAGACCCCGTATACCCTGGCCATAATCCAGCTCGACGAGGGACCCAGGCTCACCGGCCAGGTGGTGGCCGACCCAGACGATGTGGAGATCGGGACGAAGGTGAAGTCGATCTTCAGGATACTGGGCAAAGACGGCGAGAAGGGTATAATCTACTACGGCACGAAGTTTGTGCCCGCAGAGAGTTCTGCCTGACCCAGAAGATCCCCTAAGAGGGCGGACATGTCCACCATAGCCACCTCTTCTGATTCCGAACTCGCATCGTCCGCCATATCGCCCAGGCGCGATTTTCCATAGTCCAAGTAGATGTCCACGTGCTCGACGCCGGTGGTAACATCATAGGCCAGGATAAACACGGTCTTGCCAATCACTGGGTTGTACCAGGGCTGGGTCTTGTAGATGTGGTAATCCACAGCACCGCCAGCGGCCATCCCCGTGCGGTTGACGCGGTACTCGCTGGTGATGGCGTAGGTGACATCGGTTCCGCTCGATAGTATGGCGAAGACGCCCGAGTATAAGCCCATACCCTCGCGATAGAGCTCTCCGGCAGGAACTGCGACCACCGTCGCATCGCTTTGGATTGCGTATCCTCCTATCTTGTGGGTCTCAAGCTCGCCTCTGATTATGCCGAAGACCGGCTTCTCGGTGGGTATGACCCCGACGTTGGTCACCTCGCCGGGAGCGATCCGGACAGATTCCCGGAAGGGCGAGAGAGGCTCTCCCGGAGACGCCCCGAAGTTCAAGAAATCGAGACCTGGAAACTGTGCAGAACCCAGGCCAAGCATCGCCAATATGGCCAGTGTGAAGATCGTATATCGGTTCATGGTGGATATGTGTCAACCTCAAACGATAAACATTTATTGCATACTGCACTTTTCTGTGAGTGTATCATGCGTCATCAAACTGGTGGTATCTGAAAAATGGAAAAATTACATCTGCCCATAATCATAGAGATGGACGAGGATGGGTATTACATAGTAAGTTGCCCACTGTTTAGGGGTTGTCATTCTTACGGCGAAACGGTAGATGAGGTACTGGAGAATATAAGGGAAGTCATAGAGATGTGCCTCGATGAGACAAAGGTCAAAGATCTTAATAAGTTCATAGGGTTTAGAGAACTGGAAGTAGCTCAGAATATCTAAACTTCCTGTAATCAAAGGCAGAGAACTTATAAAGTTTTTGGAATCTATAGGCTTTGGGGTTATCAGGACAAAAGGTTCTCATGTAAGATTGAGGTCAGAAGACGGAAGGGTAACCACCGTCCCTGTGCATGGAAATAAGGGTATACCCAAAGGGCTTCTACGTAAAATAACCAGAGAAGTCTTGGAAATAGATTTAGATGAATTTTCAGAGTTATACTCAAGGTACAAAGGAAAATGAAGTTATGTTTATTAGGGCGGTGATTGGATGTATTCTGGCGAGACAAATTCCGCTTGGTCTAAGAAAGGGGCTACTCTTAGTGATAAGTCCGCCCGAAAAGAATTTGGACTTACACAAGAAGAAATTATTGAGGCCATTGAGGATGGCAAGCTACAGTACCGCGTTAATAGTGTATTCGGGAACCCATACTTGAAGCTGGTTCGAAGTGAAGTAGAAGCATTTGTAGATGAAAAATACGGTAGCAACTACCTTAAGAAGAAAAAAGCTAAGAAAGAGTTGGCACAGGTCAACAAAGAATTGAAGACGTTGAAAGCTCAAGAGGTCTCTCTAGAACAAAGAAAAGCTGAACTGCTAGCTAGTCTTGATGAATGAATATGCCTAATTGGGGCCTAATCAAAGATCGGTGAGATCCCTTGCAGACTGTATTACATCACCATGCCAGACCGTAGGATGAAAGGCGACCGCCCTGGCCCTGGTACTGCTGAGCGTCCGGCCCGCACCGCGCCGGTGGTGACTTCTACACGTCTTCGGCGCCGGTTAAATCTCCGTCTTTCCAGTTCCACCATTTTAGCTTCTCTTGGTCGTGCTCGGCGTTTGATGCGTAGTAGACCGCGCAACGAAAGACGTAGAGGACACACCTGTCAACAGGGGCCTTTCTGATATCGCAGAGCCTATGGTAGAGCCTCTCCGGGTCCCTGCCCTGGAGATCAAAAAGGGAGCGGACGCCGAGATCCCGTAGATCTTTGGCCATCTCCGTCCCTACGCCGGGGATATCTTCCAGTCCCTTCGAACCTGATCTCTTTACGGCCTTCATGCCTATTCCGCAAAGGCCAGAACGTAGCCGTTGCAGTCCCGGATGTAGAACTCTCGCATCCCGTAGAAGGTCGTGTGGAGGTCCTTGACGATGGTGACCTCGTCTCTAAGCTTTGCATGCCAGCCTTCGACGTCTTCCACCTCCATATAAAGGACCAGAGATCCACCGACCTCCATACCGGCGAAGGCGGAGATCTCGCCCGACAGGCTCCTCGTCGCCTGGAACATGATCTCCACGTCTCCCCACTTCATCATCGCATAACGCAAAACCCGGTCCTTTTGCAGGGCAGGGATGATATCTTGGCCGTCCTCCGGCACGCCCATCACGAACTCGAACCCCAAAACGTCTCGGTAGAACTCCGCGGTGCGGTTCACGTCCTCCACCATCAGGTTGGGGGTGAGCTTCTTTATTATCATCTCATCATTCTCCTTCAAACGATAGCTTTCAGGCAGGTCGCGGGGTAGGGTGTCCAGGAGCGTGCTCTCCATCTACTTCCTCCTCACCTTGAGCCTCGTCCTCTCCTTGCCTACGATCACCACAACCTCTCCCGGCTCGATGACCTCCTCCGACTCCGCCAACTCCGCCACCCAGTACTCTCCGTTGAACATGACGTGACCCCGGGGGTCGATTTTGTCCAGGGCCTCCGCCTCCTCGCCCACGATCTTGCCGATGGAAGGGGGGCGACGCCGGGCCTCGGCCACCTTGTAGAGGGCGAAGACGAAGAAGGCGCCGATGACCGCCGAAGGGGTGATCATGGCCAGGAGCATCCTCTGCTTGTAATCGGCGGGCATGGACCACTCCGGCGACGATATGGGCACCAGAAGCACACTACCTGCGATCAGACAGATCAGGCCCGCCATTCCGAAGATCCCGAAACCGGGGCTGTTCAGCTCCATCAGGATCAGACCCAAACCCAGGAGGAGGAGGAAGACCGCCCCTATGTTCACCGAGAACCCCATCCCGATCAGGCCCAGGGTGAGCACGATCACCCCCAATAGCTCTGCACCCAGCCCGGGGTTGGAGAGGCCGAATATGAGGGCATAGAGGCCTACCAGCACCAGCAGACCCGCCAACAATGGGTCGGAGAGTATCTTCTGAACCAGGAGACGGGGCGAGGGCTGGTAGCGGATTATCTCTGCGTTCTTGGTAGCCAGGGTGCGGTTCTTGACCTGGAGCCCGTCTACTTGCTCCAAGAGCGCCGCCGGGTTGGGGCTCACAAGGTCGATCACCCCGTGGTCCAGTGCCGTCTCGGCGTTCAGGTTAAGATTAGAAACCACAAACTCCCTGGCGGCGGTGACGTTCCTCTGGTGCATCCTTGCCTTCTCTTCGGCCAGGGCCACCATGGCGTTGATTATCTTGGAATCGTTTACCGGCTCGGCCCCCGTAGGCCCGATCTGGACAGGCTGGGCAGATCCGATTATGGTATTGGGCGCCATAGCAGCCACGTCGGTGCTCAGAAGGATGATGGTGCCCGCGCTCCAGGCCGTCGCTCCCGGGGGGTAGACGTAACCGATCACCGGGATATCCGTCCGCTCGATGAGACGGGTTATCTCTGTCGTCTCGGCGAGGCCGCCACCCGGGGTATCCAAGACCACCATCAAGGCCTGGCATTCCATCTCCTCAGCCTCGGCGATGGCCTCTGCGATTATGTCGTCGCTGGCCGGGGTGATGGTATCATCGAGGTCCACCATCAGAACGCATCCCTGGGAGGCAGCAGGACAAACCAGCAACGATAGCGAAAACAGAACGATAAGGGCCCCGGACGGCCATAGCAGGCCCCAGCCGGAGTCCCGATCCCCTTCTTCGTCTCGATGATGTCTCATCTCTCTTCGAAGGCCTTGGTGAGCCCGGCCACGGTGCCCGTCGTGCCTCCCACATCACTGCCTGTGGTGGTGACCACTATCAGGTTCTTCTCCCTGGCGATCTCGGCCAGGGTCTGGAGCTCTCTCAGCCTGATGGCCATCGGCGCCTCTCCGTAGAGCTTGGCAGCCTCGGTCATGGTCGCGGAGGCCTTGAGCTCCCCGTCGGCCAGGATTATCCTGGCCCTCTTCTCTCTCTCGGCCTCTGCCTGCTTGGCGATGGCCCGGAGCATGGAATCCGGGAGGCTAACGTCCCGGAGGGTGACCCCGGTAACCTTGATGCCCCAGGGGTCTGTCTGTCGGTCAAGGATCTCCTGGAGCTTTATGTTCAGCTCTTCTCGCTTGGATAGGAGATCATCCAGTTCGATCTGACCCAGGACGTCTCGTAGGGTGGTCTGGGCCAGGAGGCTGGTGGCCACCATGTAGTTCTCAACCTGGACCACGGCCTTTCCCGGATCCACAACCCGATAGTAAAGAACCGCGTCTACGTCTACGGTCACGTTATCCTTGGTGATCACCGACTGCTTCTGGACGTCTATGGTGATTATCCGGAGGTCCATGGACTGTACCTGGTCGATGAGGGGGATCACCAGGGTGAGTCCCGGTCCTTTGAACCCGATGAAACGTCCCAGCCGGAAGACTACCAAACGCTCGTACTCGCGAGGTATCTTGACCGCCTGGAACAATATGATAACTATGAGCAATAGAGGCAGGAGGTTTGCTATATCAATCAACGTTAACACCTACAAATAATTGAACTTATCTGGATATATACTTGACGAGTAAATCCAGCCATCCGTCGGATTCGCTCGAGGTATACAATGTTATACATTATATACAACGAGAAGCAACGGGGCGATGATCGTCGGACTCGAGCAAGTGATACAAATGGTCTACTTCTTGAACTCTGTGTATCCGCACTTTCCACAGCTCCGCCGGTCCTCGTGCTCGGCCAAGAATACACCGTTACCGCAACGAGGACAGATCGGCTTCAGCCTCTTGATCGAATCTCCGCTGACCTGGTAGAACTCGTGTACCGCCATCTATCCTTCCTCCTCCGTCTCTTCTTCTCCGACCTCTTCCTCTACAACTTCTTCCTCTACAACCTCTTCCTCTACAACCTTCTCCGGTGCCTTTTCCGGAGCCGGTGCGGCGATGGCGTTTCTCTCGATAACGTAGGGTCGTTCCACCTCTATAACCCTCTTCTCGCTCTCGTAGATCTTGGCGTATCCTACGGTCTCACGCTTCCCAAACTCGGTCTTCATCCGGTCCACTACCACCAACCCCTGCTTGGAGTTCATGGTCGCCACGATATTATCTACCACGCTTTTTCTGGAGGGGGTCGGCCCATCGTGCTCTATCTTGAAGATAACCTCTCTCCTCTCTAACATCGGGTTATTCCTATCCTCGATAACTTTTATATCCATCTCACTCCTCCACTATCATCATCTTAATAATGCTCTTGACAAATTCCTTTCTTTCGGGGGTGACTTCTACCAGAACGCTGCCTTCGTTCGGCTGGCCGTAGACCACCACAGACCTCTCGGGCGCGTACAGTATCGCGGGCAACGTAGCCAGATCTTCTTCGCCGTTGGTAACAAAGATCTTGATCCGCCTCTTCTCGCCGGCCAGCGCATCTCTTATGGTACTCATGAGTTCTTGCGAGATGGTAGCTGCTGGGTTGCGGACCTCGATCGTCTCGTACTCGTGAAGATCGTTGAGCTTTCTTTGGACATGATCTGGCGCGGGTTTCCTCTTCGTCTTGTTGTCCACGATACATAGATCCGGTTCGATCGAAGAAGCCAGAAGACAAAAAGTGGTGATATCACCCACCGCTATTACTTTAGAAGCTGATCGGAGCGAATCCGACATCTCTTCTATGCACTCGACGCCTTTGCCCCTGTACAGCTTGCCCAGCGGTTTCTTGAGTTCGGATCGCAGCTCGCCGGGAAGACGCAAGACCTTCAATTTACCGCACCTTCAACGCGTACCTTCCGGGGAGGGTTATCCCCAGCTTCTCCGCCACTATAGACTTTTTGGGATCGATGATCACCACGTAACCGCTCCAGTCCTTGCTCAGGGATGACGACCCGCAGGTCGGGCAGACAACCCCCTCCACGATCCGGTGACATTCTCTGCAAGCCTGTTCGGTCATTCGGTCTCAACCTTTGCATTTCGAGCCGCTTCCAGCCACTCCAGTCTGCCGAGGCCCGTCTGCCTCATGGTGAGCCCTATCTTGCTCTCTCTGGGCTCCATCTCATTGAGACTGATAGCGATAATTCTGGCGCGTACCCTGTCGCCTTCTGACAGGGATTTATTTGACTCCTTACTAACAAGCCGCCCGTTCTTCTCATCATACGATATATACTCATTGGTGATCTGGCTGATGTGTAGCAGCCCGTCCAGGGGCCCGATCCCCAGGAAGGCCCCGAACTTCACGATCTCGACCACCTCTCCCTCGACGATCTCCTGCATCTCGGGCTTGAAGACGACCGCGTTGAAGATCGTGCCGTAATAAATAGCCCCGTCCCCCGCCAGGATACGACCTTCTCTAATTTCCTCCACATCCAAGACCGCGACTATCGTACCCAGGGTCTTGTCTACCGTAGACTCGTACTTCTTGCGCAGTGCAATATCCACGGCGTTATCCAGAGGGTCACCCATATGCTCGGGTGGTATCCTGACCACACCCTCTAGCCTCATCTTCTTATACATCAGAACTCCTTCCGCGTTGCGATCTCCAAGTAATGTCTCTGGCGCAGATGTATAACGGTAATACCCTTACTAGATAACCTTTTCTTCAGTTCCTTGTCGTTGGTGAATACCGCGGCGTTCTCTTCCTGAGCCAACCCCAAGAGCGCCAGATCGGCACCATCCCCAGAGTCCAGGATCCGGCAGCAGCCCCTGGCCATCTCTAGGCCGATCTTGGCAGCGAGCCGATCTTTCTTGGTATCGGCCAACCTGGACAAGGTCCTCAGCTCATTTAAGACCGGGACCGGTACCAGGAACTGACGGTATCCCAGGCGTTCCAGCTCGGCGAATATGTCCACGCCGAACTGCACGGGGACCATCAGGCCGTTCGTGTCTAAGAGCACCTTCAAGTTGCCAAACACCCCGCGTCCGGCCACGGCGCCATCGTAGATCTACGCCTCGATCGTTCCTACGCCGATCAGCCGCCACCGGGCACCGATCCGCCTGCTCACCGCCACCCGGTCTCCGACGCGGGCACAGACGGGCCGCCTCAGGCCGACCTCCACCAGGCCACCGTCTCTGGCGCTGGTCACCACGCCTACCGTGGTGGCGGTACCGACGTTCAGCATCAGAGGTTCGCTCGTGTGGATGGGTTCCACCTCAGCCTCGTCCATGGCTCCCACAATCCTCTCCAGAAGCCGAATCCGCATGGTGAAGGTCTCCCATACCGGCGGAAGCTCGCCCGGCGCACCTGCCACCTGACCCACCAGGATGTCGCTCTTTGTCAGAGTGGGGTCGAGAAGCGTTCCCACGCCGATCAGACCTCCTGGAGATACCTCGTCCTGCTCCCCACCACCGGCCAGCAGCTTTGTCACCTTGCTCTGGATGGCTTCCCAATGCTTGCGCCCCTCGGTCTCCACGCGTCTGCCTGGTCTGATCTCGATGAGGTCGCCAGGGACGATCTTGCCCTGGACCAGGGTGCCACCGATCACCCCGCCCACGATCTTCTCTGGCGATGTGCCGGGACGGTTCACGTCGAAGGACCGGGCTATCTGCATAAAGACCGGTTTGTCCACGTCTCTATCTGGCGTGGGGATGGTCTCTTCGATCGCCTGGATTACCAGATCCACGTTCACGTTTTGCTGGGCGGAGATGGGGATGATGGGCGCGTTCTCTGCAACGGTACCTTTGACGAAGTTTTTGATCTCCTGGTAGTGTTCTATCACCAGTTCCTTGGAGATCAGGTCGATCTTGTTCTGGACGATGACGATCTTATCTATCCCGGTTATGTCCAGAGCCATCAGATGTTCCTTAGTCTGGGGTTGAGGGCAGGTCTCGCTGGCGGCGATCAGCAATACAGCGCCGTCCATGATCGCCGCACCGGAGAGCATCGTCGCCATGAGGGTCTCGTGACCCGGCGAGTCTACGAAGGACACCGTGCGGAGCGGCACAGATGGCTCATCGCAATGGGGACAGCGCTCTTCCACGGTATAGCAGTCGGGTTCGGGGCAGTTGGGACACTTACGAAAGGTCGCGTCGGCATAGCCCAGCCTGATGGAGATGCCCCTCTTGATCTCCTCGCTGTGCTGGTCTGTCCAGACGCCGGAAAGTGCCTGGACCAGGGTGGTCTTACCGTGATCGACGTGCCCCACCATGCCTATGTTAACTTCAGGTCTAGCCAAATCGAGATCTCCTAAAACAATATTGATAGCCTGCAGAGGGAGTGTCTACTATATAAACACTTCAGGATTAAACGCAGACCTCAGGCATATCCTCGGTGGGCCTCGCCCACCTCGTGGGCGATCTCCATCACGAACTTGCGATATGTCAGTCGAGAAAAATCGGACCAGCCCTGGAACTCCCTGTACAGCCCGGACCCGAAGGCATCTTCGTCTTCGTTTCTGCTTTTCACCCCAGTCCCCTTTAACCGGTCGAAGTTCTCTTCCAGGTAGGAGAGGAGTGCCATCTCCGCGTAGGGTTTGGGTACGAGAGGCTGGGAATGGGAGAGGGAAAGCATCAGCCTCTGCTCGTCGATCAGCTCCGTCGGGGAGATCTCTAGCTTTTCTGCAGACCTCTCCCTGGCCAGCTCGGAGATCCATAGCTTCTTCTCCGGAGGCTGGGGTTCCATCGTGACCTCCTCATAGAGGCGGCTCATCTCCAGCTCGTGCTCCAGGGCGAAGGCCAGGAGCTTGTCGTCAGCCAAACGGATGTACTCCGAGTTTAGAGATATTATGGAAAACCAGAGGCCTCTGAGGTAGAAACGTCTGTTCATGGCCACGGCGAGGTCGAGGACCTCCGGCCTGTCCGATAACAGAGAGGGGAAGAAGCTGAGAGCCTCGGTTTCTACGAAGACATAAGCAGAGATCTCGGCGCCCACGAGCCTCCCGATACGGTCATCGTCGGAGAGGGGGCGAAAGACGGCGCCGAGGTATCTCATCTTCTCGTAGGCTTCCAGCAACTCTTCGCGCTCTGTCGGGCTTAAGAAGGCTATCTGGTGGGCGATGTCTCTGGCCACGGTGAGCAGCCATCCTCTGTACTCTCTTTCAAACGTCTCGCGCTTGATCGTCTTCCTCTCCCTGTAGCCCATCATCCACCTTGTTCAGGATCTCCTTGAAGGATTTCCACTGCTCCAGGGGGATCCTAATCCCGTTCTTGGACCATCCCGTGTAACGCTCGGAGGTGACGTACTCCCTGATATCGATCCCCACCGAACCGCGAAATACGGTCTTCCTGACCACAGTCTCGGTGGTATCGCTCTTCCTGATCCGGCCGATCTCATTTTCCAAATAACCACCTCCTAACGGAGGCGGTCTCCAAGCTATATTATAGTAGCGTCATCCTTATATATGGCATGTGTTACCATGACACACGTTAGCACGTAGGAGACGTTGGATTGAGCGATATTGGAAAAAAGGTCAGGATGGAGAGGATAGTCGACAGGGAGAGCAGGAACAGCGTGATAATCCCCATGGACCATGGCATATCCGTAGGACCGGTCCGGGGGCTGGTGAACCTCTCGGAGATTGTGGACGAGGTGGCCGAGGGAGGGGCCAACGCCGTCCTCCTCCAGAAGGGGATGGTCAAGCACGGCCATAGAGAGTACGGAAGCGACATCGGTCTGATAGTCCACATGAGCGCCAGCACCTCGCTGGGACCGGACCCCAACAACAAGGTCCAGGTATGCCAGGTGGAGGAGGCCCTGAAAGTGGGGGCCGACGCGGTGAGCGTCCACATAAATATAGGCTCCGAGACCGAGGCGGACCAGCTCAGGAAGCTGGGGAATGTGGCGGAGCGATGCGAGCTGTGGGGCATGCCCCTCCTCGCCATGATGTACCCCAGAGGAGACAAGATCATCGACCCCAACGGCGTCGACGTGGTGGCCCTAGCCGCCCGGGCGGGCGCCGAGCTGGGCGCAGACGTTATAAAGACGAACTACACCGGCGATCCGGACACCTTCAAAGAGGTGGTCGCAGGATGCCCGGTGCCCGTTGTCGTGGCCGGTGGTCCCAAGACCGAGACCGACGAGGAGTTCCTGGAGATGATCCGCGGGGCGATCGATGCTGGCGGCAAGGGCGTGGCCATCGGGAGGAACGTCTTCCAGCACGAGGACCCTACCCGTATGACGAAGGCCATCGCGGCGATAGTTCACAGGGACCAGAGCGTGGGAGAGGCGATGAAGATACTGGGGTGAGGTACGGCTCAACGGACCCTGTTCCAGAGGGTGCCCAGGCCCTCTATCTCCACCTCGACCACGTCCCCCCCATGAAGCGATCCCACACCAGGCGGCGTTCCCGTGGCGATGACATCATTCGGCTCCAAAGTCATGATCCCGCTTATGAACTCCACCAGCTCTGGCACGGAGAATATAAGGTCCGATGTTCTGGAGCTCTGCCGGACGGCGCCGTTCACCCTGGTCTCGATCTTGAGGTCGCCGGGGTCCACAGGGACCACGCCGGGTCCCAGCGGCGCGAAGGTGTCGAAGCTCTTGGCCCTGGTCCACTGGCCGTCTTTTCTCTGGAGATCGCGGGCAGTAACGTCGTTGAAGCAGGCGTAACCCAGGATGCAATCCTCCGCCTCCGACGCGGTGACGTTTCTGGATCTCTTGCCGATGACCACCGCCAGCTCGCCCTCGTAGTCCACCTCTCTGCTCGCAGAGGGGATCACGATATCCGCGCCTGGCCCGATCACCGCCGAGGGGGGTTTTAGGAAGATTATGGGCTCTTCGGGCAGGTCCATCTCCAGCTCCCGGGCGTGTTCTGAATAGTTCAGTCCCACGCAGATCACCTTCGAAGGCTCGACCGGCGCCAGAAGCTCCACCTCTTCGAGGCGGCACTCGTCGCCGTCCAACGTCTCGATAATATCGTTACTCAAAAAGCCGCTATCGATGCGATCGCCCTCTCTGAACCTCACTATCAAGATATCATCTCCCGCAGTATTCTTTGAGGCCGCTGGGACCTCTCTTGTACCTTCCGAACTCGCTCTCCAAGAGCCGGTCGGCTCTTATCACCGGCCCCTCCACGCAGACCCGGATCCCCTCTGGATCGAGACAGCAGGATCCACAGACGCCCATCCCGCACTTGATGTAACGGTTGATGCTGGCCTGGATCTTGGACTCGGAGCCGTGACACCTCCGGATGACGTCTATCATCATGGGTTCGGGTCCGCAGAGGTAGATCTGGTCGTAACTTCCAGGGTCCAGGCGTTCCAGGCCGACAGAGGCCCGGCCACAGACCCCTTCGGACCCGTCGTCGGTGGTGATGACGAGGTCGCCCATCTTCTCGAACCTGGACCTGAAGATCAGATCACTGCGGCACCGAAACCCCATGAGGGAGGTTACCTCCAGACCATCTTCTCTGGCTCGCTCGCCCAAAAGCGCCAAAGGAGCCGCGCCCACCCCGCCGCCGACGAGCAGGATCCGGTCGCCAACGAGGTCGAAGCCGTTGCCCAGAGGGCCGCGCAGGCCCACGCTATCCCCCGGACCCAGGCCGAAGAGCGCCTCCGTGGCTTCGCCCAGGGATTGGACCGTGATACCGTCTCGGTAGGAGAACCCCATGGGCACCTCGTCTGTTCCCCTCACCCAGACCATCAGGTACTGGCCCGGGACCGGATCGAAGGACGGATCGAAACGGAAGGTCCTGACCGTGGGGTTCTCTTCTGCGACCTCGCGTATCACCGCGTTCACCGGCCTCATGGTGTCCTCCCGGCAGCGCCCCGCAGCTCCATAAGGGTCAGCCCTTTTCTCACCAGGTAGTGTTCCAGGCCGGCGGTGATCTCTCCGAAGATGCCATATCCCCCGGCCAGGGCGGTCCCCACCTGGACCCCTTGCGCCCCAGCCAGGATCATCTCTGCAGCGTCCTCCCAGGAGGAGATCCCGCCCACCCCGATCACGGGCACCTCCAGGGTCGCAGATAGGTCGAAGACGCATCTGATGGCAACGGGCTTGATGGCCGGTCCCGATAGCCCGCCGAAGCGGTTGCCCAGGATGGGACGGCCCGTCTCCACGTCGATGGCCATGGCCTTGAGGGTGTTTATGGCCACCACCGCGTCGGCGCCGCCTCTCTGGGCGGCCTTGCCCAGGGAGACTATATCGGCCACGTTGGGGGTGAGCTTCACCCACACGGGCACGTCGACGTTCTTCTTGACCGCCCGGGTGATATCCTCCACGTTTGAAGGCTCGCAGCCGATCTCCGAGCCGTAGCGTTCGGCGTGGGGGCAGGATAGGTTCAGCTCGAAGCAGTCGGCGTCCAGGCCTGAGGCCACCTCGGCAAACTCCTCCGGGCCGTCGCCGAAGATGCTGGCCACCACGGGGACGCCGCCTTGGCGGGCGAGGTCGATATCTTCCTGGAAGATCTTGTAGGAAGGGTTGGGCAGTCCCATGGCGTTGAGGAGGCCGCCTTCCACCTGTACCACTACGGGACCAGGATGGCCCTCTCTGGGCGTTGCGCCTACGGACTTGGTGACAACGCAGCCCGCTCCGGCCCGGGCCGCCCTCCTCAACGACGAACCGGTGGTGCCCAGGATGCCTGCCGCCAGCATCACCGGGTTTCGCAGGACCAGGCCGCCCACCGCACCCGAAAGGATTGCCATGGACAAAGATCATTAGGAGAGGATAAAAGGGTTGTTGAAGGTTATTTGTAGAAGCTCTTCTCCACCTCGCTCACGGAGATGGCGTCTCGTCCTTGATCCCGCAGGTACAAAGCCAGTTTGTTGGCCCTCTCGCCTTCTGGATGGTAGACTACGGTCGCCTCCGGCGAGGCCTCTTCGATCATCTTCATCAGACCCCGGAAGTCGAGATGATCGCTGAGCATGATCCTGGGGTAGGGGAGGTCTTTCCGGCCGGTGAGGACGTACTTCATGCCTCTCATCCGGGGAAGGTTCCAGGGAGTAACCACGTTTATATCGGTAATATCGGTGCCGTTATCTTCTGCGGGCGTGAAGGGGCCGAACTGAGGCATGAGCTCCTGGGTCAGGGCGAGGCTCTGCTCGTCCATCCCGATCACGTCCCCATATCCCAGACCCCTGATCAGGGCCACCGCCCGCTGAGCCTTCCCGAACGCGTAAGCTCCGAAGGTGGCGCCCGAGTCCACGGCATCGCCGAAGGCGGTTATGTCGTCATCGAACCGGCAGGCAGGATCCCAGGGGTCGCCGTAGTTGGCCTCGGTGACCAGCAGGTCACATGGTGGCAGAGCGTCATGGTTCTTGACGTCCCCGGTGACCAGGGTCTTTGTTCCCACCTCGTTCTCCCAGAAGAAGGCCACCGAACCTATGGTGTGGCCCGTCGGATAGGTCTCCACAACCTGGTCGCCGACTAAGATACTATCTCCCACGGAGCAGGTCTTTCCCTTGTACTCCCTGCCGTATCTTATCTCCAGGGCGCGTGCCGTCTCTTCCGAGGCTATCGCCAGGGGCGAAAGCATGGCCGATTTGCCGTAGTGGTCGCTGTGGGCGTGGGTGATCAGGTAGGCGTCGGGCTGGAGGCACTTCTTAGGAGATCGGCTGGTATCGATGGAGAACATATGAGAATCGAACCGGAGAGATAGATGCGGCGCGAGGTTCCCCCTGCTGTTCATCCTCCGCACCGGGGTAATGCCGAGCTCTTCGATCACATCTTCTTGCGTGAAAGTCCCTCCCGGACAAGATGGCGGCGGAGGGGGGATAAAAAGTTTGGCATCGTTTGGCGTATGGGGGATCATCTGCAAATCGCTATTGGTTTCGTCTCAGCTCTTCCAGGTCGGCCTCCAAGTCATCATCCATGATAGCGCCATCGAGCTCCGCGTTCAAGAGCTGCTGGAGGGTGAAGCTGTCGTATTTGATCCTCTTTAGATCGGCACCACGAAGATCTGCCTCCATGATGGTAACAAATTTCAGATCTGCCCACCTGAGATCTGCACCTGAGAGGTTGACGTTATCCAGGGTCACGTTGTTCATACTGACCCTCTTGAGGTCGGCATCCCTCAGATCCACATCTGTCAGATAGAGCTTGTTGAAGCGTGCATTCTCCAGCCTGGCCATATGCATATTAGTTCCCACCACGCTAACAGAGTTGAGTTCTGTGTCGGCCAGGTCGGTGCATGATAGGTTTGCCCTCGTCAGGTCCGCACGGAACAGCTTTGCATGAACCAGACTTGCGCCGGAGAGGTCGGACTCGGTCATATCGGCATAGTTAAGTTTGGCGTTGTTCAGGTTTGCACCGGTCAGATCACTCCACATAATGTAGGCTCTGGTCAAGTCCGAGCCGCTCAGGTCTGCACCGCTCATATCGACTCTGTATAACTCTGCTCTCGACAATATCCCTTTCGAGAGGCGACAGCCACTGAGGTCTGCCCAGCTCATGCGCGCCCCCATCAGGTTCGCCCCGGACAGCTCAGCATCTCTCATATTTGTCTCGATCAGGTTCGTTCCAACCAGCCGGGCATCGGTAAAGTCGGCCCCGGATAGATCGCAGTTCTCCAGCTGGGCGTTCGTCAGATCCGTCTTTACCAGGCGGCAGTATGTCAGGTTAGCTTCTGTCATCCTGGCATACACCAGCAAGGCCCCGGATAGATCGGCTCCAGGAAGGGTTGCGTTGATAAAGCTCGCTCCACTGCAGTTCACACCGGTCAGGTTCGCCTCCGCCAGATTAGCATTCCTCAGCCGAATCCTCGTCATCAACGACCCTGACAGATCAGCACCTGCGAAATCGGCAGCGGTGCAGTTTGCTGACCTCAAATTTACTTCTCTAAGACTGGCTGCTACGAAATTGGCCCCGCATATCCTGGACTCCTGCATGTCGGCCCCGGATAGATCGGCTTCTGTGAGATTTGAACCCTCAAGGTTCGCCCCTACCAGTTTTGTTCTTTCCAGGTTGGCCCTCACCATAAGGGTATCCTGTAGGCTGGACCGGCTCATTTCGGCTTCTGAAAGATTGGCCCCGGTCAGATCTGCACCCCGGAGGTCGGCTCCGGTGAGATCTGCGCCCCGAAGGTCTGCTCCGGTAAGATCTGCACCCATCAATACGGCATGCAGGAGGTCTGAGTGCATGAGCCAGGCAGATCTGAGGGAGGCATGGGAGAGGTCGGAATGGTTCAGCCTCAAATGAGAGAGATCTGACCTGTCCAGATCTGCACCGCTGAGGTCCCTGCCGGTTAAGTTTACACCGCTCAGATCGGCGTGGTTAGCGATCTCGCCTTCTATGTCTTGCGAGTCTTTGCCATCAACCCCTATGAGACTCATGATGAGCAACGCGCCCATCATAAGCTTTATCAACAGTCTCATATCCACACCTTTAGAAGAATTGTTAACATTTAGGGTCTACGTTCAGTAACGCACATGCACAGCCGATCCTTGTCTTACACGACTAATGTCAACTTACCCCCCCTCTCAAAATATATAAGTTTTCCGTTTTGTTTTTGTATATGTTTTTATATATTTGTATATAATGTATAAATTTATGTGCTCAAGTAAATGTGAGCGTAAGCGAACATTTACTTGAAGGTCGTCTGCTTGCTGGAGGTTGTGCATGTTCAGATCCTGGAAACTGTTGGCAAGTGGGTAGACAGAGCTAGAGCTGAAAGAATAGTAGACTTAGTTGAAAATATTATGAAGCATTTCAACTTACCAGTACCTGAGGGTGTACTGCTCTATATACTAACCCATCTTCGTCAGTTTCAAATCAAATCGCTAGCGGTAAGGCACCTGGATTTTCAAGTCTGTTCTCACATCTTATAAACTCCGGTCGCAGATCCAAGATCGAACGCTGGCGTACCACCCACCCATTCACGAAAATAAGAGGCCTCCGCCTCCGCGCCGCCTGGCCAGCACCGAGAGGAGGATGTAGAAGGCGGTCTCGGTGAGGATGCAGAATGCTGCGGGTATGCCCGCCTTGGGGCCGAAGAGGAGGAGCGCCACCGTGGCGGTCAGGCCGAGGTTCTTGAAGGATCCCAGGAGGGTGTAGGTGATCCGCCGCGGGTAGTCGACGCCCGCCAGAGCTGCTGCCAGGTACACCATCGCGCCCAAAAAGAATGTCCGGGCGACCGCTATGAAGGCCACGCCGGGAAGCTCGCCTGTGATGGCATCGCTGTTCAGCCCCACGACTATGTAGGTGACGACGAAGAGCCCGGCGTTGATCGGCAGGACGGGATCGATCTTCAGTCTGTCAATGTGCCTCGATGCCAGTATGGGGAGGGCTATCAGGAGCAGCACGATTTTCACCGTATCCCAGACGCCCACGCCGGCCTTGCTGGTGAAGAAGAATATGATGGCCGGCATCAGAAGCAGCGAGGCCAGGTAGGATAGCGCCTCTGAGTAGAGGGCGAGCCCAACGTCGCCGTCCAGAAGCTTCGCCAGCGGGATTATGGCGACCGCCGGCGGGACCGCGGCCATGACCACGAAGCCCTGGCGGAGAGGCTCCTGCTCCAAGATATAAGAGAGCGCCAGGATGAATCCCGAGAGGAGGAGGTAGTTCAGCAAAAACCCGATCACGGCTCTTTTTGGCCTTGGAACCCTGAGGTCGATCCCGGCCATGGAGAAGGCCATCATCATGAAGAGCGCCGGTATTATCAAGAACTCGTACCGGTGGGCGGGACCTGGGATGAAGAAACCCAGAACGACGGCCAGGGTCAGCACGGCAGCGGAATTTCTCAGGAGGTTCATGCGCAATACGCTATAGCTACGCCAGAACGGGGATATAGGTATGCTTCTACACCGGCCGGACGGGTGCACCCCCGCCTCCCGCGTCGCAGAAGCGAAAGCAGCACCGACCAGCCGATCGCCTCCTTCCCGTCGCTGAGCGGTCCTGTGCCGAGAGCTCTAAAAATGGCTCCTGAAAAGGTTATATAGGCTCGCAGGATATAGTCTTCCGGCAGTCTAAACATCCATATTTACATTTGCAGGTGAGTTAATCTTGAAGATCGCCATCGTGGATTACGGGGTAGGAAACCTCTTCAGCATCTACAACGCCCTCCACCATGTCGGCGGCCACCCGGAGAGGATCAGCGATCCGGAAGAACTGGCCCGGGCGACCGGCGTGGTGGTCCCCGGGGTCGGGTCCTTCGGGCGGTGTATGCAGCGTCTCGCCCCCTTCAGGCGATCTCTTATCGAAGTCCTGGAGAGAGGGACCCCGATGCTGGGCATATGTGTGGGGATGCAGGTCCTCTTCGAGAGGAGCGAGGAAAGCCCCGAAGAGGGGTTCGGATGGGTCGAAGGCCGGGTTGTGCGACTGCCGGATACCCTTGCCCTTCTGGTGCCCCAGATGGGCTGGAACGAGCTTCGTATCAAGAAAGACGCGGAGATCTTGGACGGCATCTCCGACAAAGATCGCTTCTACTTCGTCCATTCCTACTACTGCGTGCCCCAGGACCCGTCGGTGGTGGCCGCCACAACGGACTACGGTCTGGAGATGACCGCGGCCATTTCCAGGGACAACCTCTCCGCGGTCCAGTTTCATCCCGAAAAGTCGGGACAAAAGGGTCTCACCATCCTGGAAAACTTTGTGAGGTTGACGAGATGTTAGCCAGAAGGATAATCCCCTGTCTCGACTGCGACCTGGGCGTTCCCCAGGGTAGGGTGGTGAAGGGGATCGAGTTCAAGCAGATCAGGTACGCCGGCATACCCTGGGAGCTGGCCTACCGTTACTACAAAGAAGGTGCCGACGAGATAATCTTCCTGGACATAACTGCCTCTCATGAGCGTCGAGAGACCATGGTCAACGTGATCAGAGAGACCGCGGAGAAGGTCTTCGTGCCTCTGGCCGTCGGCGGCGGGATAAAGACGGTAGAGGACGCCAGAAAGATCTTCAACGCCGGTGCTGACAAGATCACGATGAATACCACCGCCCTGAGGCAACCGGAGATCATCACCGAGATCGCCGACGAGTACGGGAGCCAGGCCTGTGTGGTGGCCATAGACGCCAAGCGTAGGCCCGGACGAGAAGAGGGTCGGATCATGGTGGATACCCCCGAGGGGGAGTGCTGGTTCGAGTGCTCATTCTATGGCGGCAGGGAGTTTGCAGGGATCGACGCCATCGCCTGGGCGCAGAAGGTCGAGGAGCTGGGCGCGGGCGAGATAATGCTCACCAGCATGGACAGGGATGGTACCTACGACGGTTTTGACATACCTCTGACCGACGCCGTTTCTCGCAAGATCAGGATACCGGTGATCGCCTCCGGTGGATGTGGCAATGTGGATCACATGCTAGAGGTATTTCAGAAGACTAGGGCCTCTGCCGCTCTGGCGGCCAGCATCTTCCACTACGACGAACAAAATATCGGTTCTGTCAAGAGGCGCCTGGCAGACGAGGGTATCGAGATGAGGCTGTGATCCCCACAGGAAAGATGGCTTTATGGCTTTCTACTATTGGCTAAGAATTGGCTAAGAGACCGGTCCGGCCAAGGGGCGCCTGGTCATACAAAAAGAAGGTCCTCACCTGAATGGATATTCAGGTGGATATGAGGTCCTTCAATTTCTGGATGCTCTCCATAGTATGGGCAGACTCCTGTTGCTTCTCCTCCTCGAAGTGCTTTATTATATTGTCTATCTGAGTCTGCAGAGTGTAGACCTTCATGGGTCTGCCTTTGCCCCCTCTCTTGATCTCCTTCTCGTTAACCCATTCGTTCTCGCGGAGGGTGCGCATCGCTATGCTCACCTCGGGCTGTCTCAGGTCGGAACCCATCTCGATCTCTCTCGAAGACGCCTCATCCACGTTTGCTAGGTACGTTATGAGGATGGCAACGTTACGCTGCACGCCCAAGCTCCGCAGAGTTTCGGCGAACTCCAGATCCTTATCATCTAGAACTTTCACTGTGCTCTCTTTCATCCATACCACCGCGTTATTATTTGAATTTTAATCATGGTAAATCTTAATCCTATAAATAATTTATTGTAACTATTCAGGCCTATTTCATTCCTCAGACACGGGAGATATTCAGTATTAAATGTTCCAACAAATCAATAAATAAATAATATATAATGTCATAAAGAGCTCAATGCTTATTATAGATCGTGATCCCGGGCGCGGGGTGTTGAAGATGGAGACCGCCGCGACCGGCGCCCCCGCCCTGGAGGTCACGGTCACGGTCTAACCGTTTATGTCGCTGGGTAGTCCACCGGTCAGACACTCTATCCTCTGTTCTGCCCTGTCCAGGCTGGCGTTGCAGACCCTAACCAGAGATACGCCCCGCTCGAAGACCTCCAGGCTCTCCTCCAGGGAGAGGTTGCCTTCTTCCAGAACCTGGACGATCTGCTCCAGCTCTTCGAAGGCAGACTCCAGATCGAGACCATCATCTATCGAATCCATCCATATCACCTCCTAACCACGAACTTCTCTGGCCATGACCCTACAGACCAGTTTACCGTCCTGGAATACGACCTCTACCTCCTCGCCAAGCCGGGCGTCTGCTGCCCTGGCGATCAGGCCCTCTTCTGACCTGACCATGGTATATCCCCGGGACAGGGTGGCCAGGGGGCTCACCGAGGATAGACGTCCCTCTTTTGTCACCAGGTCGGCATGGAGACGTTCCCATCTTTGCCACATGACAGAGACGAGACGTTCGGAGGCCCTATCCAGTCGCTGCCTCTGCTCCCTGAGCAGACCCTTCATCATCCGACCGGATAGGCGCTTCTCCAGATAGACGAGACGGTCTTGTCTACGTTCCAGGCTGGCGGCCAAGGCCCGGGCCATCCGGCCTTCGGTCTTGATCAGGTCCTCCTTGATCAAGGATAGGTCCGGCCTCACCAGCTCCGCCGCAGCCGACGGCGTGGGAGCCCTCTCGTCTGCCACGAAATCGACGAGGGTCACGTCAGTCTCATGACCTACTGCGGTGACCACGGGAGAGTCCGACTGGGATACCGCCCGGGCCACCATCTCGGTATTGAAGGGCCAGAGGTCTTCCGCAGACCCGCCGCCCCGGCAGACTATCGTCACCTCCACCTTTCCCCTGAGGTCTCTGATGGCGGCGGCGATGGACTCGGAGGCCGAGTCTCCCTGTACCTGGGCTGGAGATAATACTATCTTGGCCGGATAGGGGCCGAGGACCCGGAGCACGTCCCTGAGGGCGGCACCGTCCGGCGAAGTCACCACACCGATCCTGCGCGGATAGGGGGGAAGCCGCCTCTTCCGGTCCTGGTCGAATAACCCCTCGGCAGCGAGCTTCTTCTTCAGCATCTCCAGCTCCAGGTGTTTGCTGCCAATACCGGAATCGAGCCTTACCGCCCTGACCAGTATCTGGACCTGACCCCGGGGCCGGTAGAACTCCAGATCTCCGAAGACCAAGACGTTCAGTCCGTCCTTCAGGTCGAACCTCAGGCTCCGACCGTGGTTCCGGAAGAGAACACAAGATATCTGGGACTCTTTGTCCCTTAGGGTGAAATAACGATGACCGGAACGGTGGTTCACCACATCCGAGAGTTCGCCCTGGGCCCAGAGGTCGCAGAGACGCCCGTCGGTGACCAGACGGTCTCGGATCCGGGCGTTCAGCTCGCTCACCTCGAATACGCGGTTCAAAGTAGATCAAGACCGTACCGTACCGTATTTAAAAGGTATGAATAGGTGTGAGCGGGTAGGGGAGTGGGGGTTAGTAAAAACGAGTATACCCGCTCGAATATCCACTATCTATTTGGTTGCATATATAGTTTTCTACAGATCATTCCAAGACAATTTTTACATATTTCGTTTTCTGGCACAATTGTCGGCGACGTTCGCGGCGAATGCTCCTGCCACGAAACCTGCATCGATGTTCACCACCGCCATGACCGAACAGGACTGGAGCATGGAGAGAAGCGCGGCCTGGCCCTCGCCTCCCGCGCCGTAGCCCGTGGATACCGGCAGTCCTATCACGGGGACCTCCACCAGGCCGGCCACCACCGTCGGCAAGGTGCCTTCTCGACCGGCCGCTACCACCAAGGCGTCTGCGTCCATGACCTTCTCCAGGGAAGGGAAGAGCCTGTGGATACCGGCCACACCCAGATCGTACTCGGTCACCACCTCGCATCCCATCACCTCGGCGGTGACCCTTGCTTCCTCTGCTACCGGTATATCGGCGGTTCCTGCGGAAAGTACCCCCACCTTGCCTCCTGACCGTTGCACCTTCTTCGAGCTTAGTACCACCATCCTGGCCCTTTCCTCCCACCTGAACTCGGCTCCATGAGGAAGGTCGAGTTTCCGGAGGACCTGGAGCTGGGGGTCGGTGACGCGGGTGATGAGCGCCAGACCCGCCGCATCCAGCTGGGTGAGAGCGATCCTGGCCAGGTCGGCCTCTTCTTTGCCCTCCGCCAAGATGGCCTCGGGAACACCGGTCCGGTCGGCCCTGTGATGGTCTATCTTGGCCATCTCGCCCACAGCCCTGTAGCTGACGAGCCTGATCTGGCGTAGAACCTCGTCCAGGGCGACCTCGCCCCGAGCGTAGCTTTCCAGAAGGTCTCTTAGGTCGACTGACACGATAAGAGGACTCATCACCACAGCATAAAGGGTTTATCCTGGAGTAGACCTCTAACAAGCAGATGAGGACCAACATCGACCTCCACATCCACTCCCGGTATTCTGCAGCCACCTCCAAGAGGATGGACCTTCCCACCATCGCCAGGGAAGGAGCCCGGAAAGGCATAAAGATCGTGGCCACCGGCGACTGTCTCCACCCCAGGTGGATATCGGAGGTGAGACGGCTCCACGAGCGAGACGGCCTATTCTTTCTCGACGATACCGGTTTCGTTCTGACCACCGAGGTGGAGGACTCGGAGAGGGTGCACCATCTGATACTGGTCCCGGATCTTTCCAAGGCCACGGAGCTGAGAGAGGCGTTCTCGTCCCGGTCCGCCAACCTGGAGATCGATGGTAGGCCCGCCCTGCGCATGAGCCCCCCTGAGATCGCAGACGTAGCTCTGGAAGCAGGTTGCATGATAGGGCCAGCCCACGCTTTCACCCCCTGGACGGGCATGTACGCCCATTACTCCTCGCTCGGAGATTGTTACGGCGACCTGGCAGGAAAGGTCCTCTATGTCGAGCTGGGGCTGAGTGCCGACTCGGATTATGCGGACAGGATACCGGAGCTGAGAGAGAAGACATTCCTGACCAACTCCGACGCCCACTCGCCCTGGTCCGATAAGCTGGGCCGGGAGTTCAACCAGATGGAGCTGAAGGACCTCAGCTTCGAGGAGCTGAAGAAGGCCGTCGGGCGCGAAGGTGGCCGGGGTCCAACCCTCAATGTGGGCTTCTACCCGGATGAAGGAAAGTATAACAGGACCGCTTGCACCCGGTGTTATCGCCAGTATTCTCCGGAGGAGATGAAGGATCGGGCGGGCCGGTGCGAGTGTGGAGGAAGCATAAAGCTGGGGGTGAAAGACAGGGTGGAGATGCTGGGCGATCCGGAGCCGGTCCACCCCGATCACCGCCCGCCTTATCTACATATCATACCCCTGGCGGAGATAATCGCCATGGCCATCGGTCACAAGAGCGCCCACACCGCCGGGGTGCAGAAGAGATGGAACAAGCTTATCGCAGGAAAGAGCGAGATCGAGGTCCTGGTGGAGGCCGACCTCTCGGAGTTGAAGGCCGAGGAGAGGGTGATCGAAGCCATCCAGGCCTTCCGGTCGGGGGCGGTGGTGGTAAAGCCGGGCGGTGGCGGGAGGTACGGCACGATCTCGCTGCCTGATTACATACGTTCGAAGAACGAAAAAAGCAGGTCCCAGCGGTCGCTCATCGATTTTTGAAAAATATAGAAGAGCTGACGTCTTTCAGGATGCCAGGTAACATCCATGGTCGCAGACCGCATCTATAACCACAATCTTGGACTATCTGGTTTCGATGCTAACGATTCAACAAATCCTTCAGATTGAAATGTTCATATCCACCATACTGCGCCGGGAAGTCTTTTATTGCCAACCAGATATCGCCGGTTTCAGGATAAGCCACGAGACTCCACATGTTGGCTATGTGGGCCTTAAAATCACCCAACGGATCTTTCGCATTATATGCAAAATCAGGATACAATGCACATATGGTGCAGAGGATGTTGTTAGTCCAAGAAGGAAGATGCTTTGGACGGGTCATTCTCGTATAAGGATCGTAGCGGTCAGTTAATATTTTCATGGCATTTTCGGGAGTTATATCTCCATAATATTGGTGGATCAACTGTCCATATCGTTCAAAACGACTGGGAGCTTGAACGTAAAAGTTGTATGGGTCTTTGAGGCTGTTCTGCCAGCGTTCCACGGTAAATATGTCATCTAGTTCGTTCACAATGGCCTGATCTGCAACCATGTCATACCCCGAATAGCCCATCCAGCCGGGATAGCAGTTGGAATGGTTGGTTTGCCATATGGCTTTTATTTCGGGCATGGGATGACGAACAGAAACCATTTTGGAGCATGTTTCAACAACTGCCGCCTTTTTGGCTTTTGCATCTGCCACGTGGTATGCGATGCCTGCACAACGGGGGTGATTTTGAAAAGTTTTTATGGCATCATCCACCGTGCTCGCATGAGTAAGCAACAGGCGGGTAAATATTCCAATACCGCAGCCCTCCATACTCTCATATTGCATGGAGTTCAGTTGCGTCATCATCTCGAAACCGTCTTCATTTACGCCGCCATCCAGCCCGATCATCCCTGGATAAGTCAAAAAGGCATGACCGAATCCATCGTTCGGGTCGGCTATGACCATCATTCGATTATCCAATTGCTCAGGCATGTTGAAGTTGTCTTCATTTTTGCCGAAAATCAATTTACCGTCGCCACCGGCCCATTCATCCCAGGCGCAAAAGCTGCTGCATCCACCACCGGGCAGTCGAGTTGTTACCAAAGGATTCGAACTCTCTTCGTCGTTGCACTGCCAATAATGAGGATGGCAATAGATGCACCACTGATCATAGTTGGTATTCCAAAGCAAGATCTGTTCCAGGGTAACGTCCGATCCAGCGTCCTTTGCACCATCTGCAATCCCTGCCATTTCTTCTTTAAATTCTATTGGCAGATGAGGTTCGGCCTTTTCTTGTCCTATCCTCAACATTTCTTCTGCCCTTTTGATATCCGAACCCGTCTGCTGGGCGACATAAGCGGCAGTTGCCAAAAGGGTTCTATTTATCATAAGGTCTATTTTATCTGCCAGCAAATAGCCGTGCTGATACCCCATCTCGTACGGTTCGCCTTTGACATGTAATATTTTGACCCCTTTTTGTTCTTTGAAATAAGCTTTTTTGAGCATTTCGTCTTGTCTCATCTGTTACCCTCGTTTTTAAAAAATCTTTTACCACGCTCTGTAACTATTTCAGTTTACTCCCACCAACCCACATAAAGGTAACTGATCTGGAATGCTCCGATCAGAACGAGTCAGGGTTCTGGGGGTGCAGGAATGAACGGATATCCGTATTCGCTTCATCAGAGCATCTGCCAAGATATCTGAAATACACAGCTAATTGCTTTAGATGGAAAGGCTCAACACATCGTGTACACCCCAAGTGCATGTTAGGTCCATAACATCGTGTACACTTTTCTTGTTTAGAACTTTTCTTCGAATCTTTTTACATTTTAACCGATCTTGTATTTATAACTCTTGATAATACCCGCCACTTCTGCGTTCTTCTCTCGGTAGTAGATCAATAATTGTTCATGTTTTGTGTCGATAGTAGCCCAGACATATTCATAAGCCAACGATTCGCCGGCATCAAAGTCCTCATTCAGCACACTGATTGTTCCATCTCCATTCACCTGTCGGATAAAGTGCACTTTGCCCTCTGTGATTGGCAGACGATTCGCACCGATCTCGAAATCCTCCGGAAGTTTGCGGCGCGGCATGGCATCCAGATCGGTCTTCCTATACTTCCAGTCCTGGCGATTATTATGCCGCATCAGGAAGATTTTCGCCTCGCCCCGAATATGTTCCAGATCTGTCCATTGTTCTCGTTCCCACAACTTCTCTCCGAAATCCTCGTTGAAGTCCTCGATAGTGTCGTTCATCCACGGCTTACTTGGTGCGATAAATACGGGCTCGACGCCGAGATGGAGGCACAACCTCACGACACGGCTGAAATGCCTTGAATGTATTAACCTACATTCAGGGAGTCTCAACCCGAAAGGTCCAGACTATTGTCTCCCATCTTGGTCTTGATCAGCTTTCTCCCTCCAGCGTCTCGCGCATTTCAAAAGAACTCGATGAAAAAGTCGAGGAATTCCTCAAAAGACCCATCGAACACCCGACCCCCTATGTCCTTATCGATGCAACTTACTTCAAACTTGACTTTCAAAGATGCAGTGAAAAACAATATCAAGCAACCCAATCAATGTATGGCCTGTCAAAACATAAGCGCTCTTGCTATTGATTTACTTAATTTGGCATAAATTCTCCCAAATCCAGCAAAGAGAATAATCTGGCTTGTTTTGCATCCATCTCTTCAAGCACTATCCCAACTTTCCCACCTGACTTCTGCTTCACAATAGCAACACGTATCCCCTCCAACTCCTCCACAAGTCGTCTAAGGCTCAATCGAAGATGTTTACATTTCCATGCCATATACCTGTAGAAAATCATACCTATGATGCACAGGAAAATATGTGTCCTGATATTGAAATCCGTATGGTGATTAATCGGCCCGACCGGAACAAGAAGTACATCATTTAGTAGCTTGAAATCATCTTCAACAAGATACTTCTGATTGTATGTCTTTGCAATCTTCTTGGAATGCCAGGTATGCAGATCAGTAAAAACAATTGTCTTTCCAAAACCCCTATAGCGCCTCTCTTCCACCTTTTTTTTGGTCCATATCTCCAAGGTCGGCTTTTTCTTGCCTTGTGGTATCTCGCCAACTTTGTAACCAAACACTGATCTGAAATCCTTGCGAATAATATCATTGACCTCCCTTTCCACGCTGCTTTTATCTCGTCCCTTCCCCCTATTGCTCTCCAGCCTTCTCTTCAAGTCCTCAAGATTTTCCCAAATCTTTGCCTTTCTTTTCTCATAGCTTTTCCTCTGTTTTTTGTACGAGGCTTCATTGTAGAGAACAACAGTAGTAAACTCTTGTCCAAATAATTTATGCATTGTCTTGTAGCCGTATATCTTATTGGCTTGTGGATTTGTGTACAAATATTTGTAATCCTCAAGCGATATGTTCAAAAGTTCTTCCGCTTGATCGTGTTTTGCAGAAGCTACAACATGCATTCGGGACAACACATCTTCGATGTTCATTTGAGAGTTATTTCCTTTATCAAAAACCAGTGTCATGTGTTCAGTCGTTATTTCCAGATTGGCCAACCTTTCAGTGAGTGCATCCAGCAGTTCAGGGAATATTTTTGCATCATGTTTGTTCCCCTCGTAGACTTCATGCATGAATGGCACATTATCTTCAGATACGGCTAGCCCCATACATACCTGTTTCATGTGATTTCTGTACTGTTTGTTATTCCCATTTTGTGGTAATTCTTCGCCTTTTTTGATGTAGTTGAACCAGTTGGTTTCATCGAGGAAAAGTATATGGGGTGTTATGCCTTTCTCAGTAAGTACTCTGCAGACATCATCTTCAATTTTATTGCGAGTTTCATGATCTATGTATTTGTAGTGGTTGAGAAAGTTTTGGCAAGTGAGTTTATGTGGAAACTTCCACAGTAAATTCAATGATGATTTATCGAACCATTTTTGCATGGCATTTTCTGATAGCGCCCCATCACATCTTCCGATGATATTTAGGAGGAGGTATTCACCAACTGTCAGGCCTTCAATCTTCTTTTTGTTGGTGTGTTTGTTTACGATGTCAATGAAGTTCAGTTCATCGGATATGGAGAGCAAGGCTGCAGTTTTCCCATATTGGAAGGATTTTAGTTTGATGTATAGCAGATCTTTCGATGCGTCTTTTAGTTCTACAATTTTTTCTGCAGTTCCGATGTATTTTTGCCAAACTTGCTTTGGCTTGCCATTAACTCTTGCCATTTTAACGGCATACCAATAGGTGTTGCCTCTGATCTTCTTTTTTTTCAACGACACCATGCAACTGTATTAGGTCATACAAGTATAAATAGTCACCGGTTTTAATCGGTATGCATTAAGGCATTATATCGATATCAAAAGTTAGGCCATACACATTATAGAACAGCAACACGTCCAACTGCTAATGGTTTTCAGTAAAAATTAGGTGGCGATTTGCGTTTCTTTGAAAGTCAAGTC
>JAUWQF010000032.1 GCA_030611205.1 Methanothrix sp.
GGTGGTGGCTAGCCTTTCCTCAAGCTGGATTTCCACCAGCTGGACATTACAAGCTTATCTCGGCGCACAACTTTATGTGCTCAAGTAAATCCGACCGAATGGAGGATTTTCTTGTTGTATTTTTTCTCGTTGTATATTAGAGAGGGATCACCACCCCTCTCTCTAGCGGTTCTTCTCCTTCGCGAGGTAGATTCTGGCGAACTCCACGTTCACTCCCACAACTTCCTCGTTGAAGCCTTTCAGGTCATCGGGAACAGGACCTAGAGCGTCTCCCTTCTCCTGGGTGTCGATCACGGAACCAGGGGGCACGAAGCTGCCTGGCTTCAGGTTGACACCGATGACCAGGGCACCATGGCCTACGAAACATCTTGTTCCCAGATCACATGCGTGGACCACGGCGTTGAAGCCGACGAAGCTATCGTCCGCGATCTTCATGGGACCGTGGACCACGGCTCCATGGGCTACACTGACCCGGCGGCCCAGCTTGATGGAGCTACCTTTCAGGCCGTGGAAGATCACACCATCCTGAGCGTTGCACTCGTCGCCGATTATTATCGGCGTCGCCTCGTCAGCCCTCAGGGAAACGGCTGGCGCTACGTAGACCCTCTCGCCGATCCTGACATCACCTATGACCGTGGCCGACTCGTCTATGTAGGCGGTATCTGCTATTTTAGGCGTCGATTCTACGCTGTTCCACGAAGTTTTGGGGTTGCTTTTGATCATAATACTTCACCAGATACTAATCGACTCTCCTACCTAAAAGAGGTTATCATCGAAGATTGTGAAGATCTCGATGGCACAGACTGTACATAGATATGTACCTATCAAATACCTGTCAACCAGTTCCCATCTTTAAATACCTTTTAAATACTGCAGTTGGTGAATCTTGGATCTTGTGGGTTTTTTCGAAATCCGCTTCAATATTTTTGGCGATAACAGCCCGCGCGATATAAATATATAATAATATTTTAATTATGTTCGTCGGGTACACCCCATAAAAGAAGTATCAATAACCACCGGGGCATCCCGCCTCTTAATATATAATGTACGATTGATATGTCTTGGCGCTAATCTTAAATAGATGAGGAACCCCTACAGGATAGGCTATCAAATATTTGAGGCTATATTTGTTAGGGATGGAGTATAAAAGCTCGACTGTGGATCTAATTATTAGTTGATGTGTAGATTGTATTGAATTGGATGAAAATTATGTTACTGATACTATGAGGTGTTAAACTTATGAGTGACAGTGATAGTATACTTGGTATGGAGCTCGAGAAGGGGCGATGGGCACTTGTTTTCTGCGGCATGGTAATCAACTTGTGCCTGGGCAGCATCTACTCGTGGAGCATCTTCGTCAATCCGTTAATGGCTCTATTCAACGACCCCGCCGGTCTCAATTTGGGCGTTGAGTATGCACAAATGTTGATGCCGTTCACGGTATTTCTGGTCGTCTTCGCCATCGCCATGGTTCTGACAGGCCCATACATCGAGAAGTACGGACCACGTAAGGTAACCCTGGTTGGCGGGCTACTTACAGGTTTGGGATGGTTCCTGGCATCCACGGTGACGCAGTTCTCCAGCCCTGTGAGCATGCTGTATTTGATGTACGGCGTCGTCGGCGGAATGGGCGTTGGAATAGCCTATGGATGTCCTGTTGCCGTTGCTGCCAGATGGTTCCCTGACAAGCGTGGAACTGCAGTGGGCTTTACTGTATTAGGATTTGGCTTCTCTGCAGTATTCACTGCCGCACTGGCCAATTACTTCATCACGAGCACTGGAGTGCTGAACACTTTCCGACTATTCGGCATTGGTTTCCTGATACTGATCGTGATACTTTCCATGCCGCTGACCTTCCCCCCAGCCGGGTGGACTCCCAAGGGATGGACGCCGCCTGCACCCACTGCTGGCGCTCACGTGACTGTTGATTTCAAGCGCGAACAGATGCTGAAGTCGCCCGCGTTCTATGGTCTGTGGATCTGCTATACCATCGGATGTATCGCAGGACTTATGGCAATCTCCATATCCAAGCCTGTGGCCGTGGAAATGGTACATGTAGGGGCCGCGACGGCAACTATGCTGGTCTCCTTCTTCGCCATATTCAACGGGTTCGGTAGACCCATCTTCGGGACACTGACGGACAAGCTACATCCCCAAAAGACAGCCATACTCTCCTTCGTGCTGATCGCGGCTGCATGTGGCTTGCTGTATATGTCCCCCACAAGCCAGCCTGTATACATCCTCAGCTTCGCCATCCTGTGGGGATGTCTGGGCGGCTGGCTGGCCATCGGACCTACAACCACTGCGACGTTCTTCGGCACAGCGGATTATGCGCGTTGCTACGGAGTGGTCTTTACGGCGTACGGCGCTGGTGCACTCATTGGGCCAAGAATTGCAGGTTATGTCAGAGACACAACTGGCGAATTTATTAACGTCTTGCCAGTTATAGTAGTCTTCGCGATAATCGGCATTGTCGTCGCCCTCGTGTTGCTGAAACCACCAGCTGCTCCAGAATGAAATTTTAGTTGAGGCGAATCGAGGAGGTACATCCAGGACTTGGGGATGATCGGTCTTCCAATGAAAACCGCACGGGCGCAGCGGGCGGCGCTGTGCCCACAAATTTTATAATAACTCTCTTCTACACCAACCAGTTTAAATAAAACCTGGTAGATCTCCGTACGATGTTCAAGCTAGGAGAATACGATAGAGATGAAGCTGAGGATGTCGCCAGCTACCTGAGGGCAGCGGGTATCCGGGTGGAGCTGAGGCCCTATCTCTCTGTCAATACGCGCGGGACGGCGTACCTGGAAGGCAGGCTCAGCGAGATCCGAGAGGAGATGGAAGATTTCGAGATCGAAGAGTATGAGCAGTATCTAGATGCGCTGAGAACGGTGCTCGCGGCAGGTACATCCAGTGAGGAGTTCAGAGATCAGTTCTGGTCTGTGCTGGATCCTGCCTGGATGGATAAAAAAGATCAGGTGAAAGAAATCGTCGAGGGTTGGGCAGATCCCTCCAGCGAAGGGGGATACGACGAGGAAAAGATCGAGGAAGACGCTGAGGAATACTGTGAAGAAGATGCTGAGGCTGAGGCTGATGATGATGATGATGACGATGAACTGGTCACCGAACAGATAGAGTTGGTGGACGATGTATTTAATAATCTTCTTGCCGTCTTATTTGCCGAGAATGTTATCCAGCTCAATGAGCTCGATCTCGATGAGGCAAGGCAGCTTGATGACGATCCGCTGATTAGCATCCTCGTAGATCCGGATGAGTACGAGCTGGATCATCCGTTGATAAAGACCAAACTCTCCTTCGAACTTTATAGATGCTTCGATGTCTACATAGATGAGATCGATGCACCTCTGATAGATGACATCGACGACGAGTTCGTGGACGATTATTCTGAGGAGCATATGACCATCGTGGCGCTGGGGATGCTGGTTGCCAACCTCTTTGAGCCGCCATCAGGTTCGAGAAAGGTAGACCTCGACGAGTTCAAGGATATGTGTGTCACTAAGAGTGATATGGACGACGTTGTCATGGAGATCGATGGGTACTCTGTGGCAGAGCAGATCGCCAAAGGTCTGGAGAAGAGGGGGATAGTCAAGATCAAGGGCGATAAGATCAAGTGGAAAAAGTCAGGCCGGGCATGAGGATGCTGCTAGCGTAGGCGGACGGTGGGTAGGATATCGGGGCTGGCGCCGAAAAAACGGCGTCCGGCACGGGTTCGTGCACACCGCCCCGCAGGCTCAGGGCAACGTGTCCCGTACTGGGGGGTCGTGCTCTGCATGTGGCGAACCTGGGACCCGGTCGGGCGCTGGTCTGCAGCCGAGGGTCGGCCTGTATCAAGGGGGTGCGCAGGCCTCATTCCGGGAAGTCCGTTACAGAAGGTATCCGGGACGTTATTCATTGGTCATCGGTTAAGCCCACCATTCTGCCCGGGACCTGCCGCCCGGCCACGGTTTTGTCGCTCTAGATGCAGGGTTAATTTTAAAAGACCTCAGATCGAAACCGGCACGGAGTTGCTATGAGGTTATCGCTCTCGTCCTGGTTCGCGATCGTGCTGGCCATCATCGTTGCACAGCTCAGGCTCAGGAGGTGATGGGCCTATATTCCAATCTTTCGTCGCCCGCTTCAGGATAGATAATGTTGTATTGGGTGAGAATCTATTGAGAAGTTTATAGAGGTTTATAATGCTTGCGAGGATAAAGAGAGCGATAGAGAAGATCAAACGCATGAAGAGGTTTGAGAATGTAAAATTCATCATCCTCTATGGTTCAGCCTCGTCCGGGCAGATGCGGAAAGATTCAGATATAGACCTCTGCATATACTATAATGGAAGTGCTGAAGAATCTTCAATGTTCAGGTTTAAGGTGCTCTCAGAACTTTTTGATGATACCTACGATATCCAGATATTCCAGCTTCTTCCGCTTTATCTGAGAAGAGAGGTCTTAATGGGGGAGGTGCTTTACTGCGAGGATAAACAATTCTTATACGAGACAGCCATCGATACGATAAAGGATTTTGAGGCATTTAAACACAGATTCTACGATTACATCGGAGAAAAGGTGATTACATGAGCAAGGGTCTTGTTAGAAAGGATATAATCAGGACAAAGATGAAAGAGATAGAGGAGAGCATCAGGCTGGTGAAAGATCATCTACCGGAGACTTTTGAGGAGTTCTCAGACCTTGGACTGATCAAGGATGGAATCTATAAAAGAGTGGAATTTTCCATAGAAAACGTCTTTGATATCTGCGCCATCATAAACACAGACCTTGAGCTTGGAGTCCCACATGATGATGAGGATATCGTAACGAATCTGGTAAAGGATAAGATTTTGAGCGAAGAGATGAAAGATAAACTGAAATGGATGAGGGGTTTCAGGAATATCGTGGTTCACAGGTATGGAAGGATAGACGACAGACTTGCTTTTGAGATACTCAAAAACAATTTACAAGATTTTTATGTGTTTGTGGGAAAGATGGTGGAGGTTTTGGAGGTTTATCGATTATAAGAATCTTTTCAGGTTCTGATCCTCCAGATAAATACAGTTCTATATGAGTTATCGATCCAAACGTTATGGGTGATTAGCTCGTCTTAATATCATCACTACCACATAATTTTGTTCGAGTTTAACTCCGGTATAGGCAACATATATTTGTGATATTTCGGTTTTATATGTTGAAAGGTGTCCGCAGGATGTAGAACAAAATCGAAGTCATACGAGGCGACATCACCACCCAACAGGTCGATGCCATCGTCAACGTTGCAAACAACAGCCTCTTGGAGGAGTGCCGCGCCTCATGGAGAAGTGGCGGGGGCATCAGGCGATCCTGCGCCTGCCTACGGCGGGACGTACTGATGACGTTGTTTATTGCTCCGCAGAACCTGATAAGCGCTGGACCTTGGGTGGCGAGTGGATCGGAAATAAAAGGATATGTTCCGGTCAGCGCTCGGGGCCGGTCTCGCCCTGTCCGCGCACCTTAGTGGTGGGTGGCATGTAGTGAATGTGGTGCTATTTTAACATCTGAGGAATAGATGGCACGAGAGATAGTAAATTACACACATGAGAGTTGCATTTAGGGGTACCCCTGTCAAAACTCATTAGTATTCGAAGTTACTGTATAGTGCTGGCTGGGAACAGTTTTGACGCGTCTCGATATCTACGGCTCCAGGGCTTCCACATGTCGCTCGGGACCTGCCGCCCTACGCAGGGTTAATTTTAAAAGTCCTCAGATCAAATCCGGTCCGGAGTTGTCATGAGGTTATCGCTCTCGTCTTGGTTCGTGATCTTGCTGATCATCATCGTTGCACCGGCTCAGGCTCAGGAGGTGGTGGATTTGTATTCCGATCTTCAGTCATCTGACGTGACCGTAGAAGGAGACGTTGACGGCTACACCCTCCAGGTGGATCTGCTCTTCTCGGACGAGGTCATCCAGGCCGAACGTCTAGTTCTGAATGGGCCCGGCGTCTGGATAGTGAGATGGGACGTTCCTGGTGCCGAAGAGGGCTCTTACAGTGCCTGTGCCAGGCTGTCGAAGGACGATGAGATAGTCTCCGAGAGGTGCTTCGACTTTTACTATGGTGCGCGCGTCCCTCTCAGGTTTGACGTGAGAGATTTTCGTGCAGATAATAAGGGCGCCCATCTCCTGATGCATTCCAGGGATCTCGCGGTGGCAGACGTCTATTACATGCTCATAAAAGATAACAAGGCCCTTTACATCTCGAAGGATGAATCTCTGCCCATATCAAGTAGCGCCATCTCCCCTACCCAGATAGACCACGACTGGAAGCAGCTCCTGGAAAATAACGAGGAATACCGGGGAAGGGTCAAGATAGTCGAGGCCCGGAACAACCAGACGAGGGTCTTCATGAACCCCTTCGTTGCAACGGATGACGCCGAGATAACAGACACCTACGAGGACGAGACAGGGGCCAGCGCCACGGTTGTGGGCAACTCCCGAGTGCCTTTCGAGGGGACTCTAAGGTTCGTGTTATCCCAGAACGGCAGCGTCATCACCTCGATAGAGGAGAAGACGCCTGTCTTGTTGACCGATGACGATGAGACCGTGGAGATCTCCTGGAACGATACGCTAGCACCCGGGTTATATCACCTCAAGATCCTGCTTCTGGGGATAGATGGTGATGTGATAGATTTCGAGGAGAGCATAATCGAGGCGGAGATACCGCCCAGGCCGCCTGTCGTCGAGGTGCCGGAGAATAAGGAAAGCTCGCCGACCGCCCCCATCCTCGGCCTTCTCGGTCTGCTCGCCGCGTTCTCGATACTGGTCGTCAGAAGACGCAAGGGTTAGGTTTCGCTCGGAGTATATAATGTTATACATTATATACAAGTACAAAACCAAAATTTTTATATCATGCGAGCCCATGTACGACCACGGAGGAATTTAATGAGTGCAAAAGTCCGCCATTCGGCATGTTTCGCGGTGATGTTGCTGCTCTTCGCACTGGCATCGCCTGTTTTCGCAGACGAGCGCGTGTTCAAACCCTTGGAGCCCATCGCGCTGGGTATGGATATCAAGCCGCTCTATGACATCCAGGAGATCACCAAAGATAAACCGCTCTACGACTTCCAGGTCTACTCCAAGAATAGCCCTCTCTATGATCTCCAGACCTATTCCAAGAACAGACCGCTCTACGACTTACAGGCCTATTCCAAGAATAAGTCACTCTACAAGGTCGACATGTACTTCAAAAAGAAACCTCTTGCCGATCTCACCACCGAGACTAAACCAACCTACAACGTGCCATCGAAGGTCCTCTCCTAAGATCGGCGAAGTCATATCTCTGAGGTAACTTGCCTCAGAGATACTTCTGAATTTTGTTCTCCAGCGTGGACTTGGGGTAGGCTCCCACCAGCTGATCGACCAGCTTACCGTTCTTGAATACCAGCAGGGTCGGTATGGCCATGATGCTGTACCTTCTGGAGGTCCGGCCGTTCTCGTCCACGTTCAGCTTTCCGAATACCACCCTTCCTCTGTAATCTCTCGCCAGTTCCTCTATCACCGGCCCGATAATCTTGCAAGGACCACACCACTCTGCCCAGCAGTCCAGGATCAATAGCGGATACTTGGCCACCTCTGCTTCCAGCGAGCCGTCCGTCAGCACGATAGGCACCTCGGGGAAGGCCACCTCCGGCTCGTTGAACTTCTTGGTCATCTCTTCAAGCTTCTTCTTCTTTATCATCTCAAGATCTTCGTCCAAAATCACTCCTCCAATCTCTCTTTCGCATCTTCGATCAGAGACCTGAAATGGTCCAGATCGACCGGCATTATCTCGTAAACAAGCAGCGTGTAGTCGAGAAACATTATCAGATCATGTTCATACTTTTCGGAGTTATTCAATGTATCGATAAAGATGGTACCCTTGAAAGGGCCGAGCTGGATGCGAACCTCCTCTTGGTCCCAGCCGAGCCTGGCGAACATGTCTCTCCAGCTCTCAATCCAGCCCGGAGAGAGGTAGAAGTACAGACCCCGTTTGGCTACATCCTCCACTTCCTTTCGCGTAATCAAAGCGTCGATGCAGTTCTGGCATTCCAGCAGCACAGCCTTGTAAGGAGAGAGGATCTTATCCATCTGAGGATGGCATTGGCCGTAGCCTACGATGATGCCATCGCAATCTCTGCACTCCTCCAGCTTTGCCTCCAGTGCCGCGGCCAGATCGTCGAAGTCGACGTGCAGTCCCGGTTCCAGGTAGTGCACCTCGAAAGGAAAGTCCAGGTCGTCGGCGATCTTCTCGATCTCATGCTCGAAGATACCACAGGCGATGATTGCGTACATAGATGGTAGGATGTTTATCCGTATATCATATATCGATTATCCGCGTGCCGGACTCAGAGGAAGCCCAGCATCGTTCCCCGGCCCTTCTCTACGGCCTTCCGGTAGATCCTCATCGCGGTGGATATGTCCTGTATGGCCAGACCGGTGGAGTCGAATACGGTGATCTCCTCATCGCTCTCCCTCCCCGGAACCTTCCCGGCGACGATCTCACCGATCTGGGCGTAGATATTCTCCGGGTCCAGTATCCCCTGTGATAGGGGGACGTTAACCTCGCCCGAGTGGAAGGCCTGGGCGGTGCTGTCCACCACAACCTTCGCCCGCAGGAGAAGCTCCGGTTCCAGCTCCTGTTTTCCCTTGGCATCGGCACCGATGGCGTTTATGTGAGTCCCCTCAAATACCCAGTCGTTCTTCACCACAGGACGGCGCGAGGGCGTGGTTGTGACCAGGATGTCGCAGTCGCAGGCCTTTTCTGCAGAGGTGGTGAGCTGGTAGTCACAATCGAGGAATGTCCTGCAGTCCTTCTCGAACTCCCGGCATAGGTCCTGGTCCAGGTCGGCCACCTTCACAGTCTCGATGGAGAAATGTCTGCTCAGTCCCAGGAGCTGGGTCCTGGCCTGGGCACCGGCTCCTACGACGCCCACCGTCCGGGAGTCCTTCCTGGCCAGATACCCAGCCGCGATCATCCCCGCCGCCCCGGTCCTCATGCCGGTGAGAAAGGTTCCGCCCATGAGGGCCAGGGGCGCTCCGGTCCGGGGCGAGTTGAGTATTATCACCGCCATCACCGAGGGCAGCCCTTCCTTCGGGTTGCCAGGGTGGGCGTTCACGATCTTCACCCCTGCAGCATCCTGGTTTTCCAGGTAGGCGGGCATCGTTCTCAGGTCGCCGTTGTACCTCTGGTAGTAGAGGTAAGACTTGGGCGGCATCTGGGTCGTTCCCAGCCCGTCTTCTCTGAAGGCCTCCTCCACGGCCTCTATGGCGTCGTCCATGGTCAGCAGAGACCGGACATCATCTTCGGATAACCACAACAGCTCTAGTTGAGACATCTCTATATTCCCACCCCACTATGGAAGAAATAATCTTTGGCCGATGAACGGAAAAGACTATCCCCCTGGCCAGATGAAGTCCCGGTGAGATGGAACGGTACGATGTCGCCGTGATCGGCGCCGGGCCTGCAGGATCCATGGCGGCCAAGTACGCCGCCGGGTGCAAAGCCAGCACGATCCTCCTGGAGGAGCATCCTGGCGCAGGCTGGCCGGTCCAGTGTGCAGGGCTCCTGGGGGTTGAGGCTCTCGAAGAGTCGGAGCTGGAGCTGGGATCTTTCGCCATCAGAAGCGTCCGCGGGGCCACGATATATTCGCCGGGCGGGCATCGTTTATCCTTTCGGGCCAAAAAGGAGAAGGCCTGGGTGGTGGACCGCAGGCTCTTCGACCGGGCCCTTCTCTCTGCGGCTCTGGAGACGGGCGCAGACCTATGGATAGGATCACCGGTGATCGATCTCGCCTGGGAACGGGGGCGAAGTATTCTCACCGTCGGTCGGGGAGACGGTTCGCGGCAGCTAGAGGCCAGGGTGGTCATCTCTGCAGAGGGGGTGAAAGCGAAGATCGCCAGGTCTGTGGGGATCGCTCCACCGGCGGAGATCCTCTCAGGCGCCCAGGTGGAGGTTCCCTTCAAGGTCGAGGACCTGGATAAGGTAGAGATCTTCCTGGGCAACGGGGTGGCTCCCGGCTTTTTCGCCTGGGCCATCCCATCCCAATACGGCGCCGCCAGGATCGGGCTGTGTTGCAGGGAAAACGCCTACCGACAGCTGGAACTCCTCCTCAAGAGCAGGCTTGTCAAAAGCAGGCTTTTGGGCGGACCCGTCGACCTGGTGGTGGGCGGGTTGCCTTTAGGACCTCCCCCGTCGACGGTGGCCGACGGTCTGATCGCCGTGGGTGACGCCGCCGGTCAGGTGAAGCCTACCTCCGGAGGCGGCGTGTACCCAGGTCTGGTCTGCGCCAAGATCGCCGGGCGGGTGGCCGCCGCCGCCGCGCAGGAGGACGATTCTTCTGCGGCAAGGCTCGGCGAGTACGAGCGTCTATGGCGAAAGGCCGTAGGCGGTGAGCTGTCCATCGGCATGAGGGTTCACAGGATGATGAACAGGATGACCGACGATGAGCTGGATCGGGTCTTCGGCCACCTGGGAACGAAAGAAAGCCTGATCAAGATCATAGAGGCCCACGGCGACCTGGACCGGCCCAGCACGGTGATAAAGAAGATAATGCCCCGGCTGGGTCTGAGCGACCTGAAGATCGCCAGGATGTTCTGGAAGCTCTACAGAGAGTGCGGCGACTGAGATCAGATCAACTCCACTTCTACCCGGCTGGACCCGTCATCGTTCTCGATGACCTGGATGGCGTTGTCGAACTGACCCTGGACCTCGTCGATGTGGCTTATGGCAAGTATCTGGGGGAACCGGTTCTCCAGGTTCCGGAGGACCTCGATCATGCTCTCCCGGTGCTCCGCGTCCTGGCTGCCGAAGATCTCGTCCAGTATCAAGAAAGAGTAGCCAGGTCCATCCCGGCTGAACCTCATCAGGTACTCGCTGATGGCCACCCTGACCGAGACCGCGATCATGTCTATCTCGCCGCCGGAGTAGCGAGATATGGGGTAGAACTTGCCCTCGTCTTCGACCAGGATGCTGAAGTCTTCGTCTATGCTCAGCCTGCTGTACTTTCCGGTCACCTCCCACATGATCTGGCTCGCATTGACGGCGATCTCGTTTCTTATCTTCACCAGGATGTGGTTCATGAACCGGTCGGTGAGGTTGCGAGTGGTATCTACCACCTCGATTTTCATCTTCTTTTCAGCGATCGCCTTTTGGAGATCCTTCTTCCGTTCCGCCTCTGATCGCGCCTCCTCCAGGTCTCTCTCCAGCACACCTGCCCGGACCTGGCGGCTCGATACCTCTTTTCTGGCCTCGTCCCGCATGGAGCTGGTCTCGTCCAGGGACCGTTTCGCCGCTTGGAGGTGCTCTTCGTCATAATCCAGGTCTGCCAGCCGCCCTCTATTCTCATCCAGGTCCGACTCCAGTCTGGTGGCGGCGGAGCTGGCCTCTTTTAGGTGGTGTCTGATATCGGCTTCTGCTGCCAGGGCCAGCTTGATCTGGTTCGCGGTCTCCTCGGCCTTCCTGAGCTCGCTCTCTTCTCCCTGGAGCTTCTCGTACTCCGAGGGATCGAATCCCAGGTTATCGAGTTCTTCGTTCAGGTCCTCGGCCCTCTCCCGGAGCAGTTCCGCTTCGGACCGGCTTCTTCGGACCGCATCTTCGAGAGAAGGTATCTCTTCGACCTTATCCTCCAGGATAGAGAACCGCTCCTGAGCCGGATCGAGCTCGGTGAGGCGGTCCCGTTTTTCGAGGTACAGGGTCTCGTCGAAACCCAAATCGGCGATCCGGAGCTTTAGCTCCTCGATCCCTTCGATGACGATCGTTCTCCTCGCCCGCTCCTCCTCCAGCTCGGCCCGCCTCCGGGGAAGTTCCGCCACCCTGACCGAGAGCTCGGCGTGCTCCTGGACCAGGGGCCGGAGTTCCTCTGCCGCCGCTTCAATCTCCTGGTGCCTGTGAGAATCGTAGTCTGCCGGGCCGATCTTCTTCATATCTTCTTCGATCTTCCCAGCTTCGTCCCTTTTCTCGACGATCTGAGCTTCCGTGCTCCGCATATCTGTCTGCAGCTCAATCCATCTGTTTCTCTTGGCAACGAGGATATCGGAGGCATTCTTCAGCTCGTCCTCGACCGCCGCCGCCCTGTCCAGCCGCTCCTCCATCTCCCGTATCTTCTCTTCCAGGGCCTCTATCTCCAGGCCAGCTGCCCCGGAGAGGTTCTTATATTTTTTTACAAGAAAATGGTACTGATCCTCGAGAGGTCTCTCGCAGGTGGGACAATTGCTCACATCGCCCAGGTCTTCTATCCGGGCCAGCTGTCTTTCGGCGTCTCGTCTCTGCGACCTTTGGACCTCGACCTTTGGTCTGAGACGGCTCAACTCCTCGTTCAGAGCGTCCTTTTGGCACCTCAGATCTGACCCCTGGCGTCTCAGTTCATTATCTTCTGCTTCCAGGTCGCCCAGATCGAGGATCTTCTCTTCGAGATCAGACCTTTTTTTCGTGATCCTTCCGATGCCGGAGCGTATCTCTTTTATCCTCTCCAGAAGGTCGTCCAGACGCCTCTGCGTCTCTTTGTTCTCCCTCAGCCGGACCAGCTCTATCTGGAGCTCCTGGTACTTCTCTCTGAGAGGCTCGATCTCCTCCAGCCGATCTTTCTTCCGCACCAGCTCGTCTGTGGCAGACTCCATCCGGGATATGTTCTTATCGAGGGCGTCCAGCCCGGCCCTCTTCTTATCCAGAGAAGTCCGGTGGTATCTCTGTTGGTCTCGCAGCTTCTCCAGAGATGCCAGTTCTCCGACCAGCCCTTTTCTCTCTGCCACCAGGGGACGGAGCGATTCCAGTTCGGTCTTGTCCCTCACCAGAGCCTCCAGCCTGGTCTCTGTTTTCTGGAGGAGGCGGCGTTCCCCCTCCAGCTCGGTTTTGATCCTGGTCATAGACTGGAGCAGCTCGTGATGCCGGGTCCGTTTCGGTCTGAGATGCTCCAGGACCTTTTTCACCTCGTCCAGCCGGGCCAGCTTGGGCTTCAGCTCGTACAGCCTCCAGCGGTCCTTATCGATCTTCTCCAGCTTCCTCTCCTCGCGTCCGATGGCCTCTCTTTTCTCAAAGAGCGCCGAGATCAGCCGGGTTATCTCGCGAGATAGGTCTTCATGAGACCGTTTCCGGTCCATCTCTTTCTCCAGGACCTTTTGTCTATCTTCCACCCTCGATGCGAGACTTGCCTCGGCGGACCTGGCTCTGGTCAGCTCGGCCTTTGTCCTGGCGGTATCCCTCTCAAGGTCGCCGACCTTCTCTTCAGCGTCTTCCATCGTGGAGAGGGCTCCTTCCAGCCGGTTCGTCTCATCGTCGAGCCCGCGTCTGTCGGTCCTCATCAGGTCCAGGAGCCCGTCTCTGATATCGTCCAGGCCAAGAAGGGTGAGGAGGTACTCTTTCTTCTTCGTCCCGCCCTCCTTGAGCAGGTTGTCCAGGTCTTTCTGCCTGGCGTAGAAGGTCTTCATGAAGTCCTGAAAGTTGATCTTCAGGATCTCTTCCAGCCTACAATCGACCTCTCTCGTCCCGGTGGCCACCATCCCCCCATCGATGTAGAGCCTGGCATCCGGGGTGAGGTTCTTTCCCTTCATGGCCCTGAAGATGACCAGCGTCTGGCGGCCCAGGCTGAGCTTAAGCTTTACCTCCACGTCCTCTCTCTCGCCTGCGCGGGAGTTCTTGACAAAGTCGCGCCTTATGGTGGATGCCTTGCTCCCGTAAAGAGCCCAGGCGACCGCCTCTACTATGGTGCTCTTTCCGGATCCGTTCTTGCCCACGATCCCGGTGAGACCGTCCTGGAATTCTATCTTCGCTTCCCTGTACTTTTTGAAGTTTCGCATCTCCAGGCTGTTTAGGATCATCGAAGACCTCCATGACCCGGAGCTGCTGCGATCCGTCCGATCAGGTCAATGCCGTAGGCGATCACATCGTCCTGTATCGCCTTCGGCGTCCCGGACGCCTCGTCTCTCAGGAACTTCTCGAACTCCCGGGGGAGGCTGCCCGCGTCCACTGGTTCGGCATCCCAGCTGCGAATCTCGTCCTTGAAGTCCGGCATGACCTCCAGGTGGAGAGCCTCGCTCTTCAGCCGGCTCATCCTGGCATGGTTTATGTTTCTGTAGGCCTCTCTGGAGACGTTCTTCAGCCTGATCCTGACGATCTTGTTCTTGATGTCCACATCTTCACAGAGGTTCTGAAGCTCGGTCGTTATCTCTTCAGAAGATAAACGGTCGCAGTCTACAGGGGTGAGATCGAGCATATCTTTTGCCTTGACGGGGATGGGTTCCACTTTGCCATTTTCCAGGTCCACCAGGAGCATTCCCTTCTCGTCATGGGCCTCGTTGAACCTGAAATACTCGACAGAGCCGCTGTACCAGGCGTTCTGGGCCAGCTGGGCCTGGCCGTGGTAGTGGCCAAGAGCAATGTAGGAAAAGTCGCGCTTCAGAAAGCTGTCTTTGAGTTCGTGCTCGCCCACGGTCCTGAGCCGTTTGTTCCAGAGCGCCTCTATCAGCCCGTGCATGACCAGGACGTCGTTGCCGGTGTAGCGTATCTTTCTGAACTCTTCCAGATAATCTTCCGGGTCGATACAGAATGGGATGCAATGAAAGACGTACCCATCGACCTCGAAAGGCTCATATTCGTAATGGTGGGCGATATGAACATTCTTCATACCCTCGTATAAGCTGAAAGGACTGACGGCGGCAAAACTTTTGGGAGAGTCGTGGTTCCCGCTGATGACTATCACCGGGATTCCTGCCTCGACCAGCCGTTCCAGGTTTTGCTTGAAGACGTAGAGAGGTCTGATCCTGGGCCTGACGTGATGAAATACGTCTCCGGCATGGATCACGGCATCGGGCCGGAGCTCGATTATCTTGTCTACCGCCTTTTTGAATCCCTGGTAGACCATCTCTTCTCTGAGGTTTCTTCCCCGCTTGTCGACCCGGCCGTAGGCTGAGAAGCCCAGGTGAGAATCTGCCAGATGAACTATCTTCATGATGCCTCCCCTATGGATCAGTCTGGCGGAATATTGAACTTGGCGCCTCTGCGAGGTTCTTCGTTTGATCGACCCTCCCCGTTCAGCTCTTCCAGGTACGTCTCGTACAGGTGAATCCTGGCCGGGACGGGGAAAGGTATATTCAATGTGCTTATTATGGCCTCGCCCTTCTCCAGGGTCTGGATCTCCACGTCCAGAGAAGATAGATCCTGCTTCGCCGACTCCTCCAGCCGGGTCCGGTCGTTCCTGTCCGCCAGACCGAGGATGACGAAGGTGTTGAACTGAGATAATAGCTGCTTGTCGATTAGCTTGGGCTGCTGGGTTACGGCGCAGAGCCCCACCCCGAACTTCCTGCCTTCACGGGCGATGGACTCGAACCTGGCCAGGCTGCCCTCGCCGCCGCTTAAGACTCTCTGGGCCTCCTCGATGGTTATGAGGCATGACTTTCCCCCGCCTTCCGAGGCCTCTCGCTTGTACCTGTCCAAAATCTGGCGAGATAGCAGTGAGAGGAGGAATAGCTCGCTACGTTCGCTCAGCTGGGGCACGTCGACCAGCACCACATCTCCTTTTAGGAGGCGGGAAATTATCCCCGGAACGCTCGACCGTTTCTGGTGGATGTAGCGGTTTTTGTCCATGATGGTCCTTATGGTCCTGTTGATCCTGCCGATGGTCTTCTCGTGGAACCCGTCCGAGATCATTTGAGCCGTGCCTTCTGGTGTCTGTATATCGTCCAGCCAGGTATCCTCGTAGAAGATCCTGGAAACCGCCTCCAGAGCCTCCCTTTGAGCAGGTGTCCAGTCGTAGAGAACGGCGATATCTGCGGGTCTGATCTCGGTAATCGCCACGGTGAGCTCCGAGACCTCTGGGTCCTTGAGGTGACCGGGGTCGGTAGAGTAGCAGGTTAAACCTTTTCTGTAGCGGTCCAGGTCGAAGAGGCCTTTAGTTCCCTTTTTGCCCTTGATGTACTCGCCATGGGGGTCCACAATAAGCAACCCGAACTTCGATCTGCCCTGGGCGGCCATCTTCATGCAGGATGCAGCGAAGACCTTCATGAAGTTGGACTTTCCCATCCCCGTGGTGGCGAAGACTCCCATGTGGTGGTCCATCGCCTCGCTGTGCAAGGCTACCGGGATCTCTTCCACCAGCCTGCTGCCGTTTCTGAGAAGGCCCACCTCGATATCGCCCATCACCTCGCTCAGAAATCGGAACTCTCCCGCCTCTGCCCTCTTCACAGGAGAGAACTTGGACGGTATGATCCTGGACTTTTTGAACCTATCCTCGATTATGCAGCCCAGCGGCTCTGCTACCACCCGGTTGAATATCTGGTCCTGGTCGTAGAACTCCGTTCCCCGCAGGGTGGTGTCCCAGTTTCCTTCGTAGTTGGAATCGTGCCGGATGTCCGTGACCCTGGCCAGAAAGGTGATTTTCTCATCTTCTACGGAGGTGTCCTCTACGGAGAAGATCTCCCCCACCTCTACTCGTTCCTTGTAAGGTATGATGAAGTTGTACTCGCTTACGTTCTTGGAGATTATCCTGTAAGTCGTAGACCTGCTCCCATCGATGGTCCATCTGTCCAGAAGGAGGGTCCTCGTCTTCTCTTCTTTGTCCATTACAACATCCTCCCCGGTCGCATCTCCATGAAGTCATGGTAGTCCAGAAAACCGCGGACCTGTTCTTCGCTCACTCCTCTGGAGCCCAGCTCGTCCAGCAGGGCGCGCCGAAGAAGCCAGCTCTCCTGGTCGGTGATCCTGATCTCTCTATGGGCCCGGAAGAGCGCATGGGGATAGCCCAGACACTCGGCCGAGCTGGAGCGGGTCGCAGCGTGGCTCAAGGCTCTATCGGCGTCGATCAAAGGAGGAACGTCGACCCTGAAGGCCCGGCCCGCGTGGGGATGAAACTTGACCACGCGGATCTTCCCCTTCCAGGAGCTCTCAGGCCTCGGGCTGATATTTTTGTCTTTTAGATCGATCATCCAGGGGCGGTCGGGGATGACCTGGCTGCCGATGCGGGCGGTGTCCTGGACGAAGGGCCTGGAGAGGCCAGCATTCCAGGAGAAGGTGCTGGACTTGCTTATCCCCAGGAGGTCTGCCCCAACGTTTTCCGCCCGCTCGAAGATCTGGTCTAAGACGGCCTTGAAAGGGCCCTCTTTCCAGAAGGCGAACCCGCCGTCGTAGAGGACCAGGTCTCCTTCTTGGGCTCTGTCCAGGGCCTCGAAGAGGGCTGCGTATTCCTGAAGCTCCCTGAAGTAGGTGGAGAGCCTGTCCAGCTCAGTCTCCTCCAGGGTGAACGTCTCCTCGATCCCGAAGATATCCTTCAAGTTCCGCTCGAAGGTCTGGGCGTAGCTCTCCTGGTCGGCTACGAAGATCTCGTTGGCGATCTCTGTTCTCTGCCAGCTGGTGCCCCGGTAGACCACGTACCCTGTCCGGATGTAGTTCACCTTGGCCGCGGCCAGGTCGAAGATGGTCGCGTTGCTCCCATCGATGGCGAAGATCGATCCTTCGAACTTTTGCGGGAGGATGGGGCTGAAGTCGGATTCTGTTATTCCTGTGTTCTGGTAATAGCGAGATGCGCCCTCCGGAGAGATGTAGTCTCTAATTAGATCGGCCACCGCCGCCAGGTCTCTAGCCATCGGGGTATCGGTGTGTTCGGGTTGTATACTTATTTTGCGCTCTCATTGGTGTAATCGAGAGGTTCGAAGGGCGGTACGATCGAGATTTTATCCGACTTAACGCCCCGAACCTTGCCCTAGCCGCACCAGCTCGCCGCATGCTTCGGGCGGCATACGGGCGACGGGTCGGGGCTGGACGCAGTGATCCGTGATAGTGAAGATACGTAACTATCCGGCCCCATTTTATTCGTCGTCAAGTTCAACCTTGGGCGGCTCCAGGCTCAGGGCGCGGGGCTACCGCAGATGGACCGCATGCGCTTCGCGTCGGAGAGCCGGTGACTGGGCCGCACCATATGGCGCAAACCAAATTACAGAACAGCCGTTACACTACCCCGGCGGATGGCCTACATCAGAGTGTGCGCCTTAAGTGGCTTGTCAAGATAGAGCGTGGACAGGCACAGCACGTCGAAGCCGGTCAGCCACATGACGCAGACAATGGCGATGCGGAAAGGGCGCCCTCCCCCCTCGATCAACATCCCCATGCCCACGTCCCAGCCTCACGCCTGTCCCAATCATCGTTCCCCCGCCGGGTAGGTCAACCCGAACACCGTATCACCCATCCACCGCCTGAAGCCTTCGTTGTCCATGAACTGCTTGAACAGCTCGGTGTCGTCCTTCATGACCGCAGTCATCACGCGCACCAAGGCCTTGTCGTGCTCGATGCGAGCATTCTGCTTGTCGGAGTACTGCTGGGCGTTGCGGTAGGCGCTGTCGGCCGCCATCCGGGCCGGGATCTCCTCGGTGATGAGCCGTTGCACCCGGTCGGTGTCTTCCCAGGGGATGTTGCCGAACAGATCGTTGAATTCCTATTCCGGACCCCCTCCTAAAAATGGCAATAATTTCCGACCAGAGTGTTCCCTGGCGAACCAGGGTCATTATAGTCATGAACCTTAGACTTGATACTTAATGGAGCATCTCAAA
>JAUWQF010000135.1 GCA_030611205.1 Methanothrix sp.
ATAGCTTCCAGAACGTGGGAACCGCAGGAAAGGTGGACTTCGAAAGAGCAAAAACCGACAGGCAGTGGGATGACGAGGCATCAAAATGGATGAGCACCTTTTCCATCCTCACCATAGTGGGGTTCTTTATAGTGGGGCTTATAATCCTCAAGCTCTTCCCCTTCAGCGTAGCTGCCGTCGATAGGGAGATAGGTGATTCGACCGCGATCAAGGCACTAATGGGTTTCATCCTCATAATAGCCACGGTGGTTCTGATCATCATCTCTGCGGTAACCGTCGCAGGGCTGCCTCTGGCGATGATCCTGGGGCTATTCTTCATCGCCGCGCTGATGCTGACCAGTCTCTTCGTCTCCTACAGCCTTGGCGGTAAGATCTCCGCCGCTCTGAAGCCGGATCTCAACGACATGCTCGTATTCACCATAGGGTACGCGATCCTGAACGTACTCTTCGTGATACCCTACGTAGGCGGGTTGATAAAGCTGGTATCCGTCAGCCTGGGCTTTGGGGCGATACTCTACGCGCTGAACCACCAACGTCATACGAAGAGCGAGGTGGTTCCGGATAGCATCTGATGGGGGTGCAGACGTCGGGAATTGGACCTGCGTAGATCGATAACATCGGTATAATCTCCAAGCCCACTATGAATAAGTCTATATACCAATAGATTAATAGAATGATCGGACATACACGCCCGAGAGGATGGATATGAAGTCGATTATAGAAGAAGCTCTTACCAGAGCCGAACTTGAGGGCCGTACGATCCCTTCAAGCACCGTCGAGAGCGACGAGGAGCTGGTATCGGTCCTTGAACAGCTCACCACGATCATACGCGTCATCGGCTGTGGTGGTGGCGGGTCCAACACCGTCGAGCGTCTGGCCGGGGCCGGGATCGAGGGGGCGATGCTCTACGCCATGAACACCGACGCCCAGCACCTTCTTCACATAAACGCAGACCGGCGTTTCCTCCTCGGAAGGCGCACCACCCGCGGTCTGGGTGCTGGCAGCCTGCCTTCCATCGGTGAAGAGGCCGCCAAGGAGAACATCGACGAGATCAGGGCGGCGGTCGATGGGGCGGATATGATCTTCATCACCTGTGGGCTGGGCGGCGGCACCGGGACGGGGGCCTCTCCGGTGGTGGCAGAGGCCGCACGCGAAGCAGGCGCTCTGACCATATCTATCGTGACTTTGCCCTTCAGCAGCGAGGGGACCATACGCATGGCGAACGCCGAGGCAGGTCTAAAAAGGCTCCGAGAGGTCACCGACACGGTAATCGTGGTTCCCAACGACAAGCTTCTGGAGGCCGTCCCCAACCTCCCGCTCCAGGCAGCCTTCAAGGTCGCGGACGAGGTTCTGATGCGTTCGGTCAAGGGCATAACCGAGCTGATCACCAGGCCGGGCCTGATAAACCTGGACTTCTCCGACGTGAGGACCGTGATGTATAACGGAGGCGTGGCCATGATAGGCCTGGGCGAGGCTGAAGGCGAAGATAGGGCCAGAGATTCGGTGATGAGGGCGCTGCGCAGCCCCCTCCTCAACGTGGACGTCTCGGGAGCTACCTCAGCTCTGGTCAACGTGGTCGGAGGGACCGATATGACCATATCAGACGCCGAGACGGTGGTGGAGGAGGTCTACGATAGGATCAACCCCGACGCGCGAATCATCTGGGGTGCTCAGATCGATCCAAACCTGGATCAGACCATCAGGACCATGCTGGTCGTCACCGGGGTATCGTCCCCTCAGATCCTGGGGAGAGAGGACCCCCGGCAGCAGCGGGTGGTCTCAAAGCATGGTATCGACTTTCTTAGAAGGAGACGATCAGAGCTATACTGAAAAGGCACGAAAGACCGGGGCTGGACGAGTATACAATGTCATACATTATATACAACGAGATAATGGTCTCGGTCAAGAGATCTCTATTAGCTCTGCAGGTATAGGTCCTATCTCGATGGCGCCCAGGGGGATATAGTCATCGGTCACCACCGCGACCTTCTGCATGTAGAGCAGCGTCTGTCCGATGCAGGGCATCCTATTGAGGACGTGGGGATGTATGCAGATCTTCTTGAGGCGAGGGCAAGCCAACAGTACCTTGTAAATATCGCGGTTTGTTGGAACAAACGTCAGAATTAACTCTTCATCGTCTGCGTTGAGCAGGATTAGGTCCGTCTCCGAGTTCAGCGTTCGCGTGATTATTCCTCCATGATCTGCAGAGTAGACCCGTCTGAAGTAAGACGGGCATACTTCAGCAACTCTTTGGGACTATATGCGGATGAGGTCCTGCCGATATATAAAAGTGTCGGCACAGAATAAAAATTACCGAATTGTGAATAAGAATCGTTAATCAGAACTATATCAATAATGTGTGTGCGGGGTGCATTGGTGAAGAAGAATTGGATTTGATATAACTCCCATATAAAAAATATATAGGACGGGGGCGACGCGGGCATGACTCCTTTCATTATGATATATGCACGCTATGGTCATCACCTACCTTTATAGCTAAGATTTACAGAGTTCTTGCCGTATCAGCCACAAGAAAATGTTCGCTTACGCTCACATTTACTTGAGCACATAAAGTTATACTTTATGTACAACCAGAAATGGGGACCACAATTATGACGGAGACGCCCGATACCATAGAAACGGATACCCTCTTCCGGTAGGAGAGACTGTAGCGCTCCTCCACGAAAAGCGCCGTGTCCAGGAAGACGGAGGCATACTCTCGCAGGGCGACAGAACAGTATAAACACCATGCCAAATCAATGGTGTTATAAAGCATCGAGATGGTCTATTAATATTGTTATAGGTGCTAACTCTGGATGTGGGAATATGTTGTCAGATAAGGTGAGAAGAGAGCTTGAGATGCTGAGACGTCACCTGATCATCCTCAGATACGTGGTGGAGAACGAACCCATAGGTATCCTCAAGCTGGCCGAAGAGACGGACATACCCAGCCACAAGGTCCGTTACTCTCTCCGGGTTCTGGAACAGGAGAAGCTGATCGCGGCCTCATCCCCTGGAGCGGTTACCACCGAGCACACCCTACCCTTTCTCGAAGAGCTGGAGTTCACGATCGACCAACTCGTAGAGACGACTAAAGACCTGAAGACGATCGATATCAAACGGTAGGTCCGAATGCTCCCCTACACCAGGATCGCAGATACGCTGGACCAGGCATATCATGCTGCCACCAGAGCAGAGAAGGTGGAGGTACTCGTCAGGCTACTGGAAAGCCTCCATCCTGAGCTCTTGCGGCCTTCGGTCAGGCTGCTTCTGGGAGGGCTGTGGCCGTCCTGGGAGCCACGCCAGATGGGGGTCGGTCCGGAAACGGTTCAGGAGGCGTTGGCTGAGCTGTCTGGAGGGAAGAGATACGAGGACGGCGACGACCTGGGCAGCCTCGCCGAGGTTCTGATCCGAGACAGCCCCCAGCGCATCCTCTTTCTATCTCCGTCTGACGCTATTTTTGTATACGAGACCCTCCGCCTCATATCGGAGCAGGGAGGGGTCAGATCCCTCCACCGGAAGAAGGCCCTTCTGAAAGGGTTGCTTCTCAACGCCACCCCATCGGAGAGCAAGTACATAGTCAGGGCCGTGCTGGGAAAGATGAACGTGGGAGTCGGTCCTTCTCTGATGTTGGAGGCCATCTCGAAGACCTTCGGCATTGATCAGGTCCAAGTCCGGGACGCCTATGCGCGCCTGCCCGAGCTGGGTATGATAGCACTCACCGCATCCAGGAAGGAGCTCGCGATGGTGAAAATCGCGCCGCCGACTCCGGTGAGGCTCATGATCATGGGCAGGGCAAACGACCTTCATGAGGCGACCCGGGCAGTCCCCCGGGCGGCGTATGTGGTCAGATACGGCGGGCTGAGGTTACAGGTGCACAAGATCGAGGATAAGATGTTCTTCTATACGAACAGGCTCAGAAACGTCTCACTACGGGACCTGGCCGAAGATGCCATGGACCTGAAGGGAGACCTGGTGATGGAAGGCGAGCTTATCCTGACCGTGGATGGAAAGACGCAGCCGTTCTCCGAGCTGGTGAGATACATCAACCGCAAGGACTCGCCCGGAAGGGGGCGGGATGGACCGGAGCCCTCGCTGATGGTCACCGATCTTCTTTACCAGGACGGTGAAGAGCTGGTCCATCTGGGTTACGCCCATAGGCAAAAGCGCCTGATCGGCGTCCTCGGTGATGCCAAAGAGCCTTTCTCTGGAGGGATCACACTTGCTGAGGAGAGGCTCCTGGAGAGCGCTGCACAGGTGGAGGAATGGCATCGAGATCTAGTGTCCAGGGGTTTCGGGGGTCTGGTGATGCACGACTTGGATGCACCCTATGCCCTCGGATCCAAGAGCGAGAGGAGCTTGATCCTCGCCAGAGAGATCAGGATGCCGGACCCTGTGATCCGATCTGATGAGTTCCGGTCATCTAGAACAGAAGACGGGGACCATCCTAGGTGAGAAGGCACTATCGGGCGGCAGAAGTTTTGTCGATAATTTATATAACCCGTGTTGAGATCGGGTGTTGCGGCCGTCAGTTGCTTTTTTAGAACGTATCTCTACGAAAGTCTATATATACGAAGAATAGTTAAGTTATTGAGCCAGATAGTAGGGCAGTTATTCTCTAAAGGAGAGGGTAATTTAAGCTTAATGTTAAATATATTCATGTAGGATAGGAGGAAGATCACATGACCAGAGGATTTTTGGCGTTTTCAGCGGCGATTCTGATGGCTGTTCTGATCATATCGCCAGCGATGGGATACACAATTTGCAGTTCAGAGAATCCATCATATTCGATCGGGTCCGAGGCTCCCTACCAGTACACGATGGGATCCAGCGGCATAGTACCATATACGATCGGGTCCGAGGCACCCTACCAGTACACGATGGGATCTGACGGTATAATACCCTATACGATGGGATCCGAGGCACCTTACCAGTACACGATGGGATCCGATGGTATAATACCCTATACGATCGGATCCGAGGCACCTTATCAGTATACGATGGGATCTGACGGCATAGTACCCTATACGATCGATGCAGGAAAACCGGCGGCGCAGCTCGAGCCTATCTGCCCCACCGCTATAGTTGAGGAACCTGCAACTGAGGAACCGGTCGTTGAAGAACCAGTCGTTGAAGAACCCGCACCTGAAGTCGTCATAACCACTGTACTGGAAGTAGACTCCGATGGCGACGGTGTGATCGACGAGACGTTCACTCGTGAGATGGCCGAAGGCTCCACCGCTCTCGATATGCTTAACGAAACCACCGAGGTCACCGTGACCTGGGACATGTACGGCGCGTTGGTGACCGGGATCGACGGCGTGATGGCGAACTGGACCGAGGAAGGAAACTGGTGGAAGTTCGAGGTCGATGGTGAGGAGGCTCTCGTATATACCAGCAATTATGTGCTCCAGGATGGCCAGACGGTGACCATGACCTTCGCCGGTCTTGAAGAGGGAACGGCCCACGAGCTTGCTGATGAGGAACCCGCCGTTGAGGTACCCGCCGTTGAGGTACCCGCCGTTGAGGTACCCGGCGTTGAGGAACCCGTCGTTGAGGAACCTGTCGTTGAGGAACCTGTCGTTGAGGAACCTGTCGTTGAG
>JAUWQF010000024.1 GCA_030611205.1 Methanothrix sp.
ATCAATACTGTAGAAATTCCTCCAGAAGGAAGGACAGTGCATCTGAAAGCTTATGGATTCGTAAAGGTTTTCCGGATAGTCTCTAAAGAAGGTGACACAGAACACTGGGCAACTGATGCATTGGATATGGAAGAAACAGAACGAAAAGATCTAGCGAAAAAATCCTGGAAAATAGAAGAGTATCACAGAGGGATTAAGCAGTTCTGTGGCGTAGAACGCTGTCAGTCGCGAAGGGCTCAATCTCAGAGAGCACATATAATGTTCTCGCTGAGAGCATTTCTGAGGTTAGAATTAGAGAGACTGAAAACGAAAAAGAGTTGGTTCGAAAGCAAGAGATCGATTATAAGAGATTCTATACGATCATATATAAAGTATCAACGTTATTTGTTGCCCACAGACTCAACTGCGTAAGTCCTAGAACCATTTCTTCGATCTATTCATCTCTCTGCAAATATTTACAGGTTTGTCGCCTTTCACGTACCGATTTACGGCATCAATCCGCTCTTGCTCATCAGTATCCATAAAGCATCACAGAGGATGCTTTGAATAGATCTCATATCAAAAAGAGTGTACGATGTATTGAGCCTTTATTTGCCAAATGAAACGGTGTACGATGTATTGAGCCCTTCCACAAATACCACAATGGTAAAACCCGGCTCCGTGGTTACTCTTTCCGTTCCAAGACATAAAGAACTTGATAGGGGCACACTCCGAAAGCATATCAAACTTGCTGGTTTAACTGTTGATGATTTCGTTGAGTTGTTATGATAGTAGGATGTTTAAACGGGGATGCCCCGCAATTCATTCGGGGGTGGCGTGGTTGGGGGCGTATCTATAACTGCGGCGGCCGGGTCATGCATAACGACAAGAATTATCATCCGGCCTGTCATATCTTTGCCGTCGATGAAGAAGGAGACGAGTACCTCCTCGACGTCTCCCATAAGGGTGTGAAGGCGGGAGGCGATAATCGCTACCGACACCCTGGAGAAAGCGGGTGAGCACCGTCTCGGTGGCCGGGATCGTAGCAGAGGCGGTAGGGCGAAGATAAGAAGGTTTATGATCCTTCGGCTATCTCAATGGGGTCGATAACTTCGATAGAGGCTATTCTCTTGAAGGCTCTATCATGGGTCATGAGACGCATGGCTTGTATCTCATCCATCGAAGCGAGGATGGTGGCGTCTCTTCCACCGATCCCCGTATGAGAATACCTCGCGAGATACTCGACGGATCTTCGCGTTAGGTATTGGTCGAGGTCCACAACCTTCATGGGGTAGGAGAGGAAGACCTCCATCTTTCTCGTACCCTCGGAACCCAGGTTCTTGATCAGATAATGGGCAACCTCCATCACGACAACCGTGTTTATCGCCACGTTTTCTTCGAGCATCGCTTCCAGCTTCTCCGAGACGGCTTCATGTTCTTCGGCCGACTCGTCAAAGTAGTAGCACCAGATGTTCGAGTCTATAAAGGTCAAGCGTCCCATATTTTCTTTACCTCTAGGGGATCTATCTTAGACTTTTTAATACAGCCTTTCAATTCTTTTTTGAATCGGTCGGTGTCCGCTAGAGGTTTGACGATTACCTTTCCGTCTTCGAACCTCACTTCCACCTCTTCGCCGTCCCTAAGTCCTGCTTTTTGAATGATAGCCTTAGGAATCGAGAGTTTATCTCCCTCAAGCTTGGCTCTTATCATTTATGCCACCAGGTGGTGTTGTATACCTATGTCTAATTAAACCTCTCTGACAGTAGGTAGCTGAAAGGGGTCAATAGATCATACAGTCTTTCATTTGGCAAGTATATCTTCATCGTCGACATGCGTCCCTCTTCCTTCGATTACCCTGTGCGATCAAAGTAGATATTATTACATGATGCCCTCAGAGGGATGCCATAGGCGACGTTGCAGCCTTCCATCCATCCCAACGATAGCGCTCCCACCCCGGCCGTGTACATGACGCGGTTATCGACGTTATGGATGCTGGCGGTCTTCACCGCCGACCCCAGGGCGATGCCGAGATCGGCCATCCTGATGACACAGTTTGGGCCGCAGAAGGGCATCTCCCCGTCGCTGAGGCGCCTCTGCGTCTCCAGCATATCCTCGCACCTTGCGCGGCCGCAGCCGCCGCAGTCGAGCCCCGCAACGCTCTCGCCTCGAGCTCCGATGAGCAGGCATGCGTCGCTCTGCTCCACGCACCCAGCATCCCGCACGAAAAATCCGAGGCCGTACACCTCTCCGAGGCGGCGCATCTCTTCTGCCAGTCGTTCCAGGTCCGCGCCGGTCATCGTTCGCACGACCAGCGGATCGCTTCCCCGTGCCTTCGGCGCCGTAAGTGCGGAGAGCGCCATGAGCTCGGCCACAACCTCGACGGCATCCATCTTCCCGGTCATGCTGGTGGGTATGGTGCACGGTGTTTATAGGTTTGAGGGAATCTCATGCGGGTAAATTGAGCTCGAGTGTTCCAATCATTCGATATATAGTTATGATGAAATCCATCAGTGGTTGTTGGGCCGTCTCTAAAGGTAGGAACAACATGGGGGCATAGGCTCCAAGGAGAGGGCTTCTAGTCTGTCTCTGTCTCTGTCGGTGATGAAGATAAAGCGCCAAGGGTCTGAAGTTGCGGGAGGTGAACGAGCGCAGGGCCGCTTCCTTCAATTGCTCGACGATATCGAGCCCGATATCTTCGTCCTTGTACTTTCTGACGCTGCACCTCTTTCTCAGTATATCGAGCATGAATTTTCCTCCTTATTTGTCGGCATCAATCTTCCCGGTCATGCTGGTGGGTATGGTGCGCGGTGTTTATAGGTTTGAGGGGATCTCATGCGAAAGAAATATAAACATTCGTCCGTATTATAATAGTCATGCTGGCGGGGTATACCTTCGGATGCGGAAATCAAATATGAGGTGACATAAATGAATCATGTGTTTATAAGTTATGCTAGTACAAATCGTTCAATAGCAAAAAAATTGGGGGGTGTAATTAACCAGCCATCTTTAGAGTCATTTCATGCTGAGCTTGTTGAAGATCGAAAAGAAGGAGATACGACATTTACTGAAAAAGTAATTAGATACTTCAAAAAATGCAACGTCTTTATTGTTCTTATTACGAGTGATGCCTTGTGCAGCCAATTTGTCAATCAGGAATGGGGATATGCTAAATGCCTTAAGGAACTTGGACAAATTCAATTATTATTACATATTACTGAGAAATATCACGGTGAAAAAAGAATCGAATCGAATGGTTTTATTTCAACAAACATGGATTTCATAGACCTTGAAATGAATACCCAAAACAAACCAAACATCAATAAAATGGTTAATGAAGTGATCGATTTCCTAAAGAGTAAAGAACAAGAAGTTGTTCCAATATTACCTGAAGTCCAACAAAAATTAAAACGCTTCTCAACTGAAATAGATAAAAATATTAACTTGAAAAATGACTTAATTGAAAATGAAGGGTCGTTCAGAGAACGTTTATCAATGAATCCGTCACGATTCCGAATAGATTATGCATTGCAAATTCTTCAGATAGGATATCGATTTCAAATATCTTTTATTAAAACGATTGAATCATACGTTGAAGGAAGTGAGGAGCTTAATATATGGAAAGAACTTGCAAGAGATTGGGTAATTTGTAGAGGGTGTCATCACGAATTTAATACAAGTCGATTCTATGAATTATTGAGAAGTGATCGAATTTTCGATAAAATGAGACAGGACGTAAGAACAGAATGTGAAATCTATTTGAAATGAGAGGTCCCAAAACACGGATGCGCCGTATTTCAATACGGCGTGGCGTGGTCGGGGCTGCAAAATTGCAAGACTATGCTCGGTTTGGGCGATATAAAAACATAAAAAACTTCCACAAAAAAATATAACCTGTGTTAAATCCGAGGTTACATTTGTTGACCTATATTACATATCGTAATAAATAAGAAGAGGTCTAAAATGACATATCGTGAAATTAGGGGAAATATATTCAATTCAAAAGCTCATGCAATAGTAAACACTGTTAATTGTGTTGGAATAATGGGGAAAGGAATTGCTTTAGAATTCAGAAGGCGATATCCAAAAATGTTTGAACAATATCAATCAATCTGTAAAAAAGGTGAGCTTCAGCCCGGGCAGATATTGTTTTATGAAGCGGAAAATATTTTGATTTTGAATTTCGCAATAAAACGTGATTGGAAGCAACCATCAAAAATCGAATGGGTAGAGTCCTGCTTAAAAGAATTCGTCGATAGTTATCAAGGCCGTGGTATCAAATCAATTGCCTTCCCCTGGGTGGGTGCAATGAATGGAAGAATACCTCTCGATCAAATAAGAACAATAATGAGAGATTATCTAAGTAATCTCTCAGATATTGATATTGATGTTTATGATTTTGATCCAGATACAAGCGATCCGCTATTTGAAAAACTAAAAAACATGATCGAGTTGAAAAATGCAAACATAAATGATCTAGCAAAAATATCTGGAATTCAAAGACGATACATGAGTACGATTGTTGATTTACTACAACAAGAAGATATTAAAAGTTTAACAAATTTGACAGAATCTGGTGCTATTGGAACGACAACGGTTGAAAAATTATATACTTTCGTTATAAACTTTGAAACAGACGAAGACTATACTTATCAAAAAAAACTGTTCTCATAGGGTAATTACAATGGATGATCTAGGGAGAACTTTGTTGGATTATTTTGACAATCCAACTCTGAGAGGGGCAAGAACTGAACTGTATCAAGAATTAAGTGCTATTAAAGATGAAGTTAATGTTTATTATTTAGTTCCTTTATCCAATTTGAAAAGCATATTAGATGATGGAGGTATAAAATGTAGAAATGATCCTTCCAAAGAAGGAATTGATCTTTCCGGTTATGGTGTCCAAACAAGGCGAAACAAAAACATAGATTTGGGATGTAATGAAGATATAATTAATAAGGAAATACATGATTGTATTAATTTCTTCTTGAACCCTGACAATAGTACTTTATTTGCATTTCAACGAAAATCCTTACTCAAAAATGCTGTTGACAATACATATGGAATTGTTTGCATACTTGAGATGAGGCTGAGTGATTTTTTTGAGACAGACAATATGTATTGGTGTATTAGCAATAAGAACTTGGCATCATCAGGCTTTAAATCAGGATTTTTAAAAAAAGATTACGAGAAATTTAAGTGGCGGGGTATATTTCACGATAAGGATGAGGGAAATTCCGCCGAATTCATAGTATATTATGAAAATCCAGGTTTTGCATTTAGCAACTTAATCCCTATAAGTTTTATCAAACGAATTTTGGTTTCTAAACAGCACGAAATAATTGTCAAAGAAAACACACCATTAGCTCAGGATAAAATACACAGTCTAAAAAATAATACACTTTTTAAACCAGCTACCGAACTTCTGAATTATGAAATAAAATTAGTCGGACGTAATATTATGAAGTTGGATGAAATCGGCATATCAACAGAGGAATTTTGTGATTTAATTAACACGTTTTTGGATTTTGGTAAGGCACTTGGATGTGCTCCTACTGAAGAACATTTTGAATCAATAGATACGGCTAACAGTCATCATGGCATCGGCCACACAATAAGAGTAATGTTCTGGATTCATGTCCTTTGTTACTTATCACGCATTAGTCCACCAATAGAAGAAACCACACAATATGCGGCGTTTATTCACGATTTATGTTTTGAACATAACGATAATCATCATCGTCATGGAGAAAATGCGTTATTGAAGCATAGATATTTTATAGAAAAACATGTCCAGCATAATCATATAGACGACTGTAAACGTGCTGTTGTTTACCATTGCAAAGATGACGAGGCCTTTCGTAATAAAAGCTTGGTTTGGGAATTACTAAAAGATGCCGATTCTTTAGATAGAGGGCGCTTTGGCCCCCCAAATACAAATATAAGATCTAAAGGGTGTGATGTTAATTATCTCCGTTTAAACATTTTTAAAGACTCTGCGAAATTAAAAGAAAAACTTGCATGGATGGCCTATTGGCTGGCTCGAATAACACACCATACTGCTTGGAGTATAGATCCATTTACTGACTTTAAGAATGAAATTAAAACGAGTTTAAAAGCTTGCTTAATGAATGACATTTTAAAACCTAATGAAAAAACAATTGTCAAAGAGATAGTTGACAATATATAAATTATTTCGTTTCAGAACATAATTTCAAGTGGTTTATGACATTCAAAAATAAAAATTTATAGTATCGTTCCATAGGGTTCTCAAAGAAGCATGAGTGGTTGGATAAACAAATGATACGATATTTCGTCAAGGCTTGATTAATCATAATTGGACTCTGCGTGAACTACCGACACCCTCATATTATTATATAACACCAGTCAGATAAAGGTCGCCACCGGCAACTGTGAGCGTAAGCGAACATGTTCTTTAACAGTCTGAAGGGGGCCGGTTTTATGCCTGAGGTCGTATCATCCCAGCCGCTCGTAGAGGGTGGACCTTTGAACAGGTCTCCTGCCATACCTCTCGATCATCTCCTTCAGATCGTCGGGGGTGATGCACTGGGACTCTTTGGACCCCGCGGTTCTGGATATGTTTTCCTCCATGAGGGTACCTCCCAGATCGTTCACCCCCCAGGCTATAGTGCGACCGGCCAGATCCCTGCCCAGCTTGACCCAGCTCGCCTGGATGTTGGTTATGAGAGGATGAAGAACTACCCTGGCCAGAGCGTGCATCTTGAGATGCTCCAGCGGATCGATCCTCTGAGCACTGAGACCCAGAAGGTTGTTCCCGGGCATGAAGGGCAAGAGGACGAACTCGGTGAAGCCGCCGGTATCGGCCTGGATCCGGCGTAGGATCTCCAGATGGCATATCCTCTCTTCGAGGCTTTCCACATGGCCGTAGAGCATGGTGGATGTGGTGGGCACGCCCAGGCGGTGAGCGGCATTGATTACCTGGCACCACTCCTCAGAGCTCAGCTTCTCCGGACAGATCTCTTGTCGCACCCTATCGACCAGGACCTCCGCCGCGGTCCCGGGCATGGATCCGAGACCGGCCCTCTTCAGCTCCCTTATGGAGTCCCAGACGCCCGGCACCGAGTTTTTGGACATGTAGAAGACCTCCATGGGCGAGTAGGCATGAAGGTGCATCCTGGGATAGTCCCTCTTGATCAGCTCCAGCATCTCGCAGTAATCCTCCAGGACCATCCCCGGTGCCAGCCCGCCTTGGAGACAGATCTCGGTGGCCCCGAACTCCTCCGCGACTCTGACCTTCTCTGAGATCTCCTCTTTGGTCAGCTTGTAGCCGTCAGACCTCCTGAAAGCGCAGAACCTGCAGCTGCCCACGCAGATGTTGGTAAAGTTTATGTTCCTGTTCACCACGAAGGAGACCTCTTCACCGCAGGTCATCTCCCGGAGGGCGTTGGCCAGGCGGAATAGCCGCACCGGCTCGTTCCAGATGGCCATTAGCTCCTCGCGATCCATCTCATGAGGAGAGGCATCCTCGCAGGAGGTCGAGCGGCAGGCGTCGGAGAGCATCACCGGTCACCCTTGAAAGATCCGTTCTCTATCTTATCGCTCATAATCCTGCGCTCCTTGGGAAGCTGCGATACGAGTTCACCTCGAGAATACAAGCCACACCCCAGGACCATGCCCCTGTAAGAGACGACCACGTATCCATTCTCCAGGTCGGCGTCGAGGTTCTGGCTCTCTCCTGCGAGGAACATCTTGGCCTGGTCCGGGTCCAGGTCTATCGCGTTCTTTGTGGCCCGACCACCGAAGAGCTGGAGGGCGCTGGTGGTGGGCTTCCAGACCTTGCCCTTCGTGGACATGAACCGGACCCCGATGGTCTCGTACCTCAGATCCGGAGGCTCGGCCGAACTGGATATCCAGACGTTGTGGCCTCGCCGGTGGAACGCGTACCCTTCGAACGCCTCGGAGGGTATGCCGAACCTGGACCTCCACAGCTCCAAGATCTCGGCTCGATCAGCAGGCAAAAATGCGCTTTTACTTCTTAATGAGCTTTGCGACAAAGAAACCACCGGTATCGTTCTGATGTGGATAGTACCTGGCACACCCTTCGAGTTCGTCACCGTAGTCCGAGCTGGCCTCCTGACGGAGGGTAAAAAGCGGTCCTGTCCTGGCACACCCTTCGAGTTCGTCACCGTAGTCCGAGTCCCAACGAGTGAGGCCCGGCATATTTTTCAGCCCGGGAACGGAGACGGTCTCCACCCAGACCCTGTCCAGAACGGTGCTCACCACGGCCTCGTTCTCCTCGGGAGCGAAGGTACAGGTGGAGTAGACTATGGTGCCGCCGGGCCTGGTCAGCTCAACTCCCCTCCGGAGAAGGGACTGCTGGAGGCGCTGGATGCCCAGAGACCGTTTCAAGCACCACCTGGAGAGGACGGAAGGATCTTTCCTCGCCATGCCCTGGCCGGTACAGGGCGCGTCTATCAGCACCCGGTCGAACCGATGGCGGGGGAATAAACGGCCGTCGTACCTGGTCACGGCCACGTTCATGGCCCCCAGCCTCTCGCAGTTGGACCGGAGGGAGGGTATCCGGTTGACGGCAGGTTCGTTGGCCACCACCGACCCCCGGTTCTCCATCATCTGGGATATCTGGGTGGTCTTGCTGCCGGGTGCGGCACAGAGGTCCAGGACGGACTCACCCGGCCTCGGGTCCAGGACCACCGCGGAAACCATGGATATCTCCTCCTGGACGTGGAGATAACCCATGAGGCACTCGATCAAGTTTCCGGGCTTTTCCAGATCGATCCTGAGACAGAGCGGGTTCCAGTAGACGAAACGGTACCTCACCCCCTCTTCGGAGAGACGGCGGAGCAGATCGTCCCGGTCGGTCTTGAGGGTGTTGATCCTGACGGTGACCGGCAGCGGTCTGTGGATAGACTCTACGAAGCTCTCGAAGTCGGGTACGATATCTCGATACCTCTCAAGGTGGACCATACGGACGGGGTTCTGTGGTTATCCGATATAGCTCCCTCCCTGAGCACAAAGATTTAATAGTCCGAAGGTGAGTCAGCAGATGCGTTAAGCTGTTTTATAGTTTCTCGCGAAGGATGGTGAATCGTTTGTACAGAAGTGATGAAGGTTCCTACCGCGGCGACGGGCCCAGTTATGCGGCGCCGGTCGAAGCCGGGGTGGAGTATGATGTCGAGATAGAGGACATCGCAAGAGAAGGTGACGGTATCGCCCGGATTGAAGGTTTTGTTGTATTCGTGCCTGATGCGAAAGTAGGAGATAAGATCAAGATCTCCGTCGAGAAGGTCATGCGACGATTTGCGATAGGCCACAAGGTCTAAGTTTCGATCTGGATTTTTATGTTTTCTCGCGAAGGATGGTGAATTGTTTGTACAGAAGTGATGAGGGTTCCTTCAGTGGTGGCGGGTCTAGCTATGCGGCGCCGGTCGAAGTTGGGAAGGAATACGATGTCGAGATAGAGGACATCGCAAGAGAAGGTGACGGCATCGCCCGGATTGAAGGTTTTGTTGTATTCGTGCCTGATACGAAGGTCGGCGACCAGATCAAGATCAACGTCGACAAGGTCATGCGAAGGTTTGCGATGGGCCATAAGGTCTAAGTTTCAATCTGGAATTTTATGTTTTCTCGCGAAGGATGGTGAATTGTTTGTACAGAAGTGATGAGGGTTCCTTCCGTGGTGGCGGGTCTAGCTATTCGGCACCGGTCGAAGTTGGGAAGGAATACGATGTCGAGATCGAGGACATCGCAAAAGAAGGTGACGGCATAGCCCGGATTGAAGGTTTTGTAGTATTCGTGCCTGATACGAAGGTCGGTGACCAGATCAAGATCAACGTCGACAAGGTCATGCGAAGGTTTGCGATGGGTCATAAGGTGTGATATCACATCCTAGAAACGCTCGGTCTAGAACCGAGTCCTATCCTTTTATATTTTCTATCATTGTAATTTTGCCTGCGCTCGAAGACGTGGGTACGAAACCCCCTGAGGCTGAGAGCCAACTTCTCGTCGTGGAGAGGTCATCTATTTTTTATGCTAAAAAATTTATGATTTACCTCGATCTCAGAGGCAATCTTCCCACCCCGACATTATCCCTCAAGCGCTACCTTAGAGTTGTCTCATCACAGCAGCCAAATCGTCGAGCAGGAGGTCTATGTTATCTCTGGTAGCATGGGGCATCAGGATCAGCCTGAGAGCTCTGGGATCCTGCGTTATGGAGACGAGCCAGCCCCGTTTCATGAGTTCGGATCTCACCTTTTCGGGCGACGGTTCCGCCTCCAGAGCCACCACGTTCATTATCGGCTCCAGGACCGGCTCCACCCCGATGGCCCTGGCCCCGGCGACGAGGTGGTCGGTGAGAGCCATACACCGCCTAACGATCCTGGTGAAGCCCTCTTTGCCCAGATGGGTCATCACCGCCCAGGTGGCCGCGGCAGACCCGCCGCTTCTCGTGCCGGTCAAGGCTGTCGGTTTGTTGTTCGTGAGATAAGGTGCAAAGTCTGCCAGCATACCCAGGTGTCGGCCGTCTCTGAAGAGGAGACCGCCTCCAGGGACGGTGCTCATCCCCATCTTGTGAGGATCTATGGTGATGGACGATACGGCCTCTACCCCGAAGTCCCACTTCCATTCTTGTTCCATAAAAGGCAGGACGAAACCGCCGAAGGCGGCATCCACATGAAAGTAAAGCCCCCGATCCAGAGCAAGATCTCCCAGCCGGTCGATGGGATCTACCTGGCCGAACTCGGTGGTCCCGGCGATGCCCACCAGGGCCACGGTCTTCTCGTCGATTAGGCTCTCCACCGAGTTTGGGTCCACCTTCAGCTCTTCGTCCAGGTCGGCCTTTCTCACCTCCAGCCGGAGAAGGTCCCCGATCTTGTCGAAGGAGAAGTGAGCCGACCTGGGGACCACCACGTTTCCGTCCCTGACCCCGGCGGCGTTCCTGGCCGCCCTGATGGCCTGGATGTTGGACTCGGTACCACCGGTGGAGAGGTAGCCGACTGCATCCGGATATCCCAGCAGATCTGCTATCATCTTCACAGCTCTTTGCTCCAGCTCGGCAGCACCGGGGAAGAGGCCCGGGTCTCCCAGGTTCGTCTCCTGGAATATTCGGTGGGCCTCCAGGGCTATGGGATGGGCTGGGGTGCACATGGAAGAGAAGATCTTATCGTATCTCAGGTCCTGCCCCCTCTTCTCCTGGAGGATCTCCAGCACCTCATCTTCGGAAAGACCCTGGGCCTTCAACTTTTATCTCTCCCTGAGGGCCTGGAGCATGATGATGCGCTCGGCTCTGGCCACCGTCTCTCTCACCACTTCCACAGCATCTATGTTGGCAGAGATGCTGGTTATCCCGATCTCCACCAGTCGCTTGACCATCTCCGGGTAAGATCCTGCCTGGCCGCAGATGGAGGTGGTAACCCCTGCCTCGTTGCACTTATCCACCACGTACTCGATCTGCTTCAGGATCGCAGGATGGAGTTCGCTGAATAGGCCGGCCACGTTCTCGTTGTTCCTGTCGACGGCCAGGGTGTACTGGGTCAGATCATTGGTTCCGAAAGATGCGAAGTCGATGCCCTCAGCGATGAAATCCTCGATGGTTAGGGCTGCGCCCGGGGTCTCGACCATTATCCCCAGATCGATCTTCTCCAGGTCCATGCCCTCCTCGCGCATGATCTCCTTTGCCCGTACCAGCTCGCTGACGTGCTGGACCAGAGGCAACATTATGCCCACGTTGGTCAGTCCCAGCTCGTGAAGCTTCTTGAACGCCCTCAGCTCCATCCGGAAGTGATCGGTCTCTTCCAGGTCCCGGCGGATCCCGCGCCAGCCCAGCATGGGGTTGTGTTCATGAGGCTCGATCTCGCCCCCTTCCAGCCCCCTGAACTCGTCGGTAGGAGCGTCCAGGGTCCTGACCCAGACGGGTTTTGGATAAAAGGCGTCTGCTACGGTCTTGATCCCCTTGACCAGCGCGCCGATATATTCCTCCTCCCTCCCTTCCTCGATGAACTTGTGGGGGTGTTCTCCCAGCCCCAGGATCACGTGCTCGACCCGTAGGAGGCCCACGCCATCGGCCATGGTCGCTGCAGCCTGCTCAGCCGCCTCAGGTATGCTGACGTTGACCTTCACCTCGGTGGCGGTTATCAACTTCTGGGCCACAACGCTTACCACTGCTGCGGCAGAGACTTTCTCTTTGGCTACTTCCAGCCTGCCCTCGTAGACCAGACCCTTTCTGCCGTCCACGGTGATCAGCATGCCGTCAGAGAGCTTCTCGGTCCCGATCTTGGTTCCTATCACCGCCGGGCAGCCCAGCTCTCTGCTAACTATCGCCGCGTGACAGGTCATGCCGCCCTTGTCGGTGACGATTGCCGCCGCCCTCTTCATGGCGGGAACCATGTCGGGCGTGGTCATCACCGTGACCATGATATCCCCCTCTTTGACCTTATTCAGCTCCTTGGATCCCGAGATCACCTTCACCTCGCCGGACACCAGCCCTGGCGATGCACCGAGACCGGTTACCAGGATCTTGCCGTCGCTTCCGGTCTCTTCGGCCTTCGTTCCGGAACTTATGGTGGTGATGGGCCGGGACTGGAGGATGAACATCTCGTCGTTCTCGAAGGCCCACTCGATATCTTGAGGTATGCCGTAATGTTTCTCCAGAACAACTGCCTGCTCGGCCAGCTCCAGCATCTCGTTCTCGGAGAGGACCTGTTTATCTCTCATCTCCGGGGGCACGGGCTTAGCGTCGATCGTCTTTCCGGTCTTGGGATCCCGGACGGCCATGACATCCTTGGTGGCGATGGTCTTGCTCAAGATCTTCATCTCTTCTCTCTCCACCACGTAGTTGTCGGGAGATACACTCCCGCTGACCACCGTCTCCCCCAGTCCCCACGCGGCCTCGATCATCACCTCAGGCTCGCCGGTGCTGGGATGGGAGCTGAACATCACTCCTGACTTCTCGGAGTTGACCATCTTCTGGACGGTGACGGAGATGTTGACCTTCTCATGATCGAACCCCTGCTCCACGCGGTAGAATATGGCCCTCGCCCCGTATAGAGAGGCCCAACACTTCACCACCGCTTCGAATACCTGGTCCGCACCTCTCATGTTCAGGAAGGTATCCTGTTGGCCAGCGAAGCTGGCGTCGGGCAGGTCTTCCGCAGTGGCGCTGGACCTGACCGCCACGAAGACCTCTTCTCCCTCGCGTTCGCAGAGCTCCAGGTACCGGTCTTTGACCGCCTTCTCGATATCCGGCGGCACCTCGGCGTTGGAGATTATGCTTTTTGCATCCCTCTCGGCTCTGTTCAGGGCGTCGGGGTCGTTCACGTCCACTTTCAGCGATGCGAACAGATCGTCCGCGATTCCCGATCGATCGATGAAATGTCTGAAAGCCGGTGCAGTAACCGCAAAACCACCGGGGACGGGCGCACCAACGTTGATCATCTCTCCGAGGCTTGCGCCTTTTCCGCCTACGATAGAAACATCATCCTTGCCGACTTCATTCAGCCAAACAACAGTAGTCATTCGATATCCACCCTCCACCAATAGGTTGTTATTCAGAGTGAGATTGCTGCGAGGATGATCGGATGATACGTATATATCAGTTTTCCATAAATAGAAGAGACTATCATGTTCAGACAGCTCGCCAGCGCTTCGGAGGTCGTCCGTACCCTGCTCGATAGGTGCGAGCCGGTCGGGCGCAAGGAATTGGTTTCCATCGCAGAGGCCCGGGGGCGGGTCATATCGGAAGACGTCGTCTCTCCCGTCGACCTGCCCGGGTTCAGCCGTGCGGCCATGGACGGTTACGCGGTCCGGGCGGAGGAGACACGAGGAGCAGGTCCCTTGGCCCCGGTTTACATGGGGGTTGGCAATGTCGTTGGGGAAAATACATGCGTCCCCGTCAGGACCGGCGCCCCCATCCCCGACGGTGCAGATGCCGTGGTCATGAAGGAAGATGTCGTTCTCCGGGGCGACCATGTGGAGATCACAGCGGAGGTCCATCCCAACAGGAACCTGGCCCGGGTGGGAGAAGACGCGGCCCTGGGCGAGACGGTCTTTTGGGAGGGGCACAGGCTCAGGCCGCCCGACATCGCTTTTTTGGCAGCGCTTGGGCTCTGTGATGTGGAGGTTTACCAGGTGCCCAGGGTGGCCATAATACCAACTGGGGGCGAGCTGGTTCCCAGCTGTTCGGGTAGGTGCCTCGAGCCCGGTCAGGCCTACGAGATCAACGGGCCGATGGCCGAGCTCTACGCTCGCGCATGGGGTTGTAGCCCCGTAAGATCGGTCATAGTGGGGGACGATCCCGGTTTGATCGAGGAGGCCATCAGGTCCAACCTGGATGCCGACCTGATCCTCCTCATCGGCGGTACCTCCGTGGGGGAGATGGACCACGTCCCCCGGGTCCTCTCGGACCTGGGCGAGCTGGTGGTCCACGGGGTCAGGATCACACCCGGCAAGCCCACCGCGGCAGGGTTCGTCGGGAATGTTCCGGTCGTCTGTCTGCCTGGCTATCCCGTGGCCGCCCTGGCCGCGCTATATTTGTTCGCCAGGCCCTTGATCATGAAGCTGGCCCACCGCCGAGACGAGCCCCGCAGGGTCAAGGCCCGGCTCTCCAGGAAGATCGTCTCCCGGCCAGGATACCTGAGCTTCACCAGGGTCACTCTCAAAAGAGATGTTGCCGTTCCCGTTATGACCACCGGTGCAGGGATCCTAAGCTCTGTCACCCGGTCCCAGGGCTACGTGCTGGTCCCCGAGGAGGTGGAGGGGATAGAGGCTGGAGATGAGGTCGAGCTGACCCTGATCGAGTGACCAAGCACGCTTAACCGACGATCAAGCAAATTTGATTTATTTTAAATTTCTTGGCGTTGGGTTTTTATACGACGCCGCCCCTCTTTCGCCTATGTCAGACTGGATTTATCCCCATTTTGATTACAGGCCAAAACGACCTCTCTTCCTCTGCGTCATCTCCAATACAGAGACCGGCAAGATCCCCGGCGTCAGCGCCGCAGGATCGTCCCCGAAGCTGACCGACTACACCCCGGGCGCCGACGCCGAGCTGGTGGAGCTGAATAAGATCATAACGATCCCCGAGGTACCAAGCTCGCCGGAGGGTGCGACCACGCCTGCCACGATGACCAGGGCGGCGCTCACCCTCTCGGGGATACCTTCGCTCTTCGTGACCAGCGGCCTGAGGATTAAGCCGGCCGTGCCCTACGTCGACGCGGGCGGGTCTGCCGGAAGGGACATAAGAATAGAGACCGCGGTGCCCGATGCCGCGGAGATCATGGAGCGGGCCGCGCTTTTGGGCAGCAAGCTCGCCACCCTCTCGGACTGCGTCTTCATCGGCGAGTCGATCGCCGGAGGCACCACCACCGCGATGGCGGTGATGCAGGCTTTGGGATATCCGGGGAAGGTGAGCAGCAGCCTATCCGAGAACCCCCTGGGCCTGAAACAGGAGATAGTCGACCAGGCCCTGGAACGGTGCGGAGCCTCTTTCGGGAGCATGAGGTCTGACCCCATCAGGGCCTTGGCAGAGCTGGGCGATCCCATGATGCCCTGCGCGCTGGGACTGATGAAAGGACTCCGGGACACCAAGGTGGTCCTGGCCGGCGGGACCCAGATGGCCGCGATCCTGACCGTTGCAGACGCCCTGGATATGGACGGAGACGTTAGCATCGCCACCACAAAGTACATCGTGGAAGACAAGAGCGCCAGCTTCAGGAAGATCGTGGAAGAGGTGGGCCAGACCTGCTACGTGGTCGATCCGGGCCTGGAGAGGTCTGCCATGCCTGCGATACGGTGCTACGCCGAGGGCAGCGCCAAGGAGGGCGTGGGCGCGGGCGGCGCGATCCTGGCGGCCAGCCTCCGGGGGGTTACCCAGCAGCAGATCGTGGAGGAAACCGATAACGTTCTACTGACCGTAGAGCTGCCGAAGTAGAGATAAGTGCGATCCAGATCTCTGAAAAGCTATTTATCGTTGCGGCATCCAAGGGTCAGCTGGTGAAAAATTCATTGGACTCTGGCCTTAGATCACGGTTTTTAGAAGACGCCTGGATGATCGTGCCCATCGCCCTGGTGCTCCTTCTCGTCTTCTATTTTCTATTTCCCCTCTTAGACGGCATAGTTCTGGGCGTGGTCTTCGCCTACGTGGGCAGGCCCATACAGAAGCTCTTCGGAGATCGCCGCCGTCTCGGGTCGCTGGTTGCCACCATCATAATAATCCTGCCTGTCGCCCTGATAGTTACCCTGGGCACGGTGGAGATCGTGTCTCAGCTCAACTGGGCGGTGACCCACCAGAGCCTGATCCTCAACAAGGCCAGCGTCTTCATCAGGGACGTGGAGATACCCACCACCATCTACGACGATCTGGCAGAAAAGATCTACGACGATCTTACGGGAAGCCTGAAGACCGTGATCGAGGTTCTGGCCGGGATCGTGGCCAACGTTCCGGTATTCAGCTACGGGATGTCCATAGTGCTCATGTTGCTCAACTTCGTGGGCTCCATATTCGTCTGCTATTTTCTCTTGCTGGACGGGGGGCGTCTAGTTAGGGGTTGCAGCTTCGTTATACCACCGGAGATGATGGGGATCTTCACCAGGTACTGTGAGAGGGTAGACAGTATCCTCAGCGGGATCTTCGTCGGCAGCATCTACACCGCCATCCTGGGCGGGATCATATCCGTGGTCGTTTTCTATGCCTTCGGTATACCCAAACCCTTCGCCCTGGCCAGCTTCGTCTTCATCGCCGGCATGGTTCCCGTGCTCACCGCCTGGCTGGTGATAGTTCCCATAGCCCTCTACAGGTACCTCACCCTGGGTCTGTTTGATGCCCTTTTCTTCTTCACGGTGGCCTCCGTTTTGATCTACCTGCCTTCGGAGCTTATCATCAGACCCTATATCGTCTCCACGAAATCGACGATGCATCCTCTTCTGGTGATGTTATCCTTTGTGGGGGGCGCTCTGGTGGCAGGGATCGGCGGTTTATTCCTGGCACCAGCCTTGATGGGGATGGTCGTGGGCGCCTACCAGATTCGCAAGGAGAATTTGGAGCACGGTGAGAATGACAAGGACGACGAGGACGAGGACGAGGACGACGAGGGATAGTTCATATTATATCTGGAGATCCCAAGCCGTAGGCAGATGAGGTTTTACATAGAGACCTACGGATGCACCGCCAACCAGGGCAACTCGGAAGAGGCCAGCGCGGCTCTGATGGAAGAGGGACACCAACCATCTGCGCTGGAAGACGCCGACCTGGTGATTGTCAACACCTGCGTGGTCACCGAGCGCACGGAGCGTAACATGATCAAGAGGCTGCGCCAGCTCCAGGGAGACCGGCTGGTGATCGCTGGTTGCCTTCCCAAGGCCATACCTGGGGCAGGCGTGGATATTCGTTGCCGCAGGAGGCTCGGGATCCTCTCCCGGTCTGTTGCCCTTGAAATTGGAGCGACCTTTTCCCTTGATCACGGCCCAAGGCAGGCACGGTTCGGCGCGGAGCAGAGAGATCATCTCTGCGGCATTATCAATATCTCGGAGGGCTGCACAGGGAGTTGTAGCTATTGCATAGTGCGGAAGGCAAGGGGCAGGCTTGTCAGCAGGTCTCCAGAGGAGATAGCGGCCTCCCTTCGTGCGCTTATCCGGTCCGGTATCGTCGAGATTCAGCTCACATCCCAGGACACAGCAGCCTACGGGAAGGACATCGGATCGAGTCTTCCCCTTTTGCTGAAGGCGATCACCAAGATCCCCGGGAGGTACATGATCAGGGTGGGGATGATGAACCCCTCCTCTGCAAAACCCATCCTCGGCGATCTGGTCAATACCTTCGGACATGAGAAGATCTACAGATTTCTCCACCTTCCGGTGCAGTCGGGCTCTGACAGGGTTCTCGATTCCATGAACCGCGGTTATGCCGTTGAGGACTTCGCGGAGATCGTTGGTCGCTTTCGTGAAGCTTTCCCGGATCTGACCCTCGCGACGGATGTTATTGCGGGGTTCCCCGGCGAGAGTGAGGAGGATTTCGATGCCACCGAGAACCTGCTCCGGCAGATCGAGCCTGATAAGGTCAACGTGACGAGATTTTCCAGGCGACCACATACGCCTGCATGGAGAATGGTGGATATGCCGCAGCATGTAAAAAAGGCAAGGTCCAGGAGGCTGACCAAACTCTGGCAGGAGATGGCCATGAACCGTAATAGGCCCTATATAGGAAGGGTGCTCCCGGCCCTGGTGACCGAAACCGGCAGAGGAATGACCATGAAGGCCAGGTCCGACAACTACAGGGAGATCGTGGTAAGGGGTACACCAGCTCTGGGAAGCCTTAATAGGGTTAGGATCGTGGGATATAATCCCTTTTACCTCGAAGGCAGAATTCTGATCCTATAATCATACCATCCCATAACCTCCATGATATCTCCTCTAACCCACGAGCTTCGCAATTTCCATCAACCTTAAACGCTCCATATCCCCTAAAATACCCCATGGATGTCGGAAAGTATGCCTTTGAGGCCGTTGATGGTATCTTCAAGCTCACTCGATATCTGCTCCTTCTCCTCGCTGCGGATCTTCGGGCTGATGTCCACCAGGGATTCCCGTGACCTTCCCAGCATAGTTCTGCAGAACTCGACCCACCAGGTGGGCAGAGCATCAGGAATGGTCTCTCCTGTAATGACCTGGAAGGCAATGGCCCAGGCAAGGGGAACTAGTTCTAGGTTGTATCCACCACCGCCGAGCGCCAGCAATCTCCCTTCCGCATGCTCATCGGTGAGCGTCTTAATTCGAGATACGATATCCCTGTAGCCTGGCAGTGTAAGGTTCATGCTCGTGATCGGGTCAGAGTAATGGGTGTCAACTCCAAGTTGAGCCACCACCACCTCAGGCCTGAACCACTCAAAGAGCGTAGGCACGATCTCATCAAAGGCATGATGATATACCGAGTCGTAGGTATACATCGGCATGGGGATGTTGATCGAGTAGCCTTTTCCATCTCCAGTGCCCACATCGCCTATGAACCCGGTACCTGGGAAGATGTACTTCCCAGATTCGTGGAGCGAGATCGTGAGCACGTGGGGATCATCATAGAAGATATGCTGCACACCATCGCCGTGATGGCAGTCGATATCTATGTAGAGTATCCTTTTAAATCGCCTTTTCAGGATGCAGATCGCTAGGGCAGGATCGTTGAATATGCAGAAACCTGATGCTTGTGAGGGCATAGCATGGTGAAGGCCACCACCCATATTAAAGGCGCAGCAGTCCTCTTTTGTCATACGCATTGCAGGCTCGGTGCTGCCACCAGCCATCAGTCGTGATGCATCATAAATCCCACTGAAAACTGGATTGTCATCGATACCTAGCCCGAAGGCCAGGTCCGGCTTTTCAGACCTGACGACCTCCAGATACTCTGGGGTATGGACCAGGAGAAGATCCTCCTCGCTGGCAAAGTAGGGCTCGACCAGTTCGGTATCATAAGAATCCAGAAGTCCGTACTCCTCTATCAGCTTGTAAGTGAGCCTCAACCGCACAGGTTGCAGGGGGTGGTCTGGCCCGAAGTCGTAGCCCATGAACTGATCTGTATAGTATAGATAAATCATCTGTATCCCTTTTCAAGCAGCCCTTCGCTCCGGTAGTTGTCGCATCTCGGGCTGTAGTAGGTGGTCTCCACAAGTTATCTTCTCCCACATTTCCGCATCGAATGCTCGCCTAAGCTATTTCGGCTCGCACTTATTACCACATTTGTGGCAGGATGGCACGAACTCCTCAAGCACCACATGATCCGATCGTACTGGTCCCGACCTCCATATCTAGAAGGTATCACGCAGGCAAAAAAACTGTCGGTAAGTTATATTGTTTGCAAATATCACCAATATCGTCGGGGAATTGTTGGTAGCATCCGGTTGATGTTATATAATACGAAAATGTCAGTAGTTCACGCAGAAACCAGTTGTGATTTATCAAGCCATATTCCTTATCAGGATGGTTCTTTATGTTCCTCCAGTTTTCGTCTTCGTATCTCAATAAGCCATGCTCTCTACAGAAGTTGAAGTTGGCGAAATAGAGGGTCACCTGCATGTTCCGCCACACAAGCTTCTTCGAGAGCCATATGGTATTTTTTCGTATTATCCTGTTATATTGGGGGATATGTGGTGATATATATAAGTTATTCGTATTCCTCCTGCGCTGTTTGATAAGGGGTATGTGACGATGTCAAGTTAATGATCCAAAAAGTTGATTGTAATTACCTTGCACCCCCTTAAAAGACAACTAATCCATTTTTTTTTTTAATTATTTTCTATGTACATAACATTTTTTATACTATAATTATTTACGCACCAGTAAGGCTTATTAATAATGAACATAATCAATAGTGAAGGTTCCGGACTCTCCCTATGATTATAGGATCACTTACACTTGACATCAGATGATACCCGGTGGATGTCTTTCATATGGAATTTCCCGATCCACCCGGTGAGAGCATGGAAACGACTGTAGTGATAAGCAGGAGGTTATAAATTTGGGTGAAGAAGCAAAAACTGCTGTTCTGATGAAGGAGGAGAGAATCTTCGAGCCACCAAAAGAGCTTGTAGATCAGTCCAACGTCAAGGCGTGGATGGACAAGAAGGGCTTCAAGACAGAGAAGGAGCTGCGCGAGTGGTGCTCAACTAATTACGAAGAGTTCTGGGGCGAGATGGCAAATGATTTTGCCGACTGGGAGAAGCCCTTCGATAAGGTTCTCGACTGGCAGCCGCCATATGCAAAGTGGTTTGTCGGCGGCAAGATCAACATGACCTACAACTGTCTCGACAGGCATGTGAAGACCTGGAGGAGGAACAAGGTCGCCTACATCGCCGTGGGAGAGCCAGTCGATGACGTCAGGCTCTTTACGTACTGGGACCTGTACAGGGAGACCAACAAGCTCGCCAACGCCCTCAAGGGCATGGGCGTCGAGAAGGGCGACAGGGTCAGCATATATCTCCCCATGATCCCCGAGCTTTCCATCGCGATGCTGGCATGCGCCAAGATAGGCGCAATCCACAGCGTCGTCTTCTCAGGATTCAGCGCCAAGGCCTACGGCGACAGGGTGAAGGACGGCGAGTCAAAGGTGAGCATCACCTGCGATGGGTTCTGGAGGCGTGGAAAGACCGTTCCTCTGAAGGCACAGGCCGATGAGGGAATTGCCGATGCACCCAGCATTCTGAAACAGATCGTCTACAAGCGAACCGGCCAGGATGTCCCGTGGAACGAAGGGGTAGATGTCTGGTGGCATGATGCCGTAGAGGGTCAATCAGCAACGTGCGATCCAGTCTTTGTGGATTCCGAGGACAGGCTGTACATTTTGTACACCTCAGGTACCACAGGAAAGCCCAAGGGTATCGAGCATGCCCAGGGTGGATACTGTGTTGGACCACCACAGACTCTTAGCTGGGTCTTCGACCTCAAGGAAGATGACGTCTGGTGGTGTGCAGCAGACATAGGATGGGTCACAGGTCACAGCTATATCGTATATGCTCCGCTCTCGCTTGGCGCAACTGGTGTCATGTACGAGGGATCGCCTGACTTCCCGGACATCGGAAGATGGTGGAAGATCATACAGGACTACGGCGTGACTGTGCTATACACATCTCCGACCGCTATCAGAATGTTCATGCGTGCAGGAGGCGAATGGCCTGCAAAGTACGACCTTAGCAGCCTGAGACTTCTGGGCAGTGTCGGTGAGCCGATCAACCCAGAGGCATGGATCTGGTACCGCAAGAACATCGGCGCGGATAAGCTCCAGATCATGGACACCTGGTGGCAGACCGAGACAGGCACCTTCATTAATTCACCGCTACCCATCACCCCGCTGAAGCCGGGATCGTGTGCCTTCGCGCTTCCAGGCTACAGCTGCGAGGTAATGGACGAGAAAGGAACCGTCGTTCCCTTTGGTGAGGGCGGCAATGTGGTGATAACAGAGCCGTATCCGTCCATGCTGAGGGCCTTCTACAAGGATCCCGACAGGTACATGAAGACCTACTGGGAGTACTACTGGGAGAACCATCCTGGCTACTACCTGGCAGGTGACAAGGCGAGAAGAGATGATGATGGCTACTTCTTCATCCAGGGTCGTATGGATGACGTTCTCAACGTGGCAGGCCACAGGATAGGCAACTCCGAGGTGGAGTCTGCATGTGTGAGCTTCCCGGACGTTGCAGAGGCAGCATGCATCGGAAAGCCGGACGAGGTAAAGGGCGAGGTCATAATCGCCTTCTGTGCTCTGAATGCAGGCGTTGTGGGGACCGACGAGCTCAAGACGGCGATCTACAAGCACGTGGGGAAGGAACTCAGTAAGATCGCAGCGCCTTCGGAGATACACTTCGTTGCCGATGTGCCCAAGACACGCAGCGGAAAGATCATGCGCCGCATCATCAAGGCCAAGGCAATGGGCAAGGATCCGGGCGACACCTCCACTCTTGCCAACCCGGAGGCAGTCGACGCCATCCCGACAATCGTGTAGATGTGGGCGGTCCACATCTATTTTTTTACTTTTATTTCCAGCCTTTTCATATTCAGCCGCTCCATTCGGACGAGCTTCGCCTCTCCGTCAGGGCGCGTCGTTTCATAGTACATAAACTTGACTTTCAAAGAAACGCAAATCGCCTCCTAATTTTTATTGAAAACCATTAGCAGCTGGACGTGTTGCTGTTCTATAATGTGTATGGCCTAACTTTTGATATCAACATAATGCCTTAGTGCATAACGATTAAGACCGAAAACCATTTATACTT
>JAUWQF010000107.1 GCA_030611205.1 Methanothrix sp.
AATCTCTCTGATAGAATCACCTCTGTTACGATATAGTCATGAACCTTAAACTTGATACTTAATGGAACATCTCAAAGAAGTCATCTACATGTTCCGCGAACAAAAAGAGCAAGATCATGGTCGAGCGCGGCCAGATCGTCAAAACCTGAAGGTAAAACCGCGAATGAACGCGAATGAACGCGAATTAAAAGAAAATATGTAACTACTCAGGCACCTAAACCACTATCGGGGGACTTCACTATACAGGAACTACCCGAGACATGGGGCATACTGTAACCAAACACGGAATATAACCGCAGAGTACGCAGAGGGGCGCGGAGGGGAAATAAATGGTTAAATGCTCTGCGTTCCTCTGCGCCCTCTGCGGTTATTTTTCTTGTTGTACATAAAGTATAACTTTATGTGCCCAAGTAAATCCGACCGAAGGGAGGATTTACTTGCCAGAAAGCACAGGATCGCAATCGGGAGACCAATCAACATACCTGAGTAGTTACGAAAATATTAGCGTTCATTAGCGTTCATTCGCGGTTGAAATGAGGAGATTGTATGTGTTTAGCTCCCTCAGAATCAATCGCTTGATAATGGTTTTAATCAATAGATGCATGACGACCAAGAACTCAAACCTTATTATATTTACAAAATATATAAAATATCAGTAGCCTCCATTGGGGTCCCATGTGACATTGTCAAGTTAAACTTGATACTTAGCGGTGCATCTCAAAGAAGTCATCTGCTACAAGGCCAGTGTTTTCTTGGGCTGGGATCGCCTTGTGCATCAGATAAGTGTCAAACTTACCGTTCAGGACTATAAAACCTCTGGCAGCACCAGTATATTCTGTTAATATTAGGCAAGTTGTGCGGATCCCAAGTCCCAAATCATGCGGAGTTACGGATCAAAATGATTAAAAAGGATCGTTACAATTGGAACTATAGACAATCCGCCCTATAGGGTCCTACAATGGTGGTTAATCGGAATCCTCTAAACTAAAGGATGTGTTGGACAATGCGCTACAAACTCTGGAGCCTGTTATTCTCATCGCTGATAGTCTTAGGCCTCCTTACCATACCGGCTTTCAGCATATCTGTGAGCCACGAAGCCGGCACCGGAGGAGAGAGCGTCTCGGTCTCGGAGAAGTACAAGCTCGACGACTCCGCCCGTCTGGAGGTGGACACCACAATCAGTGCCGCGAACGCCGAGATCAGCCAGACCGGAACCGCAACAGGCGAAGGCGATAACACCTTGGTCCAGACCTTCGGCGGCACGAACGGCTACAACGCAGAGAGCACCGTCGAAACCGCGGGCACACTGACCCTCTCAACATCTTACCTGGCCAACAGCGAAGGCATGGACCTGAGCCAGAATGTAGCATCAACGGGAGACGCCGTACTTCTCATCTCGGGCCGACAGGGCAAGGACACTGCCAGCCAGAGATCCGATCTGAGAGCGGGCAACCTCAATACGGCCCAGGTCTTAGTCTTAGTCTCAGGCCTGGGCAGCAACCTCTACCTCAACCAGAAGATTGACTTCACCGGAAAAGAGGCAACTGCCGTAGGATTCGCATCCTCCGGCTCCAACCGGGTCGAGGTGAAGAGCGAGGTATCCGGAGGATCTCTCAAATCCGAGCTGATGTCAGGAGCCACCGGAGGCAAGATTTGCTCTTCCGGCGACGTATCGATAGAAGGCTCGGGCAGTCTCGGCACCCAATCTCGCGACGATGACTGTATCTCGTCTTACGAGGCCCGCGTAATGAGCAACGGCGGCTCTGCAGAAGAGACACTCGGCGGATCACTTTATGCGGGCGCGGGCAGTCTGAAGGTAACTTTAGGATCCGCCAGCGCCACTGGAGATGTGGTGAGCTTTACTTCCGAAAACAGAAATGGTCAGGGTAGCTACACCAGCGGTGAGACTCAGCGAAACGCCGAGATAACTGCTACAAAAGAGCAATCATCAATATTGAATTTCGATGTTATGTCGACCAGTTGGACCTTAGAAGGCCACCCGAGCGATATATATTACTCTGAGATATATACCAGCAATGATGATCTCAGGTACGTAACTAACGAGATCGTCGGTCATGGTGACCATTACATAGAGGGCGCGGCAAACACAGGAGCAGATTACGTATACATAGAACAATACCTCAACAACCAGAACGGCTTGCTGAACACATCCCAAGTGTCGGTAGCATACAATAACGGCAAACGTCTCTCGACCGACAACGACCTCTCCGTTGGCGGATCGGTTGTGGGGTACCAGCGGGCGGGGTCGGACTCTACAAAGGCCTACATCTCTCAGGATCTCACCATATCCGGTGATATCATCGACGATACCCATGCTTTTGTTTTCTATCCCAGCTCTGCGTACCTAGAACAATATCCCAAGGCGATATCATATAATAACGGCAAACTTCTATCGACCAATGATGACAATGATGACAATGATGACCTCTACGCCGGCAGCTCAGCAATAGGGTACCAACGGGCAGACTCGACCCCGACAGAGGTCTGCACATCTCAGGGTCTCATCACAACTGCCGATATCATCGACAACACCGATGCGTTCGTCATCTCTTCAAGCCTCGATTATTCACTGACAAGGACGAGAGTAACTGGTGCAGATTCCGTAAATGTAGAAACCGTTGCTAGAGCATCCGGCAGCATGGTCGGTCCAAACTGCGATCCTTGCCACCGAACCGGAACTACTTCTGACATCATGGGATATGCAGATAGCGCCGAGGGTTGGAGCAATGGCCGTTATCTCGATCAGTACGGCGCAGACGCTTATGGTACGTGGGATGCTTACGGATACGGAGACCTGAGCCTCGGCGCCAAGACCGTGAAGAGCGCAGTTGCCGATGTGGAACTGACCACCGATAGTGACGACGCAGAAGCATATACATACACACACACCAAAGAAAATGGTGAAATAAAATCTGGAACTTATAATTATGCATATAAAGCAGCTACATATGGCGACATCTACAAGTTCCAGACCCATCTCTATTCCCACGCATACCCGGAGAACGACCATCACGATATGGACGAATACGTTTCTACGGGCTCCCTGGGGATGTATGGGTCCAATGCCGGTGTAGAGTTGTACCGTTGGGATGAGAGCGCCAACGACTGGGCGTACATGGGAGGATATGCGTCAGTCGATCCTTATATCAAGATCTTCAGATCCACCGACATAACTACCACCGACTACAACAAAGAAGACTTCTGGGAAGTCAACCTTGCAGCGGCACCTTTCCCCGCCGACCCGGTCCCCTGGGGGATCGAGATGATGTACAACAACAATGCATTGACCCGAACCAGCGGCGGCCGCGGTGTTGACGTGGCCATAATCGATACCGGTGCGGATACCCTCCACCCGGACCTCGTGATGAGGATGGAGGGCTGGGCCAGGGCGGCAGGTCCCGGCGAGTACGGCAATTATCTATCCGATTCCCACGGCCACGGCACCCACGTAGCAGGCACCATAATCGCTGACAGCGGCTTCGATGAGAACGGGATCTGGGGAATGGCCCCCGAGGCGGATCTGCATGTATACCAGACAGACTTCAGCTACAACGACATCGCTCACGCCATCTATCGATCCACCGATCTGGGCGCAGACATAATCTCCATGTCCCTGGGAGGTTCGTACAGGAGCACCAACCTGCTGAATGCGATCCAGTACGCCGATGCCAACGGCGTCATGTTGGTTGCGGCAGCCGGAAACGGGATTCCCTCAGGTCTGTCGACGATAGCTTATCCGGCAGCAGAGGAACCGGTAGTCGCGGTGGGCGCAGTGGATGCAAATGGCGATGCACTATGGTGGTCATCACCTGGCTACAACGACGGCGACGAGATTATCGAGTTCAAGGAAGTCGCCTTCGGAGCTCCGGGCGAGTACGTTCTTTCCACCTATCCGACCTACGACAGCTCTTATCCTTACTACGTCTACATGAGCGGAACTAGCATGGCTACACCGCATATAGCAGGGACGGCGGCTAAGGTCTGGTCAGAGAACCGCTACATGGGATGGGGCGCTGACGAGGTAAAGGACTACATGAAAGGCCACGCCTTGAATAACGACGTTCAGATGGTGAAGATAACGCCAGGGGCCCAGCGCCACCAGTCGACTGCCTGGGGTCTATCTAATACACTCGAAGGTACACCGGGAGCCTATTACGGGGCCATATATCCTTACATGGACGGCAGCTACCATTGGCTCTTCATGCTCGATGGGGATGACTGTCTCACGGGATTAGGAATCCCCAAGCTGCCTGCAGGTACAATATAGACGATGCATATGGTTGTATATAATATATAATATTGTATAATCCGAGTGAATCTGACCGGAGGAGGACTTACTTGTTGGCGGCACTCGTCTCCCCGGTGGGCAGGGTAGCAAACCCGCTCAAAAACTAACCCACATGAGTGGCTCGTTGGTTTGGTTGGTGTACGCTATCACAGTCCTGCTGGGATGTGAAAACTACTCTTTTGCTAATAAACTCGATGATGATGTGATTGATTATCTATATCCATATCCATTATATTTCCATTCTTCGTTTTTAATTTAAAGATTTATGCAGACTGTGCCTCATAAAAACAACACACCGGAATTTACAAATATCATTAGTTTGATTAGTACTATTGGTCCGTATCAAGTATACGGTTTGAAAATTCGTAACGTGGTTATGCATAATTGACCATTTAGTCTAGCCAGATGCGGATGCCGAAACTTATACTGGATGTGTTGAATGATGAGCTACACATTTTGGAGCCTGTTATTCTCATCGCTGATTGTCTTCAGCCTCCTCACCATGCCAGCTTTCAGCATATCTGTGAGCCACGAAGCCGGCACCGGCGGAGAGAGCGTCTCTGTCTCGGAGAACTACAAGCTCGACGCCTCCACCAAACTGAAGGAGGATACCAGAATCAGCGCTGCGAGTGCTGAGATTACCCAATCCAGAGCCGTAAAAGGCGAAGGCGATAACAGTCTCGCCCAGACCTTCAGCAGCACGAACGTCTACAACGCAGAGAGCACCGTCGAGACTGCAGGCATGCTAAGCCTATCGACATCTTACCTGGCCAGCAGCGAAGGCATGGGCCTGAGCCAGAATGTAGCATCAACAGGAGACGCCGTACTTCTAATCTCGGGCCAGCTGGGCAAAGACACTGCCAGCCAGAGATCCGATCAAAGAGAGGGCAACCTCGATACAGCCCAGGTATTAGGTCTGGGCAGCAATCTCTACCTCAACCAGAAGACAGACTTCACCGGAAAAGAGGCAACTACTGTAGGATTCGCATCCTCTGGCTCCAACGAAGTCGTGGTGAAGAGCGAGGTTTCTGAAGGATCGCTGAAGTCGGAGATGATGTCAGGAGCTGCAGAGGGCAAGATCATCTCTTCCGGCGACATATCGATAGAAGGCTCAGGATCTTTCCACACCCAATCCCGTGACGACGTATGTATCTCGTCCTACGAAGCCAGCGTAATGAGCAACGGCGGCTCCGCAGAAGAGAAGCTCAGTGGATCTCTCTACGCAAGTGGAGGCGGTCCTAAGGTGACCACCGGATCGGCTAGTGCTACCGGAGATGTGGTGAGCTTTGCTTCCGAAAACACAAATGGCCAGGGTAGCTACATCAGCGGCGAGACCCAGCGAAACGTCGAGAAAACTGCTACAAAAGAACAATTATCAATATTAAGTCTTGATACTATGTCGACTAGCTGGACCTTGGAAGGCCATCCAAGCGACATATATTACTCTGAGATGTATACCAGCGATGATGATTTCAGATATGTAACTAACGAGATCGTCGGTCATGGCGATCATTACATAGAGGGTTGGGTAAACACAGGAGCAGATTACGTATACATGAAACAGTATCTCAACAACCAGAACGGCTTGCTGAACACATCCCAAGAGGCGGTAGCATATAATAACGGCGAACGTCTGTCGACTAACAACAACCTCTCCGTCGACGGATCGGTAGTGGGATACCAGTGGGCAGGATCGGATCCTACAACGGTCTACCTCTCTCAGGATCTCACCATATCTGGTGATATCATCGCCGATACCTATGCTTTTGTTTTCTATCCCAGCTATGCATCCCTAGAACAATATCCCAAGGCGGTAACATATAATAACGGCAAGCTTCTGCCGACCAACGATGACCTCCACGCCAACGGCTCAGCAGTGAGGTACCAACAGGCAGGCCCAAACCCCGCAAAGGTCTATGCATCTCATGATCTCATCACAACTGGTGATATCACCGACAGCACCGACGCATTCGCCTCATCCAGCCTCGACCACTCATTGACAAGGACGAGAATCAGTGGTGCAGATTCCGTAAGTGTAGAAACTGCTTCTAGAGCATCCAACAGTGCGATAGGCCCAGACGGCGACCCACACCATCGAACCGGATCCACCTCCGACATCATAGGATACGCAGACAGCGCCGAGGGTTGGAGCTGTGGATGCTATCTCGACCAGTATAGCGCAGACGCCTATGGTGCCTGGGACACTTATGGATATGGAGACCTGAGCCTCGGCGCCAAGACCGTGAAGAGCGCGGTCGCAGACATGGAGTTAACCACAGATGCAGATCAAGCGCGGACGTTCACATTCTCCAGGAAAGACGGACTGCCTCAGTCCGGACTTTACAACCACGCCTGGAACGCATCAGACGGTGAGATCTACAAGTTCCAGACCCATCTATACTCCCACGCATACCCGGAGAACGATCATCACGATATGGACGAATACGTTTCTACAGGCTCCCTGGGGATTTCCGGAACCGATGCCGATGTAGAGTTGTATCGTTGGAACGATAGCGCCAACGACTGGGCGTACGTCGGAGGACATGCATCAGTCGATCCTTATACCAAGGTATTCAGAGCCACCGACATAGCCACCACCGCCTACAATAAAGAAGACTTCTGGGAAGTCGACCTTGCAGCATCTCACTCCCCCGCCGAACGGGTCCCCAGAGGGACCAAGATGATGTACAACAACAGCGCATTGACCAGAACCAGCGGCGGTCGCGGCATTGACGTGGCCATAATCGATACCGGTACAGATACCCTCCACCCGGACCTCGTGATGAGGATAGAAGACTGGGCCAATGCCGCCGGTCCGGGTGAATACGGGACTTCCGATTCCGATCCCTATGGGCACGGCACCCACGTAGCGGGCATCATAGTCGCCGACG
>JAUWQF010000162.1 GCA_030611205.1 Methanothrix sp.
GAACGAGACCTACGCCATTTCTGTGTGTGCCTGTTGAGAAGACGTCGGCTACAGCCACATTATGAACCGGGTGGTGAAGTACAGCTCTGACGGGGAAAAGCTGACCGAATGGACCGTTGATGGTGAGATGAGCGGCATAGCCGTGGGCCCGGACGGGCGCGTTTACATTGCCGATAGCGGCAATAATTGTGTTCAGGTATTTCAGACCTGAGAGCAGAGGCCATCCAACAAGGGCATGCACCCGCCCGCTGGCTGGCCACCTGCAGCAAACCCCGGGCAAGTGCTTCGGCCCTCACCTCCTCTTCACGGGGACTGTCTGGATCTGGGAGCAGCGCATTCCCCCCAAAGGCCAGTACAACAGGTAGAGTCATGTCGCAACACCTCCTTTCTGGTCAATCCACCGACAACCCTGTCTATTCGCCGGTGAATCCGATGCCACCAGGTTTGTTTTCATGTGAGAAATCATCATCTACCAGGGTGAAGATTGTGCACAGATGGGACCCCGGTGAATACGGGAAAAGTTCATCCGCCCAGCAGAAATGGGCAAGGGATCTGATATCGAAGATCGATCTGATAGGTGATGAGAGGATCCTGGACATCGGATGCGGTGACGGCAAGATCACAGTCGAGCTTGCATCTCTCGTCAAAGATGGATCGGTCACCGGCATCGATTGCTCCAGCGAGATGATCCGTTTCGCCCATACCAGGTTTCCCCGGTCAAGGTATCCAAACCTGATCTTCCAGATCGGAGATGCCCAGGAGCTGAAGTTCAAAGAGGAGTTCGATCTGGTGGTATCCTTCGCCTGTCTTCACTGGGACCCGGATCACCTCTCGGTCCTCAGGGGGATCAAACGCTGCCTGAAAAAACCAGGAAGGGCCGTTTTACAGTTCGGCGGAAGGGGAAATGCGGCGGCGGTCATCGAGACTGCAGATAAAGTCATCTCAGGCGACAGGTGGAGCAGGTACTTCGAAGGGTTCGTCTTTCCTTACAGCTTCCTGGGACCGGAAGAGTACCGGGGCTGGCTTGAACGCGCCGGCCTGAAGGAAATACGGGTCGAGCTGGTCCCCAAGGATATGGTCCAGGCCGGAACGCAGGGGCTTGCGTCGTGGATCAGAACTACCTGGCTGCCGTATATCGAGAGGGTGCCAACGGATCTGCGCATGGATATCACAGATGAGATAGCAGATGAATATGTTCGCGCTTACCCTCCAGACGACCGGGGACAGGTCCACGTCCAGATGATCAGGCTGGAGGTAGTGGCTGAAAATGAGTAAGCATAACGATACAGGCGGCGATGTTGTGCAGAAGAAAAACATATGGGGCCCGATGGAGATGAATTGTGAACAGGTTCTGGCGGAGCTGGAATCCATCTTTGATCCGGAAGCTGTGAAAAAGATGGCCCGGTTCGGGATCACGGCCAGGAGCGCCTTAGGCGTCTCCATACCCAACCTCAGAAAGATGGCCCGAAATATCGGCAAGGATCATGCTCTGGCGCAGGAGCTATGGTCGACAGGTATCCTGGATGCCAGGGTTCTTGCGTCCATGGTCGACGACCCGGCGGTTGTCACCGAAGAGCAGATGGAGTCCTGGGTGCGGGAGTTCGACTCCTGGGCTCTCTGCGACCAGTGCTGCAACAACCTCTTCGGCCGGACAGGGCTGGCCTATCAGAAGGCCGTCGAGTGGACCGAGCGGGAGGAGGAGTTCGTCAAGAGGGCCGGGTTCGTGCTCATGGCAGTGCTGGCGGTCCATGACAAAGGCGCGGAAGACGAGGTATTCTGCGGGTTCCTGTCCCCCATAAAAAGAGAGGCGGTGGACGAGAGGAACTACGTCCAAAAGGCGGTGAACTGGGCCCTGCGCCAGATCGGAAAACGGAACCTGAACCTGAACCAGGCGGCGATAGAGGTCGCAGAAGAGATCCAGGCTATCGATTCAAAGAGCGCCAGGTGGATCGCCTCCGATGCCCTGAGAGAGCTGACGGGTGAGGCGGTCCAGAAGAGGCTGAGGCGGTAGTGACAGAACAGATCATAGCGCTCAGAAACGTTGAGCTTCTGGCTTTAAGTCCCTGTGAGCTGCGTTTGGACATGGATCGCAGCAAAAGGGTTATACCGGCTCTTCACAAAGCATTGAGCGCAATTTGAAGCATGACTCCTTGCCGGCAGAGGGATATGGAATGAGCCTCATATTCAGAGTGATAATAGCTAGCTTTTGTATCCTCATGATCCTTGTGACCATCGGATTTGTGGGGTTTCAAGTTATGCCAAAGGGCTATCCTCCGCACCGTGAAAAGACACCATATTTGCAGACCGTCGAACTTCCATCCAACTTACCAGAGCCGGTTTATCGACACTTTGCGGCGACGCTGGGCAGCCAGATCCCAGAAATCGAATCGGCTGTCGTCTCCGGCAGAGCAAGATTTAGAATATCTGGTTTGTGGATGCCAGTCCGCTTCAAGGCATATTACATCCCTGGCAAGGACTTCTACCGCTATATGGAGATCACCTGGTTTGGGATCCCCCTATTCAAAGGCCACGACTCCTACATCGGCGAGGAAGGATCGCTCAGGATAGAAGGCGTGCTCAGCGTCTCAGAGAGGGGAGACAGGATAAACCAGGGTCAGAATCTGGCCATGTGGGCGGAGGCGGTGTTTATGCCCTCGGTATTTGTCACGGACCCGCGGGTGCGCTGGGAAGCCGTGAACGACACGACAGCTCGTCTGGTGGTTCCCTTCGGCGGGCACGTGGATAACTTGCTGGTCGAATTTGACCCGCAGACCGGCTTGATGACGCAGATGTCGGCACAGCGGTACAGGGATAATGAAGAGATGAAGACGCCCTGGCGAATTGAATTTCAGAAATGGGATACCCTTCATTCGGCCAGGGTACCGGTGCAATCGGCATTAACCTGGGAAGATGAAGGAGGACCCTGGGCCTTTTTTACAATAGAATCTGTGGAATACAACGTTGATGTTTCCGAGGAAATCGCCACAGCCGAGGCTCTATCTCAGGATGATGACTCAAACCGAAACCCTGAATCGCCGGTATAGTCGGAGATCGTCTGGATGATGGCCACCCTTCTCACGGATCGATCCGCCACCCACCTCCCACGATTTGATAGGTGTCCCGGGCGATCATCAGATCCTCATCGGTGAGGATAACCAGCACTCGCGCCCGCGAGGTGGGCTTGTTCAGCTGGTGCCAGCCGTCCCCTAAATTGATCCTCGGCCCCAGTTCGATCCTGATGAATTTCATGCCAGCACAGACATCATCGGAGATCACCTGGGAATGCTCGCCTACACCACCAGTGAAGACCAACGCGTCCAGTCCACCCACGACCGCTGCATATGCTCCGATGTACTTTTTATTATTTCATTATTCTGTGGAAAGACTTATCCGATGAAGAAACGGTGTTAGATCGTGCCACTCATAAGCCTGATCATTCCCACCCGGAACGAAGAAGAGACGATCGGTGAATGCATCCGCCGCGCCAGAGCGGTATTTGAGGATATGGGCGTTGATGGAGAGATCATAGTTGCAGATAGCTCCACCGACGCCACCCCCGAG
>JAUWQF010000143.1 GCA_030611205.1 Methanothrix sp.
GCAAAACATATAAAATACCAGTAGCCTCGATTGAGGGTCCAACTGGATTCCCACCTTCGTGGGAGTGACGAGTGCATGATACGATATTTTACGCATGACTCGACACTACCCCCTTCTCTCCAGGAGAGGCGGGCGACTATACAATCGGCGCCGGCCCGAGGGTTATCGTTACGTTGTCCAGCCCCTCGCTGTCCCTCATGTTGCTGTACTCGCCCTTGATCCAGAGCCCTTCGACGTCTCTCATGATCTTGAGGAAGCTCTTCTCGGACTCGCCAAAAGTCGCAGGGGTCAGCAGGACCTGGTAATGGGTCCAGGTCTTGCCGGGAGGATCTCCCGACCAGGAGATACGGGCGCCGTTCGACCCATATATCCGCACAGTATCCCCGGCGATGTCGTCTCCGTCTCGGTCGTCAATGACGATTAGGTCGAAGCTCAAAATGCCGCCGACATAAGGTGTCCAGTCGCCCGACCAGGATAGTGGAGTGACGAAGTACCAGGTGCTCCCCTTCCCGAGATCATCTCCATGGAGGTACCCGTTTCCGCCCGCCTCTTCCCCCCAGGAGAGGGACCCGTCATTGCCCGGCCGCCAGTCGTCACAGCCCCGGTCGAAGCGGGAGGTCCGGCCGCCCACCGACGGCAGGGTCACCATCACGTTATCCAGCCCTTCTACGTCCATCCTGTCGCTGTACTCACCCCTGATCCAGACCTGGTCCACATCTCCCATGATCTTGCGAAACTCGTTCGTCGTGGTCCCGAAGAGAGACGGGATGAGTGGGACCTCCCAACGGGTCCACGAAACACCAGGAGATCTTCCCGGAGATGAGACGAAAGAGACGAAAGAGCCGTCAGACGCGTATATCCTCACCAGGTCTCCGGGATAAGTCTCTCCACCGCCGTCGTCGAGGAGCTTGAGGTCGAAGTTCAGGCCGCCGCCGATGTAGGCGGTCCAGTCGCCGGACCAGGATCGAGGAGAGACGTAGTACCAGACCCCTCCGGCACCCAGGTCCTCTCCCAGGAGAAAGCCGCCCGAAGCTCCGCCCCTTTCCCTCCAGCGGATGGCCACATCGTTGGCAGGCCGCCACCCCTCATCGCCCAGATCAAAGCCGCTTGCCAGGTCGAGGGTGGGTGATGGGGCGACGACGACGTTATCCAGCCCTGTTGTATCCTTACTGTCGGTGAACCCGCCCAGGATCTCGATTTTGTCCACATCTTTCATGAACATCAAAAACTCGCTCTCGGCAATCCCGAAGGCCACGGGGGTCAGCGAGATCTGGTAGCCGGTCCAGGTGCCGCGAGGAGGGTCGCCGGACCAGGATATGTACGTGCCGTCGGACCCGTATATCCTCACCAGGTCTGCGAAAGATGGATCACCATCGGCGACGATCGCCCTCAGATCGAAGCTCAGCCTGCCGTAGGCATACCGCGTCCAGTCACCGGCCCAGGACTTCGGGGACGCGTAATACCAGTATTCTCTGCCCTTACCCTGGAGAAAACCGCCGTCGTTTCCGCCCGGAGATTGCCAGGATAGGCCAGCATCGTCTGAACGCCAGCCCTCATCGCTTTCATCGAACCCGCTCATCAGGATCTGGGCAGATCCGAGCTGTACAAAGACGATGACGATGACGAAGACAAAGACGAAAACAGAAACCAAGAGCGCCATCGAACCGGGGATCATCTTCTTCATCATGACACCTCTACCTAGCTCTCACGCATCATATATAATATCTTTTAAAGAAACACCGGCAACGGTAAGAAACATACTACAAAATGTGGTGGGGAAGGCCTCGGAGAGAGGATAACTCACCAACTTTTCTCTTCGCAACAGATAAATAGAGACCCCATCAACCACAGTGGAGATGTTCGAGGGCTGGGACGAGTACCGCCTGATCGAGAAAGAACTGAGGCGGCTGGCAGAAGGTCTGCCCCTCTCAGACCTGGGGACGGTCATAGACTATGCGGTCTCCTCACCGGGAAAGAGGGTCCGACCCCTGGTACTGATATTCTCCACTAAGGCCTTCGGTGGCACCGCCTCAGAGTCGATGAAGGCCGCCCTAGCCGTAGAGCTGGTCCATGCCGCCTCCCTGGTCCACGACGATATCCTCGATTATGGGATAGAGAGACGCGGCGCGCCCAGCACCGTCGAGAGGTACGGTAGGGACGCGGCCCTCCTATGCGGCGACTATCTGATCTCCAGGTCCATAGATCTCATATCCGGCTACAACCAGCCGGTGATAAAGGCCTTCTCCCGGGCGTGCATGGAGATGTCCGAAGGTGAGATGCTCGACCTATCCTGCAAGAACACCCCCCAGGAATACTACCTCTGCATCTCCAAGAAGACCGCGTCGCTGGTGGCCGCGTCGGCCGGGATCGGCTGCCTGATCGCCGGTGCCGGTGAAGAAGACGTCGCAGGCTTCGAGAGCTACGGGATGCATCTGGGTCTGGCCTACCAGGTTGCCGACGACCTCAGAGAGTACACGGGGGCGGACCAGGGCAAGAGCTCCCAGAAGTCGTCGGTCACCCTCCTGGCCATATACAACAAAGATCATCCACCCGAAGCTGCCCTGAAGCTCTGCGCCGATACCATCCACGACCACTGCTCTGCGGCCAAAAGGGCCTTAGCCAGCGTCGGTGGCGAAGAGGAGATCAAAGACCGGCTGGACAACATAGTAGACAAGATGGCGATGGTCTGGGAGGACGAATGCAAGTTGCTGAAAAGCCTCTGCTGAAGATAGCGGCCGAGATCGTGGAGAACAGGATAGAGTTCCAGGCCAAAGGGCCGCTGGCTCTCGTAGCAAAGCCGGTGATCCGCCAGATCAACAAGACCTTCGCCAGCGAGAAGCCCATCAGCACCGGACCGGACCAGATCGTCTTCTCCACCTGGATACCTCCTGCGCCCAGCCAGGCCTTCGATAGGATGATCTCCGCCCAGGTGGCCGCCCTCACCAGGCGCAGGGTGCCGGACCAGGTCTCGGTGGCCATAATCCGGGCCTGTCCCAACCGGTGCATCCACTGTAGCGCTCCAAAGAGAACAGGCACCGTTCTCGCCTCCGGGGAGATCGAGAAGGTGATCGACGAAGGTCTCGATATGGGGGCCTACATGATCACCTTCGACGGTGGCGAGCCCATGCACCGCGAGGATCTGCCGGAGCTGGTGGCCCACGTGGGCCCGAGGGCCATCTCCGCCTCTTTTTCCAGCGGACATGGCCTGACCGAGGACCTGGCCCGGTCCTTGAAACAAGCGGGGCTCTACGTCACCAGGATCAGCATCGACAGCCCCCACCCCGAGGAGCACGACCGGATCCGAGGCCGGACCGGGGCCTTCGCCGACGCCCTATCGGGCATCAGAAACGCCCTTGCCGCAGACCTGATGGTGGACCTATTCATGGTGGTATCTCCTGCCAACATCGACGATCTGGAGGACGCCTACGGTCTTGCCGCCGAGCTCGGCGCCCACGAGCTGTCCCTCTACGAGATCGTGGCCGTGGGCAGGTGGGCCTCGCACCTGGACGATGTCCTCAGCAAGGGCGACGTAGACCGGCTGGCCCGGTTCCACAAAGAGAAGAACCGGTCTTTGGAAGGACCAAAGGTCTCGGCTTTCCCTTACCTCCTCGGCCCGGAGATGTTCGGCTGCTTCGCCGGTCGGAGGTGGATCCACGTGGACGCCTCGGGCGACGTCCTACCCTGTGCCTACGTGCCCATCTCTTTCGGGAACGTTAAGGACGAGAGCCTGAATGATATATGGAAGAAGATGGGCAGGTACAGGTGGCTGAAGGGAAAATCGGACCGGTGTATGATGAAAGACGAAGAGTTCAGGGCCGCCCATCCTCAGATGTTCCAAAACCCGAAATAGTTGGCAGCAACGAACAAAACGATTTTATATCGAGAGGACGTTGCTTAGCTTTGTAAAACGGGGGTTAGATAGTTTATGACGAATACGAAAGTTGTACTACCCTTGGTCTTCCTTTTCTGTCTCGCCTTTGGGGCGTGTGCAGCGGCGGAGGACTCGCTTGGAATCGAGGGTCTGAGAATAGTGAGCACTGAACATACCGAGGAGTTTCTTGTGATGAGCGGCGCTCCGGGCGCGACGAACGCTACCTCGAACGCAACAGGAGACGACGGTGGAATCGCCCAGGACGTGAGCGCATCCATGCAGGATGATATCTTTGTCATCGGCGGCAAGACCGGTATGAGTCCGGATGTGCCCGCCGGCGAGGAGATCGCCCTGACGAGCGTCTCAGGACACTGGTTCCTGGAGCTGACGGACGGCGAGACCAGACGCGCGGACCTGGTACTACATCAGATCAATGACGTGGTCTTCGGATGCGGGAACATCGCCGCGGGGACCGAAGACGAAGAAAGTGCCAAAACGGCGGCGACCCACGACGAAGGCATCAAATCCATGATAGGTTGGATGGACGAGCCGCCTGCCGTGCTGGGCGCCTCCAGCCCGCTTACGGCCAGCGGAACTGTTGTCGGTGACGTGCTGGACCTGGACCTGGTATCGGTGGAGGAGTTCACCCTCTACAGGCTCCATGTCACCGTGGATGAGGGTTCGATCTCGGGGAGCTATGAGGGATACGGCAGCGACGGCACCACCTGGTCCGGATCGGTTGCGGGCGTGCTTTCGGAGTAGATATCCGCCAAAGGCCGATCGGATAGCGCCCGTCGGCCTCATATCGAAAGGCGTCTGACAAGTACCGTTAGATGCCATAAAAATGGAGCCGGGCAGGTTCTGTCCGGCTATCCTAAACTCGGAGGAATATTATGACCACGAGTGTCTGGAAAATATTTGTGTCGTTGATCGTTTTTGTCAGTCTCCTGACCCTGGTGTCTTCAGGATCAGGCATCAGACTTGACTTTCAAAGAAACGCAAATCGCCACCTAATTTTTACTGAAAACCATTAGCAGTTGGACGTGTTGCTGTTCTATAATGTGTATGGCCTAACTTTTGATATCGATATAATGCCTTAATGCATACCGATTAA
>JAUWQF010000181.1 GCA_030611205.1 Methanothrix sp.
TAATCTATATGGCCGAAAGTCATGTAATACAAGAAAATGTGTGGAGACTAACGATGTGATTGATATCAAAAGCATCCGAGATATGGTGAAAAAAGGAAAATACAGGATCTCCTTCACGCATACAGAAAAGTTAAGAGAAAGGAAGATAGAGATGCAAGAGATCGAGGGAGCAGTATCCGTCGGTGAGATAATTGAAGCATACTCTGACGATCCGAGAGGTCCAAGTTGCCTCATCTTCGGATTCGCCCATCAAGGTAGACCCTTGCACGTCGTCTGTGGGAATCTTATGGCTGAGAAGATCTTAGGGATCACAGCCTATGAACCGAGTTTAGAGGAGTGGGAAGAAGATTGGAAAACCAGGAGGTGATACTAAACATGAAAAGATGCTACTTTTGTAAAGGAAGGATTGTAGAGCAAAGAGTAAGAGTAGATTTCCGCTGGGGGGCTGAGTTGGTGGTTATTGAAGATGTCCCAGCAGAAGTTTGCCAGCAATGTGGAGAGAAATACATAAGTCCTGAAGTATATAAGGAATTGGAGAATTTGGCTAAATCCAAGGTAAAACCAATAAGACATATTGCAATTGATGTAATTCGGTTTGGAAAACCAGTTGTGGTATAGTGAGGAGTTTATGATCGAATAAATTATGATCGAATAAAGTGGAACAAGAAAAATGCCCGCTTACGCTCACATTTACTTGAGCACATAAAGTTATACTGTATCTATTATAAAAAAAAACTTCACCACATATTTTATTTCCTGCCAATGGCGGGTTCGGGCGAAGTGTCACAGGCACGAGGCCAGATATGCCCTCACTTTGTCAACTCTTGCCTTTTGGGACACCGTTAGGTCATCCAACCGATGCTGAAGCACTGCTTTAGATTTGGGCCCTTCATAGAACAACCTTTTTACCTAGCCGATCTTTCAGCGAGGCATGACTGACATGAAGAGAATCATTCCTTGTCTTGATGTGAAGGTAGTCGATGGTCAGCCATCCGTAGTAAAGGGCGTGAAGTTCGTAAACCTCAAACGTCAGGGCGATCCGGTGGAGTTGGCCGCTCAGTATGACAAACAAGGAGCTGACGAGCTGATCTTCCTGGACATTACCGCATCTCATGAAGGGAGGGCGACTATGGTAGATGTGGCCAGGCGCACCGCGGAATCGGTTTCCATACCCTTTGCGGTAGGCGGTGGAATCAACAGCATCGAAGCCATTCGCGAGGTGCTGGACGCCGGGGCGGACAAGGTAGGCATCAATACCGCGGCGGTTAAGAACCCCGATCTGGTCAAGGATGCTTCGGAGGCCTTCGGATCCCATCGGATCACCGTGGCCATCGATGCCAGGCGAAATCCCAACCTCAAAGACGGGGTCAACGTCTTCGAGCTGGAGGATGGCAGCAAGGCCTGGTTCGAGCTGGTGATCTACGGCGGCCGCGAACCTCTGGGCATCGACGCCGTAGATTGGGCCCGCCAGGTGGAGAGCTTGGGCGCAGGTGAGATTCTTCTCACCAGCATGGACCGCGACGGCACCAACATCGGCTATGACATCCCCATGACCCGCGCGGTCTGCGATGCGGTAAATATTCCGGTCATCGCCAGCGGAGGTGCTGCGAACCCGGAGCATATGCTTGAGGCGTTCGAGAAAGCTGGCGCAGATGCTGCGCTTGCCGCTGGCATATTCCACCGTGGTGAATACACCGTGGGACAGGTCAAAGAGTACCTCAGCTCTCATGGGATCAACGTGAAGATGGGGTGAAAGGGTTTCGGACGCGAAGCTTGCGTCTGATCCACTTTCCGCGGTTTTTCCTTGTTGTATATAATGTATAACATTATTAGGGCAGAGGAGAACACTCTCTCACAATACACACTCGCTACAGTCCTGGTAACTGCACTCGAGGTTTGTGATCTTCCACTTCAATGCCCAACGCTTCATATCCTTGACGATATCGATGATCTCAAGTCCGCTTTCCGTCAAGACATACTCACTCTTCACAGGAAAGGATCTGTCATCAACTCTGTTCTCAATAAGCCCTTCCTTATTTAGTTCCTTCAGCCGTGCAGAGAGCACTTTCTGGGTAATGCCATCCAGACAGTTTTTCAGTTCGGAAAAGCGTCTTGTATGTTTATCTCCTTTGTACAACTCCAAAAGGATCAGCAGGGTCCATTTCTTTGCTATATACTTCACTGTCTGGTTAACGGTGCATCCTTCCTGCATAGGATACTTGTGGAAACCTTCTACTCTATATACGTTGGTATCTAAAGTATACTATTGGGCAGGGAAGGGCACCTGCACAGGAGTGAAAATATGTTCTACTATCGAGGCTGTCCAACAATTACCCACAATCAACAATACTATCCTACTTGTACCCTATGCATACAGCACCCCAAAATCACGGAAACACATATCACAAATCCGCAAGGTATCCTCCATCAACAAATGGCGACAAATTAGTGTTGTTTGGCTTGTTACATTCACTATTGACCTTGTTTTTATGGAATCTTACCAGAAAATTTCGCCTAATACTTAGTGACTTCAGTATAGCTAGATGC
>JAUWQF010000060.1 GCA_030611205.1 Methanothrix sp.
TTCAATAGCATGCATTTCGACGAGAGGGACTTCGCGTCTTCGCGCCTTCGCGTGAGGCAGAAATTATGGGGCACGCGAAGCCGCGCAGGGGGGTGACTCGGCGATGAATGTGGAAGAAGTCTCTCCCATCGTGGTGGACACGGCTTTCCATCCTCATCGGGAATGACGGTCGTCTTTACGACATTACTTAGATGACAGGACACTAGAGCACTTGAACCCCGAGATCATATTGTTGCACCTGGCGACAGGCTTCGAGATACAACACCGCCGGCCGTATTCAATACAGTCACAAAAAATAAAACGCTGGCGGAACCGCTACAGGATCTCGTAGATCAGGGAAACGCCAGCGCTCACCTCGACATCACCCGGAACAATAGGCGTAGACGCTCCAAGAGCCTCAGCCTTGAGGTACATCACATCGCCACGAGGTATGGGCGAAGGACCTCCCTCGGAGATGGTCAAAATCTTGCCCAGACTCACTCCCGCCGCCCCGGAGATGACCTCCGCCTTCCTCCTGGCGTTGGCTACAGCATCTTTTAGAGCCTCTTCCATGAGCGGCGCAGGATCTTGCAGCCCGAAGGATACGCTGTCCACGGTGTTAGTGCCCGCGCTCACCGCCGCGTCCAGAACCACGCCCACATCGGTCTCATTTATGAGATCCATGGTAAAGGTGATCTGGTTGGACACCTCGAACTCCACCGTATCAGAGAGCTTACCGTCGATCCAATCTCTCCTGGGATAGATGGTGTAGCGGGTGGTCTTGATCTCCTCTTTATTCACCCCAGCTTTGATCAGGGCGTCTATGGTATCCGTGGTGAGCTGTGCGTTCTGGGTCGCTGCCACACTGGCGCTCTCGTCTTTTGTCTCCACGCCCAGAACCACGGTAACCATGTCTGGCGTTGCGGTAGCCTGGCCGGTTCCAGAGACGATCAGCTTCGATCTATCGTCGTATTCGGTGGCCATGCAGGAGCCGGCAGATGCCAGAAGCACCGCCAGTCCTAGAATAACGGCTTCAAACTTATTCATAATAACCCCCATTCTCAATAGATACGAAAGTAAATAAACAAAACGGTCTGACCGCACATTTTTGACAATCTGCATATAAATACACAATATTATTTCAGAAATTAACATAAACCAGAATTTCGAAAGACATTTATATGATGGCTGAAATAGAGTGTTTTGGAGATAAAATGGGCGACGAGTCCGAAAAAGACAAAACCGAAGATAATGAAAATGAAGAACGTATTGAGTTGATTTATAATATTATCCAAGACCAATTTAGATTGTTTTGGGATAATAAAAACACACTCGACAAGAAAGCAAGCAATGTTATTATTTTCTCAGGAATAGTGATAAGTATATTTTCCGGGATTGTCGGTATTCTTCTTAAGAACCTCTCAGAAACACAAGGTTTCTATTTATATATCAACTCATATCTTTGGCTATCATTGATATTCATTATTGGTACGGTTTTGTTAATATGTTCAATCGTTTATGCTTTAAGAGCATATAACTTAAGAAAATGGACCCTTGCACCTGATCCACAAGGATTATTAGACGGATATGCTAAAACAAATAAAAGCAAATCCGAGATATTAAAATCCGTCTCTGCAACTATTGCACAAACTATTACAGACAATGAAAAAGAAGTTGATGATAAAGTAAATTCTATAAAAATATCTTTTAAATTGCTTCAGTTTGGGATGATGTTTTATGCTGTATGGATAATATGCATAGTACTAATATATATTGGTGGTGAGGCCTGATGGAAAAAGATGAAAATAAAAAGAAGAAAGACCCTGAGAAGTGGGAGCCAGATGAAACTCTTTACTATGAGCGCCAGGACGCTCAAGAAATAGAAGAAAATGGCAATGAATGAACCTGTGAACTTTTATATCCAAGACTGCAAAACACATGTTAGAATGTAATTCATCTTAATAAATAAACGAATGAATGTGAAATAAAGTTGGAAGAAACCGTGAGTGATGATGATGATGATGATGATATGAGTGATGAGAACAAAACCCCTGATAAAAAAGACGATGAGATCTCGAATGATTGGGACGCCGATGAGCGACTTATGAAGATACATACAAACGAAAAAAAGGTGAGCAAAGAGAATTCGGAGGAATTTAACAGTGTTAAGATCAAAAACCAATCACCTAATAACATCTAGTTGTTTTCCTTTTCGCGTCTCAACCATTACGTTTAATTCTCCAGTCTTACATGCCCCACCCCATGAACAAGACAGGAAAGGCGATCCGCATGGAGCGGATCCTGGATCGAAAGACCCGCAAGACTGTCATCGTGCCCATGGATCATGGCCTGACCGTAGGCCCCATCGAGGGGCTGATAGATCTGGAGGACGCCGTGAACAAGGTGGCCGAGGGGGGGGCCAACGCAGTTCTGGGCCACATGGGCCTCCCCCTCTACGGCCACAGAGGATACGGCAGAGACGTCGGCCTGATAATCCACCTCTCGGCCAGCTCCTCTTTGGGGCCGGACCCCAACCACAAAGTTCTGGTGACCTCGGTGGAGGACGGAATCAGGGTGGGTGCCGACGCCGTGAGCATCCATGTCAACGTGGGCGCCGATGACGAGGCCCATATGCTGGCAGACCTGGGAAAGGTGGCCAGGACCTGCGATCTGTGGGGCATGCCCCTGCTGGCCATGATGTACCCCCGGGGTCAGAAGGTGAAATCGGAACACGACGTGGAGTACGTCAAACATGCCGCCCGGATCGGTGCCGAGCTGGGGGTGGATATCGTCAAGACCAACTACACAGGATCGCCCGAGACCTTCAAGGAGGTGGTAAGAGGGTGCAGCGTTCCGGTGGTCATCGCCGGCGGCCCGAAGATGGATACCGAACACCAGGTCCTGGAGATGGTCCGAGACGCCATCGACGTCGGTGCCAGCGGTCTGTCCATAGGCAGGAACATCTTCCAGGCGGAGAACCCCACCCTATTTGTAAGACGCCTCTCCAAGATAGTCCACGAGGACTATACCGTGGAGGAGGCCGAGAAGGTCGAGCTGTGAGATCCGAACCCGTTATGGGCGAGGCCGCCCGGAGTCTTCATGCATGTCCGGATGAGCGTAGCACGAGCCGAGGTGCGATCTTTATAAATAACATCCATTGGATCGATAAAAGATCCCCATCATGTCCCCTGGAGTGATACCTTGTTCGAGCTGTCCGTGGCGATGAAACATATCAGAGTCAAAAAGCGGCAGACCATACTCGCGGTGGGCGCGGTCGGTCTGGCGGTGGCCATTACCATCGTGTCCAGATCGCTCATGAACGGCAGCATGGAAACGTTCTTCAGCATATTCTTCGAGCTCGCCCCCCACATCTTGGTCACCCCCAAGGAGGGCGAGGAGTACATCTACCTCTACAAGACCCTCATGGAGACGATCTGGGCCATCCCGGGGGTGATCGCCGTCTCACCTAGCCTCGCCACTACCGCCACCCTGGCCTACGAGGATAACGTGGATAACGTGGCCCTGGAGGGGGTCATACCCGCCGAGCTGAACAAGGTCACCAAGCTAGGAGACGAATACATGGTGGCAGGCGACCTCTATGCCATCCAGAACGGAAGGAGGGTGGTCCTCGGCCAGAAGATAGCCGATAAACTGGACGTGAAGCTGGGAGAGAACGTGAGGGCGACCTTTCCCGACGCCAAACCCCTCACCCTGGTGGTGGTGGGGATATTCGATACCGGGGTTGCCGAATGGGATGAGTCGGCCTTCGTATCGCTGGATACGGCCAGAGACTTCATGGGTGAGGGCGACGTGATATCGTACATCAACATTCATCTGGAGGACCCCTACCAGGCAGATGCCGTGGCTTCCGAGATATCCGCTCTGGGGTACGAAGCCAAGAGCTGGCAGACCATGTTTCCCGAGTTTCATGAAGCCATAGACATCGAGACATTCTCCAACAACCTGATCATGATCCTGATCCTGGTGATAGCCACCTTCGGGATCGCCAACGTGATGAACATGCTGGTTTTGGAGAAGACGAAGGAGATCGGGATGTTGATGGCCATGGGCGCCAACCGGCCCAACATCAGAAGGATATTCCTCTTCGAGAGCGGGATTTTGGGACTGATGGGCGGGATCTTCGGTTGCGCCCTGGGTTATATCGTCTCGGTCTACCTCCACAGCCAGGAGTACACGGTCACCCCACCTACCGCACCACAGCCGATCGTCATCCAGTTCCTGGTCGATCCCTGGGACCTTCTGGCCTTCACCCTGATCGCCCTCGTTCTGAGCGTCATAGCCGGGGTATACCCCGCACACAAGGCATCGCAGCTGGATCCGGTGGTCGCGTTGAGAGGTTGAAGAGATGTTCGAATGGACCGTAGCGAATCGGCACATTCTTGGAAACCCCAGGATGGTTCTCTTCACCGTGTTATCTGTGGCGCTCGCCGTGGCCGTTATAACGGTATTGATGGGGCTCACGGAGGGATACAAAGAGAACCTCATCTCCAACACCGTCGAGAACAGCCCCCACCTAATCGTGGACCCCAAGGAGGACGAGGACTATATCACGCTCTACAGGACCCTTTCCAAGATCATCCTGGAGCATCCCGAGGTGGAGGCGGTCTCGCCCAGGTTGATAGGAAAGGCGGCGGCGAAGTACAAGGACAACGTGGAGGGCGTCAACTTCGTCGGAGCGTATCCCCTCCAGGAGGACAAGCTGCTGAAGGTCCAGGAGGACATGATCTGGGGTGACTACTATGACCTCAGGTTCAAGAGGCACTCTGCCGTGGTGGGTACGGATCTGGCGGAGGATCTGGAGCTGAAACGGGGCGACGACTTCCGCCTGATCCGACAGAACAGGTCGGTCCGGGTGACGGCGGCAGGGTTCATCGAGACCGGGAGCGGCCTGGACCAGACCTTGGTCTAACTTCCCCTGGAGACGGCTCAGGACCTTCTGGGCGAGGGGGACGTGGTCTCCGAGGTGGGGGTGAGGCTCACCGACATCTACGCTGCCCCGGCCATAGCCGCCGACCTGAACCTCGAGACCCGCTACAAGGCCCAGAGCTGGCAGGAGCGGAGCAGGGACATCCTGGAACAGCTGGATACCCAGCAGGTCTACTCCTATCTATTCTACCTATTGATCTTCATAATATCCGGGTTTGGGATAGCCAACACCATGATCATGATCATAAGCCGCCGGACAAAAGAGATCGGGATACTCATGGCCATGGGAACGACCCGGGGATCGATCATGAAGATCTTCATCATGGAGAGCGTGATCTTGGGGCCGCCGTCCGCTCTTCTGGGCGGGGCTCTGGCCTATGTGGCCGCGAAGGTGATCGGAACGATCGAGGTTCCCAGCGAGGTTTACATAGCCACTCATATGACCGTGGCTCTGGACCTGGAGACCTTCGCCTACGTCACCCTATTCGCCCTCCTGGTCAACCTAGTGGCCGGGATATATCCTGCGTACAAGGCATCCAACCTGGATCCGGTGGAGGCGATCGCCAGTGAGTAACATAATCGAGATTAAGAAGCTGAGAAAGGTCTACGGGGACGGGCTGGAGGTCGTGGCCTTAGACGGCGTGGATCTGATCATCGAGGAGGGGGAGTTTCTGGCCATAGTGGGCCCCAGCGGCAGCGGTAAGTCCACCCTCCTCAACATGATAGGCATCCTGGACACACCCACCAGCGGCGAGATCTGGCTGAAAGGGAAGAACATCACCGATATCGATCACAATGAGAGGGCCAGGCACAGGAATAGGGAGCTGGGTTTCGTCTTCCAGTACCATCATCTCCTGCCGGAGTTCTCTGCGGTGGAGAACGTGATGATGCCCCTGCTCATAGCCGGTGTGGACAAAAAAGAGGCCCGGGAGAGGAGCATCACGTTCTTGGAGAAGATGGGGCTGGGAGACCGGCTGGGGAACAGGCCCACCCAGCTCAGCGGCGGCCAGAACCAGAGGGTTGCCGTGGCCAGGGCGCTGGCGAACCACCCCTCCATCGTCATAGGGGACGAGCTCACGGGAAACCTGGACTCCAAGAGTTCCGACATGGTCTACGATCTCCTGAGAAAGCTCAACCGGGAGATGAACCAGACATTCATCCTGGTCACCCACGACATGGATATGGCGGAGAAGACGGACAGGATACTGAGGCTGGTCGACGGGAAGATCGTCAGCGAGATGCTGAGGGAAGGGGATGGGTTCGTCACTCATGATCTCTGCGAGCTGGACCAAAGTGACTAACCGCGATATGCCAGAGAGCTCCAGTTGAGGGGCTGTATATTATGCTGTATATTATTTATCCCTCAGACGAACCTCGACCGCACCGACAGCTTCACCGGCAAGGGGCAGTCTCCGCCAGGGCTTGCCCGCCGCGTCCCAATCGACTGGTATCATAAAGAAACGGCCACGCCGAGAGCGTCCAATACGTCCGGGCACGGCGTAGATGAGATGTGAGATATCATTTCACCCACCGCAGCTTCCTCTCTATCCTCGCCAGGGCGTTGTCTGATAGGATAACGCGCTGAGCCTTGTGCCGACCAGTCTTGACGATGACAACCGGATCTGTGATCCGCCTCGCCTCGGCGTAGATCCTAGATCCCCGGACGGTGTCGCCGACCTCATAATGATCCAACTAGATGACCTCCAGCCGTCCCTCTCTCTGCAGCTCGTCTGTTATTTGGCATACCAGCTCGTAGTCGAGCTCCAGATCGGCGCTCGCATCTGAGGGATAAGCCTCGCTTCTTGACTTGAAGTATCCCAGGACCTCTTTTTTGGCGGCCTCGTAATCCAGGTCCCTATATTTGACCACCTTGATCGATGCGAGCTTATCTCTGACGGCCTCTCTGACAAAATCGGACGTGTTCAGATAAGCGCCGACCTCGATCAACCCCTGGATCTGCTCGAACTCGCCACCAGGAACCTTGGTACCGATCACATGCCCCCTAGACTTGGCGACGTTCATCGTGTTACCAGATGTATTTTAACATGTTAAAAAACATGGTGGTCGTCGTGGTCGGGATCCAGGGACCTGGTGGGCCTTTGCAGATCATCGAAGGCAGGCTGCCTCACCGCGAGGCGCCAAAGATGAAGGGTCTCTCTCCCTCAGACGAACCTCGGCCGCTTCGAGAGCATCACCGGCAGGGGCAGTCTCCGCCAGGGTTTGCCCGTCGTCTCCTGGCCGACCCTTTCCTTCAGCTCCTCTACGGTCATCTTGACCCGGTGGGGCTTCTTGGGTGCCGACTCTGCCCTTACCGTCACCGCCAAGCTCTCTGAGCCCATCTCCTCGTCCCCGACCACCACGACGTAGGGGATCCATTCCCGACCCGCATCCCGGATCTTTCTGCCCACGGTCTCGTCCCGGTCGTCGATATCCGCGCGGACCCCCAGACCTTCGACCACCTCTTCCGCCCTGGCCAGGTGGCGTTCGGCTACGGGTACGACCCTGACCTGGGTAGGCGCCAGCCAGGTGGGCAGCATGGGAAGAAGACCCCCGGCAGACATCATGCTGGCCTTCTCCAGGAGGGCGTACATCAGACGCTCGATAGCCCCGCTGGGGGAGCAGTGGAGGATGATGGGTTTCCTGAGAGCGCCATCGGCATCGGTATAGGTGATATCATAACGCTCGGCGTTCTCCACGTCGATCTGCACCGTGGAGAGAGCGCTGGCCTTGTCCAGGGCGTCTACGAAGTTGAACTCGAACTTGAGCACGAAGTAGAAGAACCGGTCGTCCCACATCTCGATGAGGACGGGCTTTTTCACGATATCCACCAGGCCCTCGATGAACTCCCGGTTCTCATCGTAGAAGCCGCGGGTGAAACGGATGGCCACCTCGTAGTCATCCAGGTCCAGACCCACCTCCTCTAAGACCGAGATCGAAGCCTGGTACTGGTTCCTGAACTCCTCGGTGGCGCTGTTCATGTCCCCGCAGAATGTGTGCATGTCGGGCATGGTGAAGGTCCGGAGCCTCCTAAGGCCGACAAGCTCCCCGCGTTGTTCCCGCCGGAAGGAGTACCGGGTCATCTCGATCATCTTCAGGGGCAGAGACCTGTAGGAGAGCGTCATGTCGTGGCTCATGAGAAACTGGCCGAAGCAGGCGGCGAACCGGAGGAAGAAGCTCCTCTTCTCCGCTTCAATGGAGTACTGGCGGGCGGGGAACCTGTCCAGGTACTTCTTCAAGGTGGGATGGTTCATGTCGTACATCACCGGGGTCTCCACCTCCATGGCCCCCATCTCCGAGGCCCGGTCCAGGACGTAGTCCTCCAAAAGCGCCTTGATCAGCCTGCCCTTGGGGTAGTACCTCATGTTGCCCGAGTCGGATCCGGGTTCGTAGTCCACTAGCTCCAGCCGCCGCATCAGCTCCACATGAGGAGGCATGGCGTCTACGGCCCGGCTCTTGGTGATCTCATAGTTGACGAACTTTTCGAGTTTTTCGTGACCGGTGAACTCGAACTTTTCCGGGGCGACCATCTCGCCGCCAGGGGTCATAACCCGCCAGTGGGAGACCGCCTTCTCCTCGGCCTTGAGCGCTTCGGACACGACCTCGCCTTCGCCCAGCTTGATGGACCGGGAGAGCTCCGAGAGCGGATGACCTTTACAGCTCAGCTTGAAGGACTTGTACCAGCCAAAGGGCGCTCTGGCCACCTCGAATCCTTGAAGCGCCTCTTCGAGGCCGTGCATGATCTTGATGGCGGTATCGGGCGAGGAGAGATCCGAGCTGAGGTGGGCGTAGGGGTAGAGCATTATCCTCTCCGCATGGACCTGTTCCGCCACGGAGGATATCTGGTCGGCGCCCTCGGCAATGACTGCCGGGATGTCGTCTTCGTCCCACTTCTCGACGGCGATGAAGGCACAGAGCACTTCTTCCAGCCTACCCGACTTCTCCGAGTCTTCGATCTCCTCGGCGACGGGGGTGGGTTTCTTGGCTTCGAACTCGATGTAATCAGAGTGAATTAAGAGCAACTGCAAGGGGAATCACCTTTCTGCACGTCAGAGAATAAGGCCATGTAGTTCAACCTTTCGACAGGGGTGGTGATGGGGTGTGGAATTTGCAGTATACCAGCGCCGGGCCGCTGTCGATTCAGGGTTTTCGTCCCACAAGGAGCATCGCTCCGACGTACTGCTTGGTCTTTTTATTCTTCATGAAGACGTCTTTCATCTTGCCCACCTGCCCGAAAATCTTCTTCATCCTCTTGTCAAAGATCATACGATGGATCGACCACAGGGTCAGCTTCAGCGTATCGGCCCAGCCGCCCACCGCTTTTGCGTACTCCCGTACGCCGTAGGTATAGTCGACCTCCTCCTGTCGGATGTCCTCCATACCGGCATCCCTGAACCATCCTTCCCATCGGCGGAGCGTTGGCAAGACGATGGGAAGTCCGACGACATCCTCGAACCCGGCCTCGGCCTCGGAGATGAGCTCCTCAGCATCCCGGGGAACGTCCTCGGACTTGTAGAGCTCGTTGACGCCCACCTGGCCGCCCGGTCTGAGAACGCGGACGTATTCTCTGAGGGCTCTGGGCTTTTCGAGGAAGATGGTCACGAACTCCGTAATGACGGCATCGAAGCCGTCGTCGTCGAAGGGCAGGTCGTGGGCATCGGCAACGCGGAACGCCACCCGGTCTGATATGTTCTGCGCCTCGGCCCTCTCCCGGGCCTGCTCGACCAGGCCCTCGGAGATGTCGATCCCAACGACCCGGCATCGGTACTTCTCCGCGATGTGGCAGGCGCTGTATCCTGTCCCGCATCCGACGACCAGGACCATTTTGCCCGCGTCTATCCTGCAGAGGCTGGCCAGGCGGTCGGTGGCCCGCATCCCGCCCCAGTGAAAGTACGGGACGCCCAGCCGGGCCAGGAGGTCGTAGTAGTCTTCGTCTATAGTCGCCTCGTCTTGCATATGATTACCAAAGTCATCCAGACATTTTTATCCAATACATCCAGACTCGCTTCACGGTAGATTCGCTAACTTTCATCTCAAGTCGGTTTTTGCTCGGATGATCTCGTTGATATTTCTATCCGTTAGCGTTACAACATTATCATGTAGTACATAAAGTATAATTTTATGTGCTCAAGTAAATGTGAGCGTAAGCGAACATTTTCTTAGTAGGCCGTTTGATATATCCTATATTCAGGGGTGTATAATTATGAGTCGTTCATTCTCCGAGATCAAGTCCAAAGTCGAGCGCGGCAAGGCCGTGGTCCTCACCGCCCAGGAGGTCCGTGACCTGGTGGAGTGCAAAAAGCCAATCGCGCTCGAAGACGTAGACGTGGTGACCTGCGCCACCCGGGCGGTCATGAGCGGTACCTACGCCGTATTCTCTTTCCCCGTGGCCAGGCCTCATGCCTTCAGGCGGGCGGAGAAGGCCTGGCTCAACGGCGTCCCCGCCCAGGCGGGACCCTGCCCCAACGAAGGGCTGGGCGTCCTGGACCTGATGGTCTTCGGGACCGCCCACAGCAAGGACGACCCCCGGTACGGCGGAGGCCATCTCTTCAGGGACCTGGTGGAAAGAAAGAAGATAGACGTCGAGGTGGAAACGGACGCGGGCAAAACCTTCGAGGCCGGGGTCACCCTGGACGATATGCCCCTGGCCCGCCTCTTCGGTACCCGTCACTGCTTCAAGAACTACACCGCCTTCGTCAACCCCGGCGACGAGCCGGTGTCCACAATATTCCATGCCATCGAGTTCGGCCCGCGCTTAAGCGGAGCCTCGGTCTCGGGATGCGGCCATCTGAACCCTGCGGAGAACGATCCTCTCTTAGAGACGATCGGCGTAGGAACCAGGGTGCTCATCAACGGAGCCGAGGGGTACGTGACCGGCAAAGGTACCCGTTCCACCCCGGAAAAGCCCAACTTTTCCGGGTTCGCGGATCTGCACAGGATGGTCCCGGAGTACATGGGAGGTTTCCTGACATCGAGCGGGCCGGAGTGCGTCTGCTCCTGGGCCGTGCCCGTTCCCGTGCTGAACCGGTCGATCCTGGCGAGCGTGACAAAGGGAGACCGGGACATCCCGCTCCCGGTGGTAGACGTGGTGAGTAGGACGCCCGTTGGCGCGACCACCTATGGCGACGTCTGGGAGGACGTCGACCTGGCGGTGAGGTTCGATCCAGTGGTGTGCAAAGGGTGCGACCGGTGCAGGCCGGAGGCCGTCTGCCCCACCCGATCCATCGGCTTCGATAACGGTATGCCCACGTTGGACCGGACGACCTGCTTCAACTGCGGCCTCTGCGCCACCTGCTGCGCGGGCGATGTATTTTCTGCCGAGCTGGGCGCCCTTTGCTTCGACGGCCAAGAGGTGCCTATAGTCGTCAGGCAGTCCGATCGACAGAGGGCGCTCAGGCTGGCCGAAGACCTGAAGACGAGGATATTGGAAGGATCTTTCGAGATCATGGAGATGGCCGAGCGCATCCGTCCATGAACCGGTCCCTGATATCTTGGGGCGTTGCGTCGATCACCGGAACGTCGGCGTTCCTTTCATCGACCCTGGCCACGACCGCACTCCGTCGCCGAAAAGAGCCCCTCCTGAAGAATGACACACAACGGCCCGCTTTTCAGAGAGGCATATATACATTCAGATACGTATTAATTACGGGGTCTGACATGGGCGAGGTGCAACGCAAAAAGATCGACGTGGTTTACGAGGATGGCGTATTCAAACCCTTGGGCGACGTGAAGTTAAGCGAGGGAACCGAGGCCTTCGTGGTGATAAAGCCGGGAGGGATACTCGATGCGACCCGGCGGCATCGGATAAAGGTGGACAATGACGTCCTGAAGGAGTTCACAGAGGAGAGAAGATGATCGTCGTCGATACGTCGATTTTTATAGACCAAATCTTTGAGTACGACCCTGAGAGGACAGCCATCGCCGATGGTCTATTCAGACTGATAGAGGAAAGAAAGATCCCCCTACTTCAGCCGGACGTATTTAAGATAGAGTTCGTCGGGCAGATGTCCAGAAGGCTCAGAAGAGAAGAGGCTCTCACCCTGGCAGAGGAAGTACTTGGTGAGATGAACTTCATCGGCGCGCCGGAACTCTTCGAGGCAGCGTTCTCGATAGCACTTGAAACAGGCTCCAGGGCGATCGACTCTTTTTACATAGCGGCGGCGAAGCTCGAAAATGCCATGCTCATATCAAACGACAGGTTTCAGGTAGATAGTGCGAGAAAGTTTGGGATCGAGGTTTATTATCTGATCGAAGAGCTTGAACAAATCGAAAGGCGGCTGGCTGGATAGGTGAATCTCGGACGATCGTCTCACGGCCTCCAAGGGACGCCTGGCCCTTTTGGATGTATAGTCATGAACTTTAGACTTGATACTTAATGGAGCATCTCAAAGAAGTCATCTGCATGTTCCGCGAACAAAAAGAGCAAGATCGTGGTCGAGCGCGGCCAGATCGTCAAAATTGGAGGGTAAAACCGCGAATGAACGCGAATGAACGCGAATTAAAAGAAAATATTAGCGTTCATTAGCGTTCATTCGCGGTTGAAATAAGGAGATTGTATGTGTTTAGCT
>JAUWQF010000174.1 GCA_030611205.1 Methanothrix sp.
TTAGCGTCCAGGACTATAATCTGGCAGAGGTGGTTGGTCGCTGCAATGTGTTCTTTGTTATACATGTAGTGGTCCTTCACTCCAAGGAAAGTTTGGATCCCATAATTATTGGCGATTTTGGAGGGGGGTCCGGAATGGGAACTATATCGATCCCGCGGTCCAGACGATCGAAAAGCTCTCGTCCCCCGATATCCTCACCATGCCAAAGGTTCAGCCCGACCTTCGCGCTTGTGCTATCGAAGGCGGCCTCTTCGAGGACGATGCCGGATATGACCGGGCCCTGAGAGAAGTGGCCATCGATCTCGTAAAATATTAGCGGAAGCGCCAACTGAAGCGCCGTTTTGGTGCCGAGGCGGAGCTGCTCCAGACATCGAGGCCCTGGACGATCTGAACGAGGTGATCAACAGGCTGGACGAACGGATCTACGAATGGTCCAGGCTCTATCGCGAAGACGTCATCCAGGTGATGGGCGCAGAGAAGGCCCTCTTCAAGCATCTCAAGGACAGGCACCCTCGATGGAGAATAGTTTAGGTGCCGCACCAACAAAATATTCAGATAAAGCCCCAACCCCTCCCACCCTGCAATAAATTGCGGTGCATCCTTTGTGGTTCATTTCAATTTTGAGAGGAAATCCTCTCTTTCTATATTCGCTTGTTTCATAATCGAGATTAATGTTCCCTTGGCCAATTCATGATGATTTGGAACCGTAACAAGCAGTCTTCGCTCTTCATTCCACAGATGGATGTGGCTCCCAGTTTGACGGTGAACTTGAAAACCAAACTTCCTCAAAACTTTAATAAGTCCCTTAGCCGATAGAACGGGAAGTTTGGACATATTTTTCTACCTCAATATCTAAGAAAACGATTTTATAGTCCTTTGGGGCTAGCTCCATAAGAATCTGATAATGTTCTTCCAGCCCTTTTTTTAGATTTTTCGTCGCCTCTTCTTCTGTCAATCCTTGATCTGCTACGTTCGTTATCATATCCACAGCTACGAAGTATTTACCTTCTTTGTGGGTTTGGATGATCGTTTTCATTTATTCCTCCTCAAAAAACATGCCCCCGACAACAATCCTCTGATTGCGAAAATGACTTCAATCATAGGTATCCCCTTTTCTTCCCCGATTGGTGCTTCTGGAGCACCGGCCAATCGAGTAAATGCTCCCTTCGGTCGGATTTACTTGAGCACATAAAGTTATATGTACAACAAGAAACCAGCAGGATGTGCTCAAACTTGCCGAAAAGGCACAGTACCACCACCGAGTAGGAATAACATCGTTATCACTTCCTTCTTTGTCGAAAGGTAAAAAGACGCAACGTCGGCAATACATTCATTATAGATAAAACTTTACCTTCCAGGGGTCTGATGGTCGACCCGGCTCAGGACGTCTAAAAGGAGATGAGGTTAGATGAAAGTTGCAACATGGTTCGGAAAACTGGATCTCGATACGGGCGATATCGATCCCGCGGTCCAGACGATCGAGAAGCTCACACCCCCAGATATCCTCACCATGCCAGAGGTTCAGCCCGACCTTCGCGCTTGTGCTCTCGCAGGCGGCCTCTTCGAGGACGATGCCGGATATGACCGGGCCCTGAGAGAAGTGGCCATCGATCTCGCAAGAGATGAGCTGAAGCGCCGTTCCGGTGCCGAGGCGGAGCTGCTCCAGACCATCGAGGCCCTGGACGATCTGAACGAGGTGATCAACAGGCTGGACGAACGGCTCTACGAGTGGTCCAGGCTCTATCGCGAAGACCGGCTGCGGGGCAAGGACCTGGCAGAATCTTTAGTGGGCGAAGATGTCATAGGAGAACTGGCCCGGGTCGACCTGGATCTGCGCGAGACGCGACGCTCGGTGGAGAGAAGCCTGGAGGCGACCATCGGTTTGATGGCTCCCAACCTCACCGAACTGGCAGGCCCTCTCCTGGCCGCACGGCTGATATCGCGAGCCGGGGGCCTCAAACATCTCTCGGAGATGCCCGCCAGTGCCATCCAGGTGATGGGCGCGGAAAAAGCGCTCTTCAAGCATCTCAGGGGCAAGGCGCCATCGCCGAAGCACGGCATGATCTACAGGCATCCTGCGATCATGGGGACCCAGAAGCGGTTCCGGGGCAGGGCTGCTCGCGCCCTGGCAGCGAAGCTGGCCATAGCGGCCAGGATAGACAAGTACCGAGGAGAGCTCGACCCCGACCTGAAAGTCGCTCTGGACAAGAGGATCTACGAGATCCGGGGGCGCAAGAACAAGTAAATCCACCATTCTGCCGGATTTACTCTGAGCATACAATGTCATACATTATATATAACGAGAATAAGGAACAAAGAAAGCGGTCAATCTGACCCACCAGATATATATCAGATGTACCCCGATATTGGTACCAGGAGGGCTTATAAGTGTTTGTAGCGAGAAGGATGCTGATGCTATTGGTCGTGATCCTCTTGATGGCGCTCTTATGCCCGGCCAGCGCCTCCTTCACCAGGACAGGAAACGTATCAGAGCATTCGTTCATCCATCTGAGCGGTTACATGGACGAGATAAAGATCTACCAGACCAATACGGGTTTCAGTGGCCAGAAGCTGGTCGTGGGAACCCAGGGCAGCGGGATGGTCTCCCGTACCCAGACGGCGTACGTCACCGATGACGAGATTTACTTCAATGAGTGGGGAGTATTCGACTACCGTCCTTACCTGGTGGAGTCGTCGGAGAGCGATCTGAGAAACGCGCTCTGCGCCAAGAACTACGCAATGGGGTCGGTGATCTCGGAGACTTACTCCGACCTGACTTATCTGATCAAGGACACCACCATCTACAAGACAGATAACGTCTCCGTCTATCAGATCGGGTCTCATTTCCGGGGCACGGCCAAG
>JAUWQF010000048.1 GCA_030611205.1 Methanothrix sp.
TGGTCCTTCACTCCAAGGAAAGTTTGGATCCCATAATTATTGGCGATTTTGGAGGGGGGTCCGGAATGGGAAATGAAGTAGATGTGATGCTTAAATCTAAAGCTGGGCGGTCAGCGCCGAGTGCTGCAAGTGCGAGCTTAAAAGATAATCCGATTACTAGGCGATCTCATTTTCGAAAAGTATAGCGCCCATGCTGTGTTTCCGACAAAAAAAAAACGTGCTCACTCCACCCCGACATCTTTCTCTGCCGACCAGAGCCCGTGAACGTTGCAGTGCTCCAACGCAAAGATCGTCCCGCTCTTCCGGAGGTTCAGCCTGAGGGCGACCTCTGGCTCGGAGTATGCCGGGGTGAAAGCTACCCTGGCCAGCATCAGGGGGTTGAAAGCTCTGCCTTCCTCGCGGAAATAGACCTCGATCCATTTTATGGAGTGTTCGACCTTGTTGGGGTGCGGTCCCACGGATACTTTTATCTCGAAGGCCTCGTCCGCCTTGACGACATCCGGCGCTTCGATCTTAGGTGTGTGACTCTCCCTCTTCCCCACGGCTTCGCCTGCAGCCGTATCGTATGTGCAGATTTGATCTCCTAGACCTTTATTCTCTTCATCCATCCAGACCACCGATCCATCAAAAGTCGAGATGTTATTCCTCCATCTCCTCGAAGATCTTGGCCAGCCCCTTCTTGGCGATGGAGAAGGTGGGCATCCCGCCGGTGACGGCACAGACCGCCATCGTCTCCAGGATCTCCTCCTTGGTGGCACCGTAGTTCACGGCCACCTTGGCCTGGGGATAGACGCAGTCCTCGCACATCCTGGTGGTCACGCAGGCCAGGGCGATGAGACGCTTGGTTTTCCTGTCCAGAGCGCCATCTTCCAGAAGGACCTTGTCCATCTTGGCGACCATCTCTACCATCGCAGGGTTGTGTTTGCGCATCGCCTTGAGGGTCTCCGGGATGTACCCGCCCATCTCCTCGCCGAGCTTCTCCACCATATCGTCGTGTTTCTTGCTCATGAAGATCACCTTCAAGAAAATGCTCGCTTACGCTCGCATTTACTTGAGCACATAAAGTTATACTTTATGTACTACTCGAAATTTGGCACCCATTGGTTATAAAAATATGGGTAGTGCGGGTGCCGACCGGCGTTTTCCGTCGGCCGCTCGAAGGACCAGGCCCTGCTTCGACCCCGATATCTTCGCATCCCAGGGGTCAGATCCAAAAGGCGTCGGGCACACTGCCAATCAGCAGATTTATTACTCAACCGACCAGGCTAATAAACATGGCAAAATCCGTAAAAGCTGTCGTCTTCTATAACGGAGAGTTTGGACAGAGGCTGATAGGAAACCTGATCAACTATACCGGGTTCTGCATCTCCTGCGGTGACGCCTGTACCCAGTGCAAGACTGGCAAGTACGGCATGGCGAAGAACCTGGTCTCGATCATCGAGATGCCCGATCCGAATACCCTCGACGATTTCATCGACGATGCCGAACCCTACATACCAAAGGATATTCCTCAAGCAGATATCGCCGTGGTGGTGAACGTCCATCCCGACATAATCTTCGGCCTTTTGCCCCGGCTCAAGGAGCTGGGGTTCGGGGGGGTAATAGGCGGTTCTGAGTCCCCAAAAGAACTCCCCTTGGGACTGAGGAAACAGCTCGAAGAGAGTGCCGACAAGATAGACCTGGAGGCCTCCTTCACCAAGCCCTTCTGCGCCCTGCGGCCCGAGCCGGAGAAGCCACGAATCGCCGCCTTCCTGGAGGAAGCGAAGATCGGCGATCCGCTCTTGGAGATCACCCTCCAGAAGGGGAGAAAGGACACCATCACCGGGGTCGAGGTTCTGAGGAGCGCTCCCTGCGGCTCCAGCTGGTATGTGGCCAAGAGGCTCATCGGCATGGAGGTCGACCAGGATGAAGTCCGGGAGAGGATCTCCGAGGCCCATCATGCTTATCCCTGTACTGCCAGCATGGACAGAGACTTCGAGCTGGATGATACGATCCTCCACAAGGCAGGTTATATCATAAGAGACGCCGTGGAAGATGCACTGAAGAGGGCGAGACGGGTGGAGACGAGATATATCAGCTACGACGATGGAAAAATAATCTGTAATCATATTCTATAGAGCAAGAAAATCCTCCTTTCGGTCGGATTTACTTGAGCACATAAAGTTATACCTTATGTACTAGAACAAGCATGAGTATGCCCTCTGCGATGTACACGGAAAAGGTGCTGGACCACTTCACCAACCCCAGGAACGCTGGCAGGATCGAAGACGCAGATGCGACCTGCCGGATAGGCAGCGCGGCCTGCGGCGACCTAGTCCGGCTCTATCTGAAGATCGACCCAAAGACGGAAAGAATCGTAGATATAAAGTTCGAGTGCTACGGGTGCGCGGCCAACATCGCCAGTACCAGCGTCACCACCGAGCTGGCCCGGGGAAAAAGCCTGGAGGAGGCAAAGAATGTCCGGTTCAAAGACGTGGTGGAAGAGCTGGGCGGCCTTCCCAAGCACAAGATCCATTGCGCCCAGCTGGCCACCGCAGGCCTGAAGGCGGCGATAATGAAGTACGAGGCCAAGACCGGCAAGATCGAAGTCGACGAGGGTTTTGTCAAGAGGATGCTTGCGGGGGTGCTGGACCCGGCCGAGGGCGTTAACGTCGTGGCCGCCGGGAGGATTCGATCCATAGCCGTCGATGGGAAGAAAGTGGAGGTCTTGCTGACCGAGGACGTAGACGAGGAGATGGCGAAGGTTCTGGCGGCGGATGTGAGGGAGGCGCTGGACGGGCTGGAGCTGGAGGTGACCGTGGGGTGAGAGGGTTTCGCCCAAGGTCGTCGATCATATCTCACGGTCTGGCTGATCATATCTGGCTGATTACATTTATATAAATACGTATCAATAGCGCCCCTGTCTTCGACGAGCTCATGGGATAGGGGCAAGGGTAACGTGAGAAGTGTGGCAAAAGTCGTTTTATAGTGATAATCTAGGAGGGAGGAATGCAACATCCGACCTTTGCCTATTACTTATACGGCGTTTGCCGAATATAAGTTTTTCGGTTGCGTCCGCCGACCTCAGTCTTGGGGAAACTGGCCCCTCAGGTGTTCTATCATCAACGCGACCGACCGACGCAGAACGTCCTCGTTCTCGTACCCTTCCAGGATCGCTTCCAGCTCCTCTCGGGATAGACCGATCATCTCGTCGACGAGTTCGACCATGTTGGGCAGAGCCCGGACGGCGTTGTCCACGATGGTCACCGTAGCGGTCTTTGCGGTCCTGGAAAGCGGGTTCAGGTCCACGGTGATCACCTTCTTTCCCATATTCACCAGGGCCTCACACCGGTCACCGTCCTCCAGAGGAACGAGAACCACGTCTGCATCATAGACCCCGCCTCTGCAGGCCTTTGCCCTCTCGTGATCCAGCCCCGGGACCCGTGCGTTTGGATCTTCACCATAGACCGTCTTCGCCCCGGAACGGCGGAGCAGATCCGCTATCTTCTTCACCCGCTCTTCGGTCCGGTAGAATATGTTGACCTCCAGCGGTGCTCCTATCTTGTTGGCAAGGTCCACCATGTCCTGGGGCACCAGAGCGGCGACGTTCCCGTTCACACTCAACACCGGGTGCTCGGCCAGGAGGAGCATGGCGGCAGCGGCCCGCTCGGCGTCATCTCCGGGAGGGGTCGTCCTCTCCCCGAGGAAGTAGTCAAAAGTCTCACCTCTCCCCTGGGCGACGAGTCCGGGAAGACCTGTGATGCCCTCTTCCACCCCCGAGACCACCTTTTCCCTGGTGAGAAGTGAGGCATACCTCGGATGGGATGGAGGGATCTCACTCAAGCCTGACCCCTCCTTGGCTGATCGTCGCCGACTCGACGGGACCGAACTCTGAGAGAGCCTCCGCGCCGTCGAGGGCGAAGACCGCATCGCCCAGCATCACCATGCTAGCAGCCCCTCCCGATGCCTCCACGGCCTCGATCGCGTCTGTCCTCCAGCCACCGGCGAGACCCGTATCCTTCGCAAACCGCCGGGAGAGGTTCATGAAGTTGTCCAGGGTGGGCTTCTTGATCAGATTCTTCAAGGCCTTCTCGCCGGCCTGGTTGACCCTGGCCATGGTCCCTGGGTCAGATAGAACCTCCTTCGTGGATAGAGGACCCTTGACCACGTAGTCCACCCTCAGCGACGGGACCGGTATCCTGTCCACCGACCCCACGCCCGGCGCGCCAGGCTCCAGTCTCATCACCAGACCTCCAACGTTCTGGGCGATCACGTCTCCCAACCCGGTACCGGAGACCACTTCGGCCACGTGGGCGACGGCGCCGATCTGGTTCGATGTTTTGCCCAGGTCGAAGAGAGCGTTCAAGGCGTAGGCGCACCCCAGGGCCCCGGCACCGCTGGCGCCGAACCCGGACCCAAGTGGCATCTCCAGGTCCGTCTCCACCCTCACCGGCGCGGGCGCCAGGTCCGCGATCACTCGCCTGCTCACCGGCGCCGATGACTCTTTTCCGTCCAGGAGCACCGACGTCTCTTCAGAAGGCCGGACCCTGGTCACCGCCCAGACCTCGAGATCGAGACCGCATCCCACGGACCCGGCCTTCTTCGGGTCACGATCATGCCTGGCCGCGAAGAACCCCGTGATGTGAGCAGGAACGAAAACCTTCAGCCCAATACCCCCACCAAGGCGTCGATCACCTCTTTGGCTATGACCCTCTTCTTGCCGGTCGCCTCGGCCACGATCCCCTTTCGACCCAGTATGATCACCCGGTTCTCCTCGGTGCCCATGCCCTCCTCGCCCACGTCGTTGGCCACCACCAGGTCGAGCCGGTTCGCCTCCATCGATCTCTTTGCCCGGCCGAGCAGCTCTTCGTCGGATACGAAGGTCTCCGCCTTGAACCCAACGATTCTGAGGTCGGGGTAGAGGGATCTTGCGGTCTTGAGGATCTTGGGCGTCCTCTTGAACTGGAGGGTTAGATCGCCGCCGGACTTGATCTTCTCCGCGCTGGGATCCAAGGTGTAATCGCCCACCGCCGCAGCGCCTATCAGAGCATCGTACCCCGTCTCCAGCTCGGCGATGACGGCGTCTAGCATATCTTCTGCGCTCTCGGCGCGGACCTCCCTGAAGGGCAGGCCCAGCTTTTCTCTCTGAATTATCGTCACCTCCGCGCCCCGCCGGTAGGCCTCCAGGCCTATCTCTCTCCCCGTCTTGCCCGAAGCCCTGTTAGTCAGTATCCTTATGGGGTCCACCCGCTCTGCCGTGGCCCCGCTGGTGATCAGGACCTTTCGGCGGGCCAGGTCACCAGGACCGAGGAGCCTTTCCACCTCGGTCACTATCGTTGTAGGGTCGGCGATCTTGGCCTTCTCCTCTTCGATCCTGGGGTCGATCACGGCAACATTCATAGACCTCAGCGTCTCCAGGTTCTTGACCACTGCCGGGTGGCGGTACATGGCCTCATGCATCGCCGGAACCACCATCACAGGAACGCCGCTGCCCAGGGCCGTGGTGGCGTAGGTGGTAACCGGGGTATCGTCGATCCCCAGGGCCACCTTGCCCAGAGTGTTCGCCGTGGTCGGGGCGATTAAGAATAGGTCTGCCCGGCCACCGACGCCGCAGAACTCCACATGCTCCACCCGTCCGGTAATCTCGGTGACCACTCTGTTCTCGGTAGCATACTCTAAAGCCTGTGGGTGGATGATCTTGCAGGCCGCCTCGGTCATCACGGCATGGACCTCTGCACCCTGGCGGATCATATATCGGATTAGGTCGACGACCCTGACCACGGCGATGCTGCCGGTCACCCCCACAACGATCGTCTTTCCTTGCAACGAGTCGCTGATTGTGCCTGATATGCTGGAATGCATAGATGTCTGACAGTCTCTCGCCCGGGTTAAAAAAGATTATCCCATCCGGCTCCCATCCGGCGAGAGCATAAAACTTATGTAACAAAGACCCTTAGGAGGGCTGCCGTGCCGGGGTGGCCTAGTCGGTTAGGGCGCCAGACTCATAGGGAACTCGCAAGAGGCGCTCGTCCTGAGGCATCTGGAAGTCACGGGTTCGGATCCCGTCCCCGGCATGACCAATTTTAAGAGCTATCTCATGAACTACTCAGAGTATATAATGTTATACATTATATACAACGAGAAAGATGGATAATCTTATCTCCCTTCCACACCACATTTCATCATGCTCTCCGCCTCTATCCAGCTCGACGTCCGGCTCTGCAGCCGCGAAGAGAACATCCGCAGGGCCCTTCAGCTCGCCGAGCCTGCAGTCGAAGGGGGCGCGGAGATCGTGGTGCTGCCCGAACTGTTCTTGACCGGTTTCTGTTATCGGAAAGGTGCATCGGACCGTCCACCTTACCCCTCCTTGGGCCCTCTCAGAGACTTCGTCGAGGAGCACCGGTGTATGCTGATCGGGTCTCTGATAGACGGCAGGCTCAACTTAGGGTTCTGCCTGGAGCCCGGCCATATTGGGTTCCAGCCGAAGGTCCACCCCTTCGGTCCGGAGAAGAAGTACTTCGACGGTGGTGATAGGATATCGCCTCTGGAGACCGCCTGGGGGAAAGTCGGCCTCGAGATCTGCTACGACATCCGCTTCCCCGAGGTGGCGCGGAAGCTCACCCTCGATGGAGCCGACTATCTGGTCACCATAGCCCAGTTTCCTTCGCAGAGGCGAGATCAGTGGAGATACCTCTGCCTGGCCAGGGCCGTGGAGAACCAGATACCTCATATCGCCTGCAACTGTCCAGGGCCGGAGTTCTGCGGGAGCTCCATGATCGTGGACAGTGCCGGTGGGATCCTGGCCGAAGCCGGGTCCGATGAGGGCTTTATACTGGGTGAGATCGACCTCGGCCACCGGGATCGTACCAGAGAGATGATCCCCTGCCTAGAAGACCGGAGACCGGAACTCTACTGAGGTGACCCAAGTGGACCCACACACAAGAAACTTTATCGAGGCCAGGTTCAGGGAGTACTACCTCCAGGAATCGCTGGAGATGCCTCCCAACTTCCGGTCCAGAGAATGGGGTTTCATCCTCTTCGACCCCCGCAGGATGATGCACCGTCACAAGTCTTTCCTTTCCCGGAACGAGCTGGTGGATTACATCAGAACAGTGACCCCCGCCCACGCCTACCACTCGGCGGCCCTCTACCAGCAGCCCGGCGCTCCTACCATGAAAGAGAAGGGATGGATCGGCGCCGACCTGATATTTGACCTGGACGCAGACCACCTCAGACACGCGCCTTCGAGGTACGGCGATATGCTGGCCCTGGTCAAGAGTGAAACCCTCAAGCTCCTGGACTTCCTCCTTTCCGACTTCGGTTTCTCGGACCAGGATATCGATGTGGTCTTCTCAGGCGGCAGGGGATATCATATCCACGTGAGAGATCCCATGGTCCAGGATCTGGGCCGCGGGGAGAGACGCGAGATCGTGGACTACCTGACCGGCAGAGGACTGGACATAGAGAGATATTTCTCTGAAAAGTCGACTTTGAGCACCTTGGACGACGATATCCCCTCTTATGGGCATCAAAGATCTCCAATTCCTTCCAGCTGCCAAGGACTGGTAGCGAAATGGACTGCAAGGAAGCTTGCTAAGGAGTATGGAAAGGATCCAAACGAGATGTTTGATTTATTTGAGAAAATACTGCCGGATAGCTATGTAAATTTCACCTTTCCTAGAGAGGATGCTACCGGTTGGGGTAGCAGGATCCATTGTTCGATACTTTCTTTCGTGGAACGTTTGCATGAACTCGATGAGGAAGAAGCTGTTGAAATGCTTTCTTCTAGAGCAGGATTCGCGCCCCCACAAAAAGGTCTTTTTCGCATGAATGATTTAGAAAACCCAGGCAGTCTCGTGGTCAAATTACGAAATGCTAAGGATCCAGTATCTCGTTATCTTCGAGATAAATTATCTCCCGAAGCTAAGCAGCTATTGCTAAGTAAACATAATGACACAACAAGGAAAGATGTAGCTGATTCTATCAACCGGAATAAGAAGAAGATACCATTTAAAAAAATATTGATTAGTGAGTTAAATCAAATACTCCAAGATCCCTCTCCGTTTGACATGGCGATCTTTATGCAAGCTGGTTTAATTAATAAAAGTAAGAAAGGAATGGAACGAGTTTCTTCGGAATGTAGTAATATTCGTTTTAAACGTTTGCTTTTGGAAAAGGCTTATCCAAATGAATTTAAAAAAAGCATGGTAACAAAATTTTATGAATTGTTGATGCGAAAAGATGTATTTGATCAAATTCGCGAAGGGAACCTTAGTTGCTTCAAAGGGAGTTCTCAGGTTTGGCGAATCCTTATCGAGAACGATCTCAAAAACGCCAGCGTAACTATCGGTACAGGACCTGGATTAATGGATGAAGTAGATTCACAAAAAGGCGAGACCGACGAGCCCGTCACCACAGACATCAAGAGGCTGATCAGGTATCCCTTGAGCCTCCACGGCGGTACCGGTCTCAGGGTCACGCCCCTCTCCATCGACGCCCTCCGGATCTTCGACCCCCTCTCCGACGCGGTGGTATTCGGCGACGATCCTGTGGAAGTGTGCCTGTCCAGTCCCTTCGAGCTGGAGATGCGGGGCGAATACTATCGATGGGATGAGGGATCTGCCGAGGTCCCCCTCTGCGTCGCCGTCTTTCTCATGGCCAGGGGGGCGGCAGAGCTGGGCAAAGCTTTAGAGGGGTAGAGCACAGTAACTCGGTCTGAACTATCCCCGGGACTTGCCGGGGATTATGGTGCAGGTGAACGACTTGGATCTGGCCAACGCGCTGCGAAACGAACGGAGGACGGCCGACCTCCAACCTATGGCTGGCGACTTCTACCGGCAGGTGGGTTCCTATCTGACCAGCCTGGGAGACGATCTCTCGGGGATCGAGGACAGCTTCTCCGTAGAGGGCCAGCTGATCGAGGAGGAGTATAAAAGCGCCCGCAGAAGTATAAACCGGCTTATCGATCTCCGGATGAAGAAGATCGCCCGAAAGGTACAGCGTGCCAGCTCGGCCTCCAAGGATGTGACCTTCGAAGGCATGACCCCCGAGGAGGAGCAGATATATCGCCAGATGCTGGCCGCCCTCATCCGGGGCAGAGAGTCGATCCTGGCGCAGATCAACCCTTCGCGCACCGAAAGGCCTTTAACGGGCAAGAAGGATGTGGACCAAGAATATACAGTTGTGAGGCTGATGGACAGCGTTCCAACGTTTATCGGCGTGAACGGGAGGCGTTATACTCTCCAGAAAAATGACCTGGTCATGCTTCCTGCCGTGCATGCAACCAACCTGTGTAATAAAAATTTAGCGCGCGAAGTGAAGTAGGTGTGATATCTGATGAAGATGCCAAAACAGAGCAAAGCTCATTGCCCTTTCTGTAATAAGCATACTCTCCACACCGTGGAGAAGGTGCGAAAAGGACGGGCCACCACGATGGCTCATATAGATAGGCAAAAAAAACGTGCCCAGGGCATAGGCAATTCCGGCAAGTTCTCCAAGGTTCCCGGCGGCGACAAGCCCACCAAGAGGGTCAACCTCAGGTACCGGTGCAACGAATGTAATAAGGCCCACAACCGCAAGGGATTTAAAGTGTCAAAATTAGACCTGGTGGAGGGTTAAATCTGTCGAGATTTCTTAGAGTTAAATGTAATGATTGTGAGAACGAGCAGATAATATTTAGTAAGGCTGCTACAGCGGTCAAGTGTCTAGTCTGCGGAAGGACCCTTGCAAGTTCCACCGGGGGAAAGTCACAGATAAAGACCGAGATCCTAGAAGTACTCGAGTGATTAGTATGGAACGTGTGGGTTGGCCCAGACCCGGTGATCTGGTGGTCTGTACTGTAGACCAGGTGGTGGACTTTGGTGCCTTTGTCATTCTGGATGAGTACTCTGAGAAGAAGGGGCTCATCCACATATCGGAGGTGGCCAGCGGATGGATAAAATACATCAGGGACCATGTCCGTGAGGGTCAGAAGATCGTATGCAAGGTGCTCAGCGTCGACAGCTCCAGGCACCACATAGATCTCTCGCTCAAAGACGTTAACCAGCACCAGAGGCGAGAGAAGATCCAGGCCTGGAAGGCGGACCAGAAGGCCTGGAAATGGTTCGAGATGGCCTATGAGGGCCGCGAAGAGGATATGAAGCGTGTAGCAGGCGCCCTTCTCCAGAACTACGACGGCCTCTACGGGGCCATGGAAGAGTCGGTCATCGAAGGGATCGAGGTCCTCCACGAGTCGGGGCTCGGTGATGAAGACGCCGAGATCATATTCAAACTGGCCACGGAGAATATCAAGATACCCAATGTGGAGATTACCGGATATATCGACATCACCACCCCTGCCCCAGACGGCATCGACCAGATCAAGAATGCGCTGAAGAAAGCCACCAAGACCAAGAATAAAGACGTCACCCTCGATGTGAAGTACGTCGGCGCGCCCCGGTACAGGATTCACGTAACCGCGCCCGATTACAAGCTGGCGGAGTCTGTGCTCCGGGATTCGGCTCAGAAGGCGATAAAGTTCATCGAGAAGCAGGGCGGCAAAGGAACCTTCCACCGACAGGCATGAGATCGAAGATAAAGAAGTGTAAAGCCTGCAACCTCTACACTCTGAAGGAGACGTGCCCCATCTGTGAGGTGACGACCAGTCCGACCAAGCCTGCAAGGTTCTCTCCCGAAGATCGCTACGGCCGGTATAGAAGAGCGTTGCGTCAGGAGACGAGATGAAGGAAACGATCATTCGCAGAATAACGGAAGTACCGCTCGAAGACCCCATCCTGATCGAGGGCTTGCCGGGTGTGGGACACGTAGGAAAACTGGTGGCCGAGCACCTCGTCGAGGAGCTGAAGGCGGAGAAGATCATAGAAGTGTACTCGCCTCACTTCCCGCCCCAGGTTATCGTGCAGGACGACGGCACGGTGAAGCTGGTGACTAACGAGGTCTACGCCTACAAAGGAGACGGCCGGGACCTGCTCCTCCTGGTGGGCGACTACCAGAGCGCCACCAACGAAGGCCACTACGAGCTGACGGGGATCTTTCTGGACCTGGCCGAGGAGTTAGGTGTGAGCCGGATCTACACCCTGGGCGGTTACGGCACGGGCCAGTTCCTGGACAAACCCCAGGTGATGGGTGCGACGAACAGCCTGGAGCTCGTAGAGGAGATGAAGGAATATGGCGTGATCTTCCAGGAGAACGAACCCGGTGGAGGAATAATAGGGGTCAGCGGCCTGATGGTGGGGCTGAGCAGACTCAGGAATATCGATGCTCTCTGCCTCATGGGGATGACCAGCGGGTATCTGGTAGATCCCAAGAGCGCCCAAGCGGTTCTCAAGGTTCTATGCAAGGTGTTGGATATCGAGGTCGATATGCAGGCTCTGGAAGACCGGGCCAAGGAGATGGAGAGGATCGTGGGCAAGCTCAGGGAGATGGAAAAGTCTCAGATGGGGTACGAATCTGCCAGCGATGATGACCTCCGATACATCAGATGAGGATGACCGAGAATATAATCGAGGTAATCGAAGAGGCTAACCGTCTCTTGGTTCTGGCAAAGAAAGCCGGGGCCGAGGAAGCGGAGGTCTTCGGAGGGCTGGTCAGATCAATGGACGTCGATCTCCGCAAGGATAAAGTGGAGATGGCCAGCGAGGCATACCATAGCGGTCTCGGGCTCAGGGCGGTGATCAACGGCGCGGTGGGTTTCTCCAGTACCAGCGACCTCTCGAAGCTGGAGGTGACGGCGAAAAGCGCGGTCAGGGCTGCCCGGGCCAGGGTGAAGGACGAGAAGTGGCGCAGCCTTCCGGGAAAAGACCGACCGTCCCGCCCGGAAGACGTTTTCGATCCTCGCATGGAAGAGATCGGTTCTGATGAATGTATCGACCGGGCGATGAGCATGCTGGACGGTTGCATGTCCGTACCCGGCGCCGAGCCGTCCTCGGGCGGGGTGGCCTGCGTCACCGCCGTGGATCTAATAGTGAACTCCAACGGCGTCGAGGAGACGGAAAAAGGCACTTTCTTCCACGCCTCTCTCGATACCGTGGCCCGGAAGGGTGAGAGTCTCGTCACCGGTTATGAGTTCGAGAACTCCAGGCAGCTCTTGGAAGGTCTCGAAAAGATCGGTCGGACGGCCGCCGAGCTGGCCAAGAGGTCTCTGGATGGCGAAAAGGGTGAGACGGGAGAGTTCGAGGTTATCTTGACGCCGCTGGCTTTTTCCGAACTGCTGGAGTACGCTTTCGTCCCATCCATATGCGCCGACAGCGTCCAGAAGGGGAGGTCTTCGCTGGCCGGCAGGATCGGCGAATCCGTCGCTGCAGTGGGGCTAAAGATCGTCGATGATGGCTTGCTGGGAGGTGGGATGGCGTCTTCTGCCTTCGACGGTGAGGGCGTCCCTTCCCGGAGGACGACGGTGATCGAAAACGGCGTGCTTAAAAGCTTCCTCTATGATTCCTACACAGCGGGCAAAGAGGGGATCAGAAGCACCGGGAACGGGATGAGAGGAGGTTATTCGGCGGTGCCCCACGTAGGGACTCGGAACCTGATCGTCTCAGGTGATACGTCTGATGTCCTGGAAGATACGAAACAGGGCTTCTTGGTCAACGGGCTGATCGGGGCCCATACCGCCAACCCGGTCTCCGGGGACTTCTCCGTAGAGGGCAAGAACGTATTTCGGGTGGAAGACGGCAAGATCAGCAGACCTGTTCGTTCTCTGATGCTGGCGGGAAACATATTCGATCTGCTCCGGAGGGTCGAGCTGGGGAAAGACACCAGAGCCATAGGCTCCGTCGTCACTCCATCGATCAAGGTGAAGATAAAGGTCGTGGGATGAGAGGCGATATCTGGTGATCATAGGCGGACCCGCTTCGCAGCTTCTGGCGGGCAGGGTGGCAGGGATCTTGGATGACGATCTGGCGCTCTGCGAGTACAGCCAGTTTCCCGACGGCGAGGCTTACACCCAGGTGCTCGATGATCCTGGAGACGATGCGGTGATCGTCCAGAGCACCCCATCGGATCGAGACATAATATGCCTGTTACAGCTATTGGACATATTTCGGGGCAAGAGGGTCGACCTGGTGGTGCCCTACTTCGGGTACGCCCGCCAGGATAAGCAGTTCAAGCCGGGGGAGCCTCTCTCCGCAAGGGCGATGGCCACTGCCGTAGACGCCTTTTTGGAGAAGGGCTCCCGGGTATTCACGGTGAACATCCATGACCGGTCGGTGCTCTCTCACTTCGAGCATGAGACCCGAGATCTGGACGCCACGCCTCTTCTGGCCGGAGAGATCAAAAAGCTTGGTCTGAAGGATCTGGTGATCGTCTCTCCGGACGAAGGCGCCCTGAAGATGGCCCAGGTCGCGGCGTCAAGACTGGGCGCAGATTATGATTATCTGAAGAAGACCCGGCTCAGCGGGGATAAAGTGGAGATGGCCCCCAAGAAGATCGACGCCGCCGGGCGGGATGTGGTCGTCCTGGACGATATGATCGCCACCGGTGGGACGATGGCCCAGGCGATATCCATACTGAAAGAGCAGGGTGCCAGAAGGGTCTATCTGGCGTCGGTTCATCCGGTGCTCACGGGAAGCGCCGTTTTGAAGCTGTGCCGGGCGGGGGTGGAGGCGATAATCGCCACAGACACCCTGGAGAAGGCGGTAAGCACCGTCTCGGTGGCCGGGCTCGTAGCAGAGGCGATAGGGCGAAGATAACTCGGGCACTTAATCTTGTACATGACCGGTTCTGGCTCCTACCTCGCATCCCCGCATCCCGCACGAAAAATCAGAGGCGGCGCATCTCTTCTGCCAATCGTTCCAGGTCCGCGCAGGTTATCGTTCGCACGGCCAGCGGATCGCTTCCCCGTGCCTTCGGCTTCGTAAGTGCGGAGAGACCTGAGTTTATAAGATCCTAACCAAATCACTATCAGAGGAGCTATTTTCTGTGGAGTCTAACAAAAAATTAACACAGTTCGCAACGGCCGCTACATGTCGCATAAATGGTGATAGTGTCTGTACGAATTAGGCACATAAATGCTATGAATATACCGATACGAATATATGCAAATAGAACATAGGCACCATCACGTAAGATTGTTGATGTTTCCAGCAAGCTTCAACTCGGAAGATATATTCCTGACTTAATTTATTTTTTACTAGATCCTACAGCATTCAGGAGCAGTCACCTGGTTTTTGGGCGGTCTTATAAACTCCGGTCAGAGAAAGATGACGGTAAAACGTCTCTTCCAGGGGCTGAACGCCTTCCTCACCGACGAGTCGGTGGTTATAGCCGACGCCGGCGATGCCCTTTTCGGAGCAGTGGACCTCGTGCTCGGATGCGATGCGTATTTCCTCTCGCCTGCCTACTACGCATCTCTCGGTTTTGCCGTTCCTGCGTCCGTCGGCGGTGATATGGAAAGTTCCTTCCTGAATGCGGCCGCGTCTGTGGAGGAATGGTGGGCTCGACCTATGGGAGGTTCTCAGTAGCAGCGCAGTCCTCTCTTGGTCTTCTTCTTCGTCGGCTCGGAGAACCTGACTTTATGCCAGTTCTCTCGTTCCTACAAGTCCAGGAACTTCTCCTCTTCTTTCAGGTAGCTTCTCGCCCTCTCCATCAACTCGTCCCAGTCGACCGAATGACGCGTCGCTTCTGCGATTGGCGGTCTCGATACTGATCCGGAGTTTAGAAAAATCCCAACCAAATCGCCATCCAGCGGCCTGTTTTGTGTAGGGTCTAAAAAGAATTAAATAATATCGTCAGAGTTCTGTCAGGATGACACCCAACAAACCAAGTGTGATCAACCAATTTTGTGATGCATATAACTTAAATATACCGACACGTATATTTACTAGCAGGGTCTAAACAACATCATGCATTTCAAGATCAAAACCATCAACAATCGCAAATATTTATACATCATCAAAAACGAACGTGTAGACGGTAAAGTCGTCCAAACCATCCAAAAATATGTAGGATCTGCAGATAAGGTATATCAGCTGATCACATCAAACAAACCAACACGCATTGCGTCATATTCATTCGGAAAACCTGCCGCATTCATTAAAGCTGCCGAAGAGACCGGTTTGATCGAAAGTCTC
>JAUWQF010000132.1 GCA_030611205.1 Methanothrix sp.
ACATGTATAACAAAGAACACATTGCAGCGACCAACCACCTCTGCCAGATTATAGTCCTGGACGCTAAGTTTGACACTTATCCGATGCGCAAGACGATCCCAGCCCAAGAAAACGCTGGCCTTGTAGCAGATGACTTCTTTGTGATAAACCATTATCAAGCGAGTGATTCTGAGGGCGCTAAACACATACTCACTCCTTATTTCAACCGCTAATGAACGCTAATGAACGCTAATATTTTTTTTTAATTCGCGTTCATTCGCGTTCATTCGCGGTTTTACCCTCCGATTTTGCCGATCTAGCCGCGCTCGACCACGATCTTGCTCTTTTTGTTTTTGTACATAAAGTCTAACTTTATGTGCACAAGTAAATGTGAGCGGCAGCGAACATTTTCTTGGCGGCACGTGCATATGACTTCTTTGAGATGCTACATTAAGTATCAAGTCTAAGGTTCATGACTATAATGACCCTGGTTCGCCAGGGAACCCTCTGGTCGGAAATTATTGCCATTTTTAGGAGGGGGTCCGGAATAGGAATGTCATGGTAAAACTTGATAAAAATCCATATCTTGACAGGGAGTATTTCCTCGAAAGACGGGATGGGATCAGAAAGCGTACACCTTGAATTCAAACAAAATTCTCATACTTCACATACTGCCGCCCAACATGTGAGTTGTGAAATGCTTGAGCGGAGTGCGGTGAAAGTCGCATGCTCCGTTCTTAGAAGGGGGCATAGAAGTAATTCTATGTCCCTATTCGACGAATGGATTACGGGTAGAAAGTATTTAAGGATGGACGTAGAATAAACATGTAAGGGTACAGGGTACACGAAATTACAGAAAATTACAGAAAACACGGTACACTGCCATGTCGAGTAAAATTAATGAACAATAAATTACAACAATATCATTAGGGGCAAATTTATGAGGACAAGTCTGATATTAGGGATTGCTCTATTGAGCATGATGGTCTTCTCAGGAGGCTCCCTCGGTGCCGACCTGATGGTGGTCGACAAAGGTCTCAGCCTAAACGTCCCAGTGGAGACGCTGGAAAAGAGGTTGACCCCGATCGGCACCGTCGTCCAGGCCGAAGAGAAGGCTCGCTACCTGGTGGGCAACGTAGATGAGGCCAAGGCCATCGTGGTTACAAACGCCGGAGAGCAGCAAACATTCTTCAGGGGTAAGATCGGCTTCATGGTCCTTCCCGACGAAAGGGAAGGGGCGAAGCTGATATTGACCAGTCTCAACCTGGTATCGAATGGTGTACCGGTGAATGCTGAGAGCAGATCGGAGAAGAAGGTAATTGGCGACAGCGGTGTAATCGGCCTCAATCTGGTCGAGCCCAATTACAAGACAGCCTACGATTCAAGGAGTGGTGATCTGAGGGCCGAGTTCGAGTCCACTCTCCACTACTCGTTGATAGACGAGGAGTTGGGCTTCATTCCGGCTAAGTCGGAGGAGGGCGACCTATTCTTGTCACAGACCGAGATGATGGTCGGAAGCCTGGAGGCAAAACTGCCGGAGAAGTTGGAGCCGTCTGAGGAGGGTTTGATGGCCATGGACGGTGTGCTCTACATGAAGCTTAAGAGGCCTGTGTTGGGTTACCTGGAGAGGATGACGATCTACATCGACATATCAAAGCTGTACTGGAGTCTGACCCAGCCAGCAGATATCATCAAGGTGCAGCCGGTTTTCATCGGGACTGGGCCTTCCGATCCGTCGGCCACCGGGTGGGCCTACAATCCCATGCTGACCAGGGTGGGTGATATCTGGAACCGGTGCGGATCGGTCCGCTGTATCAGCTTCATATCCAACCAGCCTGTGTACGTCAACAACAACGCTTACAAGGTGCTGAATAGCGAGGCTGAGGCTGCTTCCTTGAGGGCAGAGGTGAACGTGGTCGACGCGGTGGAGATATTCGTGGTGGACCTGTGGGACCCCTACTTCGACGGCGGTGGAGCCTGCTGGAGCAGCGGTACCGCCTCGGCCAAGGTCGTGACCTGTGACCAGCAGCTGGTCGTGCCCTGTCCAATGCCTGCTGGGCTATGGGGATGTTCGGCCAGCGCTGGCGGCTCTTGTGGTGACGTGAACTACTACCATCTGGCCCACGAACTTGGCCATGCCGTGAACCTGCTCCATCCAGGCGATTATTGGTCGGGGATGGTCAGTGGATCGTCGGGGTCGATCCTGGAGCCCAGCGGCTTTTGTCGGGACAACCCCAACGTGCAGAGCGCCCGCAACTGCCGCAGCGCCTCAAGCCCGCTGTTTTACTCGGGCAGATCCATCTGCACCGGCAGCCCCGACATCAATGACTGAAGAGGAGAGCCAACTCTAAACGGCTCTCTATTTTTCATTGTACATAAAGTATAACTCATAAAATATGTCGAGTAGAACTCATAGCCACCCCTTTTTGGAGTAATAGCTCCGGGGTTACTATGAGCCCCCTCACAGAACCGGACTTGAGGTTTTCCCTCATCCGGCTCTTCAGGAGAACCTCCCTACCTTTTGTTGTATAGGTCATGGGTATAGTTTTGTTGCCATCCTTACACCGCCTCAGAGTGCGGCGGATGTTTCCCTGCCCCAACGGTTTTCCTGCCAGCCCCTTCCCTCTACAGGCATTACCCTGCCTCATCGGTACTATGAGCTGGTCCGACTCCCAGTGTGTCATTTGTACAATCTTACCGTTCATAGGCTTGATCCCACATACTCCCGAAGGATAACACTCTGGGCCTCCCGAGTTCCTGCAATATCCCTTTGATACCGTGCCATGGTCTCAGACCCCGTCGGGCTCGCATCGCCTCGCCAAGATGCCCCAGAGCTCTCTGCTATATTCCAAGACCGGAGATTAGGATCAACGGCGATGAGAGTACTGCCTTCCGTCAATGCCAAAACGTCGGCCAACGACACGATGTATATTTCGAGGCTCAATCCCTTCACTTCCGTTACGGCCCAGTATCCCATTCCCTTGGCTTCACAACAGCCCGTTACCGGACTGGGTGCAAGGTTCAGTTCTGAGGTGGTGGCTAGCCTTTCCTCAAGCTGGATTTTCACCAGCTGGATATTACAAGATTAGCTCGGCGCACAACTTTATGTGCTCAAAGTAAATGTGAGCGTAAGCGAACATTTACTTGCTCGCTATCTGGGCGGGTCTTCCGCTCTCATGGCCAGGTCCAGAAGTATCTTTCTCAGCATCTCGATCTCTCTTTCGATCTGGACGGAAGGCTCGACCATAGCAACTTCCATCAGGATGCCCAAGGCCTCCTCCGGCCTTCCCATCCCCACCAGGATGGCGGCCTTGTTTCTCAGGTCGGTGGTGTTGGGGCTGGCGGCGATCAGCAGGTCGTATGTTTCCAAAGCTTCTTCGAACCGCTGCATCGATCTCAGGACGAAACCCTTGTTCCTCAGAGCCTCCGGGTTTTCCGGATCGGTGCTCAGGGCCAGGTCGTAGCATTCCAGGGCCTCCATGGGTCTGTTCATATGGTAGAGGGCCACGCCCTTGTTGTTCAAAGCGTCGGCGTTCTCCGGGTTCATCTCCAAAACGCGGTCGAATAACTCCAGTGCATCATCAAACTGTTCCCGTTTTACCCTGTCTATCCCCTTGTGGACCAGGATCTTTTCTTTGGACTTCACAAAGCCACCTCACATGTAGCCCTTGAGGGGGGCGGTCTGTTCCAGTTCAGGCGTCCTTCCGGGCTTCTTGATCTCGCCGAACTGTTTCTCGAACTCCTTGACGTGGGTGCTCAGCCATTCTGCCAGCTCTTTGGCCGCCAGAGGAGGGAGGATAATCTCGGTCTCGATCTTTCTTTCCATCACGTTGACCTGTGTCTCTTTCTGGGCGAAGGTCTTGGGTGCGTCGTTATAGAAGGATATCCTGAAGTCGTAAGGGCTGTGTCCGCCCATGGCGCCCACGGCGTAGATCTGCTTGAACTCATCGCTCTTGAGAACCTCGATTGAGACTTCCATGGGATGGTCTTCTTTTCTCAAGCTTAAAATAGATGATGACGGCCCGGGAAGGGTCCTGTCGCCAGCCCGTCAGCGAGGTCGGGACGAAGGGTTGCAGCTGAAAGGAGTGATTTTATGCTATGCGCCGCTCACCGTCTTTATCCCATTTCGCCCAGGGCGTCATAGACCTTCTCGAAGTCCCTCAGCACTTCTTCCCCTCTATCAGTTGTTCTATATAATAGAAGTTTTCCCTGCTCGACGCATATCAGGTCTCTCTCGATAAGGCGTTCCAGATAAGGGTTGACCGTTCTGAAGTTCAAGTTGGATTGATAGACGACCTTCGTCTTATTTGCACCACCGATGCATGTTTTGAGAATCGCGACCATGATCTGAATCTTATTTCGCCTCGTATTTCTGTCCCCCAATTAGATATAATACACGAGCATCAATGTACATCAGCACAAATTTTGCTGTAATGCCTAACCTCAAACGCTAATACCATTGAGCTTGCTAATACTTTATAATGCCTCCCTAAATTATAATCAGTATCTCTCTTAGAGATTTAGAGTTAGTATCGTTTTCGATGACTACGTTTTAGGGTAATTTGTCTAAGACTGATCTGGCATCTCTCAAACCGAGACGAGTATGATCTATTACAAGAATCATATAATTCTATGCATGTGTATTTTTTTGGGTCCAGCCTTCGTTCAGGTAATGTCATTAATAAGCACATCTAAATGATAGTCATAACCAGTATTTTAGTTATTGAATTAAACAATATAGCAACATAGCAACATAGCAACACTTGTTCGCGGTAGGTACTTCTTTTAATTATTCAATTCGGGTATTTCTAGTAGTAACCACACTTACGTATCACAACATCTGACAATATATCCTTGCGACTTTATTTATTACCTATCACGTTACTACCTATACATATAGTGCGGACTGTTTGGCATAGGAAGAGAATAATCCAATAAACAGAGGCGAGGGATGATGACAAACATGCCAGGTCGGGCAGAAACGATCTAGGTTTTGGAGATGGGATAGAGATGCGTTCGAATATCGTCTCTTTTACCATATTAGTAATACTTATTTCTTTGGCGGTTCCTGTGTGTGATGGCATGATCGCAGTTTACAAGAAGGCCGACTACGGTCCCAGTTCCGGGCAACCAGAAACTCGAGTGGGCCCGGGAGACGTAATTCATTACACCATCACGGTCAGCGTCGGTTGTTTCCCTCCCGTCAACCTGGCCAAGGTGAACGTCACCGACAGCCTGATCGACCTCGACGGTCCCTTCGGTGATAATAATAATGATGGCATCCTCAACCACATGGAGTTTTGGACCTACACCGGTAACTATACGGTTACCGAAGATGACGTATGCAACGACACCATTATCAATACGGTCACCGTCAACGCCACCGGTCCCAATGGCAACGTCCTGGAAGACGTGGAAGTGAGCTATTGTATACCTACCATCTTCAGTTCGATCCTCAACGTAACCAAGACCGCGGATTATAACTTCGGCATGGGCGGTCCGAAACCGGGAGACATCATCACTTACGCCATCAACGTAACCAACCCCGGTAACGTCAACCTGACCGACGTAAACGTCACCGACAGCCAGATCGATCTCACCGGTCCCCGAGGCGACGTTAACGATGATCAGTACCTCAACACCAGCGAGATCTGGACCTACACCGGTACTTATACGGTCACCGAGAAGGACATCTGTGGCGGTTGCGTCAATAATACGGTCACCGCCAGCGCTACCGATCCCTGTACCAATGTCTTGAAAGACGAAGCAAACCACAGTATACCTATCCAGTACGTCAGTGCCAGTTTCGGGGTCGATAAAGAGGCCGATTATGGTCCTGGTCCAGATGACAATGTCGCAAGACCTGGAGATATTATCAACTACACCATCACAGTCACCCCCGACACCGTTCTCAACCTGACCAATGTGAACGTCGTCGACAGCCTGATCGATCTTGCCGGTCCCGAAGGCGACGTTAACGATGAGTTTTAAATCAATACCACCTAGATATGGACGTACACCGGCAACTACACCGTCACCGATAACGACGTCTGC
>JAUWQF010000129.1 GCA_030611205.1 Methanothrix sp.
TGATTCTCAATTCCCTCGTCAGTCCTCAGCTGTTTCTTTCTATGGGTCTTGAGGCTCGTTGAGTAGTAGTTCTCAATGATGTTGTTCGTAGCCGGAGCACCGTCAACGAAATAAAAAGCCGTTAAGCGGCTCCAATTTACCACTATCCTAACCAATCGCTTTTGTAGTGAGATGCTGAAGGAGTCCTTACTCTGTTTTAATTCGTTGAATAATTTTAAAGCTTCTTCATAGGGTCTGTGTTCCAAATTCTCCTTTTCGCGTCTGCGTTTCAGTTCGCGGTCGTGCAAAAACTCCTGGAAGATAGACCTCTTATCTGCGAGCCATGCCACATAATCTGAGCGAGACAGCTCGCTTTTTATGTTTTCGTCTTCCTTTGCCATTGTCTCTAAAAGTTCAAGCTCGGCATCTCTATTATAGAATGTATTTAATGGCCTATATTTTATCAGTTCTTCTGCCATGGTTGTTTTTTTTTGAAATATTTGTCGATGAGCTTATTCAAATGAAAGAGACAGTGTTGATGGATGAGTTTATCGCCAAATAGCTCCTGAAAGAGATTCGGATAGCCTATATCTTGATATGTAATGAGGAATATGTGTTTAGATAGGTCTAGGTATTTTTCAAGAAATTTTCAATGGTCTTCTTATCTTTTCTATCGTGAAGTTCCTCGGCAATCACACGGCCTGTGATACCGTCTACTAATGACAACCTATATTTTTGCGTCCTACCCCTCTTCGGATGTTGTTCATCGTAATGGACTATCCATATAGATTCTACTGGTGGCATCTCAGCCTTCTCTATCGAGTCGGTGAATGCGTTGTAGATGACGTCCCTGCCACGGGGGAAGATCCTGCTTATTATCGAAGCTATGCCCTCATACGAAACGTGGTGGAATCTCATAAGCTGGTAAATACCAGTTAAACTATCAAAAAACTCTGATACCATATCTTTCCAGAAACTTCTGTCTTCTTCATCCGATTTTTCGCAATTAGGACAATAATATCTGCCTATTTTGACGCTACCCAATCTATTTTTGGTATAAACGTTATAGCCATTGTGTACCATCGGAATACCACATCCAGGACACTCTGGCGGCACGGTTTTACGAAAAACCTCGTTTGCAGTAAACTGAAAGTCGTTAGAGTACCTTTTAAAGATATTGGACAGAAGTCCATGATACGAAAAGTTTATCTAGTTGAGATCTATGACAGTCATCGGATATTACCACATGATACATTCATCCCAAGGTTAATAAATTTTTTTGGTGGATGTGACCTGCCTCCATTATATCACTAGAAAAATCGATTGTGCCGCTGTGACACTGGCGTCCATCAGTCGCTATATTGGACATGGCGCGCGATAAAATGATATTTTAATATTTGGACGGTTGTGTGCACCGCACCCATCATTCCACGTCGCTGATCTCGAATAGGTAAGCGCCCAGGGCCAGGGATCCCGCGCAGCAGGCCGCCAACACCGCCAGGTCCAGCACGAGGGGGAAGGCGCTCACCCCCACCAGAGACGCCCGGAGGCCGTCCACGCCATAGGTCAGGGGATCCAGGTAGGAGAGGATCCTGAGCCAGGGAGGTAGGTTCTCTACGGGAAATAGCGCCCCCGATAAGAGGAAGACGGGGAAGACCATGAAGTTCATTATCAGGCTGAAGCCGGACATGTCCTTCATCCTGGATGCGAAGGCCAGGCCCAAGCTGTTGAAGGTGGTGGCTATCAGGACCATGAATACCAGAGATAGGAGAAAACCCCCCAGCCCGGTGATCTTCAGGCCCATGAGGATGCCCGGCACCAGTATGATAACCCCCTGCATCACCGCCGTGGTCACCCCGCCTGCGGTCCGGCCCAGCACTATGGAGAGCCTCGATACCGGGGCCACCATGATCTCTCTGAGAAAGCCAAACTCCCGGTCCCATAACATGGAAAGCCCACCGAAGGTGGCGGAGAATAGAAGGGTCATCCCGATGATCCCGGGTGCCAGAAAATCGATGTAGTTGACGCCTTCGGGTACCACCATGGTCGACCTGAAGCCCACCCCCAGAATGGCCAAGAAGAAGAATGGCGGTGCCAGGGATCCCACGACCCTGCTCTTCAGCCTGAAGAATCGGATCATCTCTCGCAGCCAGAGGCTGTAGATGGCGTACGGATCTATCCGGGCCATATCAGTGCCTCCGGGTCCGCATCCTGCTCTGAACGGCCGCCAGCTTCCCCCCACCGCCGCCGGTATCGGCGTCCCTCATCTTCTTGCCGGTGAACTCGAGGAAGACGTCCTCCAAGGTGGGCTCGTGCATGCTCACCGACCTGATCTTCACCCCGGCCCGGGAGGCGGTCAATACGATCTCCGGGATCCTGGACTCGCCGTGGTCCACCCTCAGGGCGACCGCGTCCCCGGACGCCTCTGCAGAGACCACCCAGTCGAAGTCTGAGAGCAGCCCGGCCAGGTCGTCCAGGTGCCCGTCTCCGACTTCCAGGACGACGAGATCCGCACCGATCAGGTCTTTGAGGTTTTTGGGGCTGTCCAGAGCCACGATCCTTCCCCGGTCGATGATCGCCACCCGGTCACAAAGGTAGTCAGCCTCTTCCATGTAGTGGGTGGTGATGACCACGGTCACCCCCTCCGACCGGTTCATATTCTGGATATATTCCCAGATGTACCGCCTGGTCTGGGCGTCCAGGCCCAGTGTGGGCTCGTCCAGGAATAGGACGTCGGGATGGTGCATCAGGCCTCTGGCGATCTCCAGCCGTCTCTGCATCCCGCCCGAGTAGTCTTCCAGGAGAACGTCGGCCTTCTCAGCCAGGTCTACCAGATCCAGAACATCCTCGATCCTCTTCTGCCGCAGGCGGGCGTCCATGCCGTACATCCTGCCGTGGAAGTCCAGGTTCTCCCGGCCCGTGAGCTGGCTGTCCACGCTGGGATCCTGGAAGACCACCCCGATGGAGCTGCGCACGGCGTCCCGCTCTCTGCCGATATCATGACCCCATACCAGGGCGCTGCCATCGGTGGGCCTGATCATTGTGGTGAGCATCTTGATTATGGTGCTCTTGCCCGCGCCGTTGGGTCCCAAAAGGCCGAAGAGTTCGCCCTTCTCGATATGGAGGTCCACCTTGTCCACGGCGGTGAACCCGTCGAATCTCATGGTCAGACCGCTCGCGGCGATCGCCGCCTCGTTCATGGATGAAGATATCCATCTACGGTGTTATATAGCCTGCTTTCATTGGTGATGAAGAGCAGCAGAGCGCCCGACTGACGCAGGGAACAGGGCTCGGTCAGATGTGGACCAGAGGATGGGGACCGGAAAGGCTCACGGATATTTTAATGAGGACAGTTGAGGACGCCGTCGATATTCTCCAGAGGCCCACCGACTCGACGGGTTGTAATATACTTGGGATGATGTTCCTGAAGCGGCTTTCGGACCTATAAAAGCGCTGAATTGGTCCCTACATCCACCGCATTGGTCACACTAAAATCGATAGATAGTAGGAGGCAGAGGATATCGACCTGGTGGGCTCAAATCTTACAGCCATAAGTACAGACTCAACCAAGTTGTGAGGCCTGGTGAGTTGATAGTTGCTTGTACCGATGTCACACAAAGCAGAAGTAATCGGCAAGCCTGCTATCGTGCGAAGTGATTCACGTTTTGACACTCTGGTTGCCTCACTGAATTTAACAATCGTCAGACCAAAAACAAGCCATCTCAGCGTCCCATTCTACATCGTCTTAATGAAATATTATCTAAAGCATTCCAGAAAATCGAGGTAAATGAACGTCAGTCCCGCACTCTCGCCGCCCTCCTTGTCGCCCTGCTGCCGAAACTTATTTCCGGTGAGATCCACATGGACAATGTAAAGAAGGTCGTGGAGGCGAGCGCATGACTGAAATACTGTTCAAGAAGGTTGATTACTCACTATCAGGACTCATAAACGACATCGAGATGGGCGAGATCGGGCTGCCCGACATCCAGCGCCCCTTCGTCTGGCCCAATACCAAGGTGCGGGACCTCTTAGATTCCATGTACAAGGGATTTCCCGTTGGATACCTGCTCTTCTGGGCCAGCGGCGTGAGTGATGGCCACCACGTGATAGGTACTGACACAAAACAGAAGATCCCAAACCTGCTCATCGTGGATGGCCAGCAGCGGTTGACGGCCGTGTATGCGGTTATGAAAGGCGTGCCCGTGATTCGGAGCAACTACCGTAAGGAGCTCATCCACATCGCCTTCCGTCCCACAGATCAGATCTTCAAGGTCACAGATGCTGCTGTCCGCAAAGATCCGGAGTTCATACCTGATATCTCAGAGATATGGTCCCCCCAAACGAATATCTTCGAGCTGAATGAGAACTACCTGAACCGGTTACGCGCCTCTCGAGATGTTCTCCCCGAAGAACAGAAGGATCTCCAAAACGCAATCAGCGGCCTGTATGGTCTCCAAAATTATCCATTCACATCCCTGGTTCTATCCTCCAGCCTAGATGAGGAACAAGTTGCAGAAGTCTTCGTACGCATCAACAGCAAGGGAACTCAACTCAACCAAGCCAACTTCATCCTCACCCTTATGTCGGTCTTCTGGGACGATGGCCGGGCCGAACTGGAAGATTTCTGTCGGATAGCTCGGGATCCTCCGACCGATGGCCCCTCTCCTTACAACCACTTCATCGAGCCAGATCCTGACCAGCTCCTCCGGGTGAGCGTGGGCTTGGGCTTCCGACGCGCCCGCCTGAAATATGTATACTCCCTCTTGCAGGGCAAGGACATGGAAACCAAAGATTTCTCTGATGAGCGGAAGGTGCAGCAATTCATCCACCTCAAGGAAGCCCAAAAATACATGCTCAACCTCCAGAACTGGCATGAGTTCTTCAAGGTCCTAATACGGGCTGGCTACCGCCGGGGCGACATGATATCCTCGAGGGTGGGCCTATTACAGGTCTATACCCTCTTCCTTGTCGGCAAACGAGACTACGGCGTGGATAATTACAAACTGCGCAACGCGATGGCCCGCTGGTTCTTCATGACTGCCCTCACCCGCCGTTATACTGGATCCCCAGAATCGGTGATGGAACAAGACCTCACCCAGCTAAGAGACGTCGGAGATGCTGAAGAGTTCGTCTCCCACTTCGACCGCATAATAAACGACATGCTCTCTGAAGACTACTGGAATATCACCCTCCCCAACGAACTGGCCACCTCCTCGGCCAACAGCCCATCGCTTTTCGCCTACCATGCGGCCCTCAATCTACTGGACGCCCAAGTTCTTTTCTCCAAGATGAAAGTCTCTGAACTTCTCGACCCTGTCACTCAGGCGAATAAATCTGCCCTCGAGCGCCATCACCTCTTCCCCAAAGCCTATCTCAAGAAGTTGGGAATCACAGAGACGAGAATCACCAACCAGATCGCCAACTACGCTCTGGTCGAATGGCCGGATAACGTGGCCATCTCCGACAGCTCTCCTGCTGAATACTACTTGCATATTTACACCGAGCGCTTCTCGACTGAAGAAATGAAACAGATGTCCTACTGGCACGCCTTGCCTTCTGGCTGGGAGAACATGGAATACCAGGAGTTTCTCGATGCCCGCCGCAAGCTGATGGCCCAGGTAATACGCGACGGATTCGAGAAGTTGTAGGGATAGGAGCCTTGCACATGATCTACCTTGCCATCACCGAAGACTAGTGTCCTGTCATCTAAGTAATGTCGTAAAGACGACCGTCATTCCCGATGAGGATGGAAAGCCGTGTCCACCACGATGGGAGAGACTTCTTCCACATTCATCGACGAGTCACCACCCTTCGCGTCTTCGCGTGCCCCATAATTTCTGACTCACGCGAAGGCGCGAAGACGCGAAGTCCCTCTCGTCGAAATGCATGCTATTGAAGTCAAAGGCAACATACACTTTGACGTTCCACCCGCACTCTTCAAGCACACGCGCAAGGACTGCCTCATAGACTGATTCGAGTAACTTGACAATGTTACATTATAGATACAATCGATAACAGTAGGTAGTGGGGGCGTCAGATATATTTACAAAACATATAAAATACCAGTAGCCTCGATTGAGGGTCCAACTGGATTCCCACCTTCGTGGGAATGACAAGTGCATGATACGACATTTTACGCATGACTCGACACTAGG
>JAUWQF010000013.1 GCA_030611205.1 Methanothrix sp.
CCGGTTTGCATTCGTGAAGGCTTGACTCAACAACTGTCACATTTTGTTCGCGGAACATGCAGATGACTTCTTTGAGATGTTCCATTAAGTATCAAGTTTAAGGTTCATGACTATATCGTAACAGAGGTGATTCTATCAGAGAGATTGATGATTGTGATAGTTGCGAAATTGTTAAATACGGTCACCCCCTATATTGGGTAGTATCTGTAGTCCGTACTTATAGTCAGTACGGGGGTGGGGTGTATTATGCGCAATCGTTCTTGTTTCACGTTCCTCATAGCGTTCATGGTGTTAGGTTGCTTTGTTACTACTGCTTTTGGGGTCTCGGTAAATTACCAGTCCGGGTGCGGCGGTAGTTCCGTTTCGGTCTCTGGGATATACCATCTTGACGATTCTTCTTCTTTGCAGGAGGAGACCGCGCTTGGTTCGAGCGGAATTCGTCAGGCGAGAGCGATAAGCGGGTCCGGAGATAACACCTTGGAGCAACAGCTGGCAGGAAACGAATATTCCGTTGAGAATACCGTTGGCAGCTCTGGCATGCTCAGCGCTTACACCTCTACAGCAGCTTATGGTGACGGCGCCAGCCTCGATCAGAAGATCGCGGGCGCGGGCAGCGTTGGAACTGCCTTACAGGGAACGCATGGCTCTGAGGTATCCAGTCAGGATGCCAACGTGTTCGCCGGAGTCATGTCCGCATCGCAACATCTCGAGGTCGGCGACGGGGTCTCTGTCGGCCAGGATACTATGATGATCGGTGCGTCCGGTATGATAAGCAGCAGCGCCCTCTCCGAGGATAACTGCATGCTGGTTGCGGGAAGCTTCCAGGGAGATGGAGATCTGAGCGCGGATCTTAGATCGACCGCGACGGGCAATGCCGGCACCCGGGGAGAGGTTTTCATCGCAGGAAGTAAGGTGCTGGATGATGGGGATCTCCAGTCTGTTGGGTCGAAGAACCTGGGCATGAAATTAGGAGGCCTCTACATCAACGAGGACGGTGAGGGTCTCGGGTCTTTCGATCTGAACGCCGTAAACATGGATAGGGAGGTCTACGATAAGAAGGTCAGCAGCGGTGCAAGTGGGATGATGAATGCCGGGGATCGTTCCTCGCCTCTTGTGGTCAGCGACTCTTCCGCTTATAGTCCGGGATCTTACAGCCTGACGGGATGCAGGTGGAATGAGGAAGATCCTATGATCCAGCTATACCTGAGGGCAGATCCCAACCTGGCTTATGAGGGCCTGGATACAACAGAAACTAAGAATGTCATCTCCGTTGCAGCCAATACCTGGGACGATGTAGTTGAGCAGGATCTCTTCGCGAACGGGGAGACGGTGATAGCCGATCCCAACAGATATGCCGATACGTATGATGGATACAACGTGCACGCCTGGGTAGACACGGACCAAACCTGGCTAGGGCTAAGTAGGTGGTGGTATGTGTCAGAAGCTGGCGAGGAATATGATTCGATCGTAGAATCAGACGTCAGTTACAATACTCAGTATGCCTGGTCTACAGATGGAAGCTATGGCTACAATGTTCAGTGTGTAGCACTTCACGAGCTGGGTCACTCCGTAGGGATGGGGCATGCGGAGGATCAATATGTGGACGAGGTGATGCACCCGTATTATCACGGGCAGATCACGTTGGGCGATGGAGATACGGCGGGGGCGCGGGTGTTGTATGGGGAGCCGATGAGCGGTTTCAATATGATTATCGCCAAACACAGTGGGAAATATCTTGATATATACGGGGCTTTACAGGACAACGGCGCAAACGCCATTCAATGGCTCTATAATGGCGGAGATAACCAGAAGTTTAAACTGGAGCCTGTCGAAGGTGAAGATGGATACTACCATATTATTGCCAAACACAGTGGGAAATATCTTGATATATACGGGGCTTTACAGGACAATTGTGCAAACGTCATTCAATGGCCATATAATGGCGGAGATAACCAGAAGTTTAAACTGGAGCCTGTCGAAGGTGAAGATGGATACTACTATATTATTGCCAAACACAGTGGGAAATATCTTGATATATACGGGGCTTTACAGGACAACGGCGTAAACGTCATTCAATGGCCCTATAATGGCGGAGATAACCAGAAGTTTAAACTGGAACTCGTTGATTAGTGTATCGACGATTTGATTTTTATACATAATATTGAGATAGCTTCCTGTCGGCATACTATTTTGTAAATTCGGTCCAAGCTTTCACTTGTCGGGCTAATGTCTCTTAGGCTTGCCTGAATAGTTGCCAAAAAAAAACCTTAAATAATATGTCTGGTGGACCTTATACCAATGACATTACCTGAGACGGGTTATAGCTCGCCTCACAAACATGCATCTTCGGGTGGAGGAGAGACTGAGATTAATGAGAACTGTTGCATATCAATAATAATTCCCGTTTATAATGAAAATAACAAACTAAAAAAAGCTACAGAAACTATACTGCGAACGTTGAGTGGGATGAAATGGACATCAGAGTTAATCATTGCGGAAGACGGGAGTGATGATGGATCTTATGAGCTAGCGGTTGAGCTAGTAGCCAAGAACCCCAGCGTCCACTTGCAGCATTCGGATGAGAGACAAGGCAGAGGATGTGCATTAAGCCGGGCGATAAAAGCTGCAAAAGGAGAAGTGGTCTGCTATATCGATGCCGATTTAGCCACAGATATGTCTTATCTGCCTCCATTGATAGATGCTGTCATGTGTGAGGGATATGACTTTGCTACTGGTTCCAGATTGATGCCGATGAGCGATACCGGTAGATCTCACACCAGATCTATCGCCAGCAAAACCTACAACTCAATGGTTAGGCTGCTCTTGAGATCAAGAGTTCATGACCACCAGTGTGGCTTCAAGGCATTTAGGCGTGCTTCTATTCTGCGGATTCTGGATCAGGTAAAGGATGGTCACTGGTTCTGGGATACAGAAGTACTGGTGAGAGGACAACGAGAAGGCTATAAAATTAAGGAAATCCCAGTAAGATGGAATGAGGCTGATGAAACAAAGGTTTGTATTTATAAGGATGTGTATGGGATGGGTTCACAAATAATTCGACTCTGGTGGGATCTGAACAGGAATAAATTACGACCTTAGCACCTTACTATCAACTTTCACTTGCTAGAAATAGAATCTGAAAGACTAGGGTGAATTGATGAAGGAGAGAAAAGCCGTGTTCGCTTTGACACTGTTACTGATTTGCATATTTGCTGGAGCATCGGGACAGATCTGCTGGAAACATGCCATGTCTAACATGGACCGGATAAATAGCTTTGATGACCTTTTGCAGCCAAAAAGTATATTGAGTATCATCACAGATAAATATATACTTGTGGGATTGATATTATATGCGAGCTCGACTTTTCTGTGGCTTGGTGCCCTCTCCACGCTGGATGTTAGCTTCATGTATCCGATGTTGAGTCTGGGGTATGTGATAACGGCCATATTGGCGTTTGTATTTCTTGGAGAGAATGTACCTATGGTGCGCTGGGTTGGGATTGCGCTGGTGGTGGCTGGATGCTTTTTGATAACGAGAAGCTGAAGGATATTAGCCAATGTCATATCTTGCTGCTTCTGATAGTCGTGGTATCTTTTGTGCTCCGGATGTATCTCAGAACGAATTATCTCGACGATTGGGACTCTGTGCAGTTTATGTTGGGCCTCAAAGATTATTCAATTCTAGCCCATCAGCCCCATCCGCCCGGGTATCCGGTATATATTTTTTTGGGGCGCGTTTTCAACATCATCTTCGATGATGGCCTTCAGACCTTTACGTTTATGAGCGCCTTTTTTGGAAGTCTCGCCCTTATACCCACGTATTTATTAGCGGAGAAGTTTTTTGATAATCGGGTGGGTTTATTAGCTGCGGTGTTGTTAGCTTTAACCCCTGTCCATCTGCTCTTTAGCGTAGTTGTTATGACAGACATTGTCAGTTCATTTTTTGTGACATCCACAGCATGCCTGTTGTACATGGGTTTGAGGTCAACCAAATATCTTTATCTTGCTTCATTAATGATGGGTATAACGATGGGGATTAGGTGGACGGATATTCTGTTGATACCGTTGTTTATAATTGTATTAATATACAGAAAACAACTAAAAATTTGTTTGGTCTCTGGATTGATAGCATTAGCTGGTGTATGCCTATGGTTTATACCTGTGCTTTTAGATACCGGTTTTAATACGTTTATAGCTATCCAAAAAGCTCAGTGGATTTACGCCAGCGGGGGTAGCACATTATCTTCCTTGGGTGGTTTAACTCTCTCCAACCTATTAATTACATTACGAGCTATGATGACTTTGTTCATTGAAGGGTGGTCATCTGTGTTTATTATATTTCTCCTAATAACAGGAATTGTTATTCTTATAAAGATGAAAAATAGATATAATTGTGTTCACTGTATTGTTGATAAAAGATTGGTGTTTATTCTCAGTTGGTTGGTACCTTACTTTCTCTTTGCCATTCTTTTCTATATGTTATACATTCCTAGATACCTTTTACCTTTATTCCCACCTTTGTCGATTATCTTTGCGTATTCGATGATCGAACTGGCAGAAATACCACAAAGAAGATGGATTAAAGGATCTTTCTTCTTAATTTTCGCTATACTCATAGCATATATGGGATCTCAAGCTATTGCATCTGCATATGCCATCCACACAACAGCTCCTGCCCCTGTACAAGCAGCAGAATGGGTAAAAGGTCAGTATAGTCCTCAAGATACAATCGTAATCGCTGGAGGATCGTTTAAGCATTTCCAATATTACCTCCCGAACTTCACGACAAAATTCGATATATATCTCTCCCCATATGAGATCTATAATTTTCTGATAGAAAATAAAACCATAATTTCCGAAGGATCGCCCCCTACATTTGATACTACATCCAAAGCTTATATATTCGAGCGACCTAAAATATATCCAAAACACGAGTGTGTAAAACTATATGAATTTAAAATGTGTGATGAACAACTGCCCATTCTAACAGATGGTGGCTGGCACGGTCTCGAAGACTGGGGCGGCACCCCCACCCGCTGGATGTCCGACGACGCCACCCTCATGATATACTCAGATAAGAATCGCACTGCAGATCTGAGCTTCCAGGCGCTTAGCTTCTACCGTCCCAGAACCCTGGAGATATACGTGAACGACCTCCCACGTATATGGGCAGACATACCCACGGAGGGTTTCGTGATGGTGAATGTGCCCATAAGCCTGAATGAAGGCGCCAACGTCGTACGGTTCCATGTGCCGGAGGGATGCGAGAGGCCATGCGATATCCCAGAATTAAATAACGCTGACACAAGATGTCTGAGTTTATCAGTTCAAAATATTACGATAACTTAAGCTTATATACGGATAAGATAATGAGCCACATATATGGAGTTGTGTCTGGTAGAGGTAAATATATGGCGTGGGGTAGAGTGCAAAACGAATTTGGGTTTTTGATTTGATGTATCCATTATTTAACTCTTCGACTGGATTTATGCTAAAGTCCATCTTGATTTCGATGAGACCCCATCAGTGGTATAAAAATTTGGTAATATTTGTGGGAATTGTCTTCTCAAAAAACTTATTCAGTCCAGGAATGTGGCTTGATGTAATTCTGGCATTCTTAGTCTTTTGTATGCTGTCAGGCTCTATTTATATCATAAATGATATTAGAGATGTGGAGAAGGATAGACTCCATCCGAAAAAGAAATATAGACCAATTGCAGCTGGAATCTTATCGCCTAAGATAGCTTTAATAATTTCCATCCCTATGATGGTTATCTCGCTATTTATTGCATTTATTATAAACATAAATTTAGTTTACACATGTCTGGTGTATATATTAATAAATATTCTATATACAATTTATTTAAAAAATTTTGCGTTAGTCGATGCGATGGTCATTGGGATAGGGTTTGTTATAAGGGCGATAGCAGGATGTGTTGCGATAGATGTTATAGTTTCACCATGGCTAGTATTATGCGTTTTTCTCCTTGCGTTAGTTCTAGTATTCGGAAAACGTCGCCAGGAATTAATAGTTGCAGAGTACTCAAGGAATTGCTTATCTCATTATACCGGAAAAATGCATGGTGCCCCAAATGTATTTATACCATTTCCTAATATAATTCCCTTCATTGGGGTAGCATTGGAGGGAGTTATACGGTATCGGAAACCACAGACAAGGAACAGTATAAACAACTTATGAGAGAGAAGGCTGCTCACTTATCGTGTCCTTTCGAGGATTGTGAGGGTTACAAGAAGCCTGGGAATGGAGACATTATATTCATACGGAAATATGGCAAGGGAGAGACACAGAATCTGTTTAAGTGTATGAAATGCCGGAGAACTTTTTCGGAGAGACGTGGTACGCCCCTCTTTGAATGTCACCTGGAAGAGGAAAAGGTCTACCAAATTTTAAAATGTGTCGGGGAAGGGAACAGTCTACGCGCAACAGCACGTATAGTTGGTGTGAACAAAGACACCGTTGGATCCATAGTAAAACGTTTTGGAAATCACATGGAAAAGGTAACAGATCATCTTATGCATGATTACCATCTCGAGGAGTGCCAATTAGATGAGCTGTGGGGTTTTATAAAAAAAAAGAGAAGAACTTAAACGCATTTGAGAAGCTAATTGGCGAATTTGGAGACGTATGGATATGGACAGGATTTGATCCTCGAAATAAGGTTGTAGTAGGATATGTTGCCGGAAAAAGAAGACAATCGGAGGCAAACAAGCTTTTGAAGATGATAAAGGACAGAACAGATGATAACATTCCACTATTCACATCGGATGACCTGAAGCAATATAAAACTGCAATTTTAAAGTCATATGGCATTAAAGATGAACGGAATGGGAAAGAACAGATGAAAAAACCGAAAAAATCGAAGATAAAGCCTCATCCGGATCTAAAGTATGCCAAGGTCGTAAAGACGAAAGTAAAAGGCCGAGTTGTGGATGTCACGACAGAAGTTGTATTTGGTAAGCTGAGGGAGGTTATGCAGGCTATTGAGAAATCACCCGTAAGCAAGCATATCAACACATCCTTTGTCGAGCGAAACAACCTCACTATGAGAGAACGTAACAGGAGGTTGACCAGAAAGACGATGGGGTTCTCCAAGAGGAAGAGGTTCTTAGTCGCGTCATTGAATATATTCCTTGCAATATATCATTTCGTTAAACCTCATAAAGGATTGAGGATTAGAGTGGATCAAGAAGACAGAAAGTGGATCCAAAGGACTCCTATGATGGCCGCTAAGATTACTGATCACATATGGACCGTTAAAGAGCTAGTTATATATAGGATTGGTTAATAAAAGATTTTGATTTAATAGATATGGGTCACCAAGAAATTTTCGTGCTGTAAGTAGCTATTATTCTCCACACCATTCCACTCATGAAGTTCCAGTATTTTGAAACGTGGTATGTCAGTTCCCGGCAAGTGTAGCTTAGCTTTTACAATCAGATTAGTTATCAACTTATTTTTCCCGTTATCAATATCGCCATATTTATCAAACAAATCTTTAAAATATTTTTTGGGCAGTTTGTTTAGTCCATGTTTAAATTCATTAACGAAATATTCATTCCCACCAGATGCATCCCTCAAGATGTGTATATATTCATCCTCAGTGTATCTTAAATGTGCCCAAGGTTCGCTTATGAAATCTATCATATGCGAACCAGTGTCACAATAATATACTGGAATAAAACTAATAAATGCATAACCACCACGCTTTAGAACTCGATAAATCTCTAAAAATACCTGTTCCGGATCTGGAACATGTTCAAATACATTAATACAAAATACAATATCAAATTTGGATTTTTTAAAGGCCAATCGCTGGGCATCTGCCCTTATATAATCAAAATCGCCAGGATTTAATCCACAACCATATTTGTTATAATATTTTATTATATCATATTTATAATTTTTGCCAAATTTGTCGCTGTAATCTATTATATCAGTTCCTAAAACATATTTCGCCGCATTAGCTATGAATCCTGTATGTTTACTCTCCCCTGCGCCGACGTCTAGCACATTTGCATTTTTCAAAGTTGTATGCTTTAATATAGTTTCATAAAAAAGCATAAACTCCTCTTTATGATGCAAGAAATCCTCATGTTCATCATATTGCTTAATATTTACCACCTTATGTACCTCCTTTTTCTTCTTTCCTCAACATGTTTCATCGCTTAAATTCAACCATTCTGTGTGCCTCGACCTACTTTCAGATTTCCTTTCTTCAGTTCGTCTGGCACATGCCTGCATATTTCAGAATTTTCTAACATATATTCTATTGAGATTCTATCATTAATTTGTTTACTTCCCTCTAAAAAGAATTTCCAATAATCACAATTAGCTTTATAATGACCTTCAGCGACCATCAACTTTATATATTTTTCTGGGTATTTTTTGAACAACAACGCATCGTTAATGAAAAAACGATCCCTCTCCTTTTTAGATTCGCCCTTTAACTTCCTTAAATGCGGTGGATGGTAGACACGAACATCTTTGGCAAATGGTATATGTCCATATTCTTGTACTCTCCAAGCCAATTCAGTATCTTCCCTGAAATGTGGTTTATCAAAACATACATCAAAACCACCAACCTTTTTCAGGATATCATGTCGAATAAAGAGGTTCGCCGTCATGAATCCCATTCCTTCAAACCCCTTGTTTGTAACAATCCTATATTTTGGATTGTTTATTTTACTCTCGTCAGTATAAATATAGCCTTCAAGCCCTACGATACCTCTCTCTTCGAAATAACTCATTGCATTCTCCAACCAATCAGCATCAGGCTGGCAATCATCATCGGTAAACGCAATTATTTTCCCTCTAGCATATTTTATTCCGAGATTTCTCGCATACACAGCCCCAGCACCATCCTCAAATATATATTTCAATTTAAAATTACACTGTTTATGAAGATCATCGCCACGTTCCTTACCGGAATCGACTATGACTACTTCAAAATCTTTGAAAATTTGTTGATTCAACTTCTCAATCAATTTGTTAATACATTTTCCTCTATACATCGGGATTATAATTGAAAAATAAGGAGATTGATCGAAATATAGTTTACGCATACGCACGCCGAGTTTATATGATATCTTCTTCCAATCGTAGTATCGTTCCACCAACGTCCTTCCACCAGAAGATATGTTTTTATATAAATATTCGTCGGAGAGTAACTCGTGTATTTTATTTGGAAAATTTGACAAATCCGTTACAATAAAAGCTCCTTCGTTTTCGATACCTCTTGCACCAACTGGGGACGAAATAGTTGGAAGCCCAGCAGCCAGGAAGTCGAACATCTTAATATTGGTGCCGGACCCACTCAACATCGGATTGATGGCTATATCTGCAGCGGAGTATAACATTTTTTTATCATCTTCAGAAACAACACCAAAAATCCTAATATTATTTTTATTTTGTGAATTTAAATTGTTTCCGACTCCTCCTACAATCATAAAATCCACATCGGGACATTTTTCTGCTAAGTTTTCTATTATGTACTCTCCGGCTTCTACATTTGGCAGGTACTCACTTCCAATAAATATCGCTGTTCTTTGATTTAATTTCAATTTTTCTTTGATTTTTCTTCTCGTAATTCCATCTGCTGGCTTGATCTCATCTGTGAATACACCATTTGGAAAAATCTCTATCTTATCCGGACTAGTATTGTATAACTTCTCAAATTGTTTCTTATCATCTTCGGAACATGCAAGAATTAAATCACAACTCTCACACAATTCTCTTTCCACAAACTTTACCATTTGGGATAAACATTTAGCGAATGGGTCCTCGCCTAATATTTTCTCTCTCAATATCGTTTCACAGTTGTGGCTATCATATATCAACACTTTATTTTCTAAATCAACTTCTGTTTTTATTGTTGGATATAACCAGGGGTGACTAAGTATGATCACATCCGCTTTTTTTGCTTCGCCACGTACAAAGTTCACGTATTCCGGGGAGGCCTCTGCTAGCAAGGGAAATGCCGTATCTATAATCGTTTTCCCTGGCAACAGTTTATTTAAATAGTCATTCAGTCTGAAATGCTCCTCTTCTAAAGGAATATCCCGCTCTAAAAGCGAATCGGATACTTTGATTTCTCTACGTTTTTGACCTTTCCAGTCATATGTTCCAACGTACAAAGAGTTTATGTTTAATGGCAAATTAGAATAAAGCCCCTTTAAACGTAGCCTACCGCCTCCAACCGCAGGTTCTATTGGTTGCATATCAGTTATTAGAACATTAACTTTTGGCATTACCTCCTCATATGGTTGTATCGCATCAACATCGCACAGTACCTCCGAGACGACATTTTTCCATGTGATATCCTGAACAGAGAGATATCCCTTCTCTCCCATTTGAGCCGCTTTATCTGGGTTCTCAATAAAATAATTTATTTTTTCTGCGATTTTTTTAGGATTGGGCTCGACGATGAATCCACTCACGCCATCTTTGACTATACAACTAGGCTCTCCTGAGTCATAACAGGTAATAACAGGTTTTTTGCTTTTAAAAGCTTCAATGGTTATTAAACCATAATCTTCATTTATAGGTACAAAAGGCACAACAATTGCCCTTGAATATAAGTCAACAAGCTTTTCGTCATCAACCCAACCTACAAATTTTATTCTATTATCATTTTTAGCCAATTCTTTATAGTAATCTTCATCTTCACCATGACCCGAAACAATTAACTCTACATCATGCTCTACATATTTCATGGATTTTATGATTAAATCGGGCCTTTTCCAGTGATGTAATCGACCTGGGAAAAAAATAAATTCTCCTTCTACCGATTCTCTAAAATTATTTATTTTTGGTGGATGATGCAGTGTCTCGAAATTCACAGTTTTCCAAAAATCATCAACTTCAACCATTCTTTTATAAACAGGACTTCCATTAACGAAATGTTTTTTCACTTTATCAGGACTTAACCCATATTTATCAAATCCATGGATTAATTCCCTTTGTTTTTGCATTTCTTTGTTTTTGGGACTAAGCTCCACATCAAACATATCATAAAAAACTCTCATAGTATGTAGTAGGTAAGATATATGGTTTCTATGCCTTACCATGTAGGTTGGGGCTTTTGTAGAGATGACAAGATCATAATCATTTAAGTCAAGATAAAAGCAATTGCAATAAGCCTCTAAAATTCCGTCGAAACTTGATTCGTCTACCACGATGTTAATCTGAGTTGCAGTATGTCCCGCATCATTAAGAGCATTTACTAACCCTTCGTATAGATTCTCTGCACCACCACGTTCGCCATTTTTCATTTTCGGAGTCACTACTGCGATTTTCATTTTTATCCCTTTACTTCTTCCCGGTCACCGCATAGTCCTGCGCGCCATAGAGGATACTGTTCAGCATCTCGACATTCTGATTGTAGACTTCGACAATAGACTCCTCTCGAGTATTCATCTCATCTCGAAGAAGGATCCTCTTTAGCCTAGCCTCATCACGAACCGGTGAGAAGAAACTCGTCTCAATCTCTCGGAAGCCAACAGATCCCAACAAAAACTTCATTGTCTCCGGATGTACCGGCTTTTTATGAGTCAGATCTATGTAAAAGTTGGCAAATGATACAAAGGAGAGAGGGTTCACAGTTTCTATAATGATATAACAACCATATTTCAGTGTTTTATAGCATAATCCCAACATCTTTATTAGATAATCCGGCTCCAGGTGCTCGACGACCTGGTCCAAGAAGACGCCATCGAGACTTTTATCCTCAACCTTTTCCAGATATGCTATCGCGTCGGTATTCTCGACATCCAGCCCTCTCACCCTACAGTATTCTACCATATCCTCGTCTATGTCAACCCCATGCGCTCCAATCCCCTTATCCCTCAGCAACTCCAGAAATTCGCCCCTGCCACACCCGATATCCAGTACGTTCTTGCACTGCTCAAAGAACTGCACGAACACTGACTGTCTCTCTTTGATATCCTGCCGTGAACCGCGAAATCGCTCTTCAAATACAAAATAGTTTGCTCCTTCATTTTGCACGTCTGGAGATAGAGATGTAACGTCATAATCGCCAATCCTTCTCTCCAATATACCAGCCAGCCACGCCTTGTTCTCGATGTCCTCATTCATCATAGCCACAACAGCTCTCACCTGATCTTCTACCTCCTCGCCGATCTCCGACCTCACCTGCCCGATCCGCCCTTCGAGCTCGCTCGTCTTCTGCGCGATCTCATCGAGCCTCTTCATGGCCTGGCCCAGAATCCTGACGGTGCTCGCGTTTAGCTCGTTCTGTTTGAAGACCATGGGATCGACGTACCGACACACTTCGCCGTGTACCAGCTCACGACCCCTTACCAGCACTCTTCCCATCACAGGCCGGTGAGAGCTTATGTAATAGCTATTGTTCTGTATACCCCAGTTAGAACTGATATATTCCAGGTCCCTCGCCACCTCGCTGCCGCCATCATCAGCCTCTCTCCTCACCTCGCACTCTGCAAGAGCGCTGCTCTCTCCCCTCTGGCGGACCTTTTCTCTGATCTTCTCCATGATCTTTACAACGTCCATCTCCTCGTTCTCATCCTCAAATGTTCCCAAACCGCTAACCTCCTTCCGGATGGTATAACTCCGGGTAAAGTCTTCTCCATCCGGTTTCAAGACTTGAGGGTTTAAGTCTCTTATACCTGGAAGGTTTTAATCTCTCTCTATAAATCCCTTGCTCATCGTAATCTTTATATCAGATCTCAAGAAAGGCTAGCTCCAGATGAGGTTTCTGGTCATAACAGTACTTTTGTTGTCTCTTATCGTCATCTCTGATGGCATCGAAGTTACCGGCGGAGATGAGGTGCTGATAATCGGCCAGGAGGGCTCGATGGCTTCTTACGATATTCATTACAGAGATCCCAGCCAGTACGACAGCCCTCCAGTAATTATTACACCACCACCACCGCTCCCACCGCACGATAACCAGACTGGTTTGAACTGGACCACCGATCTCAATCGGACCCGGCCATACCACTTTGAGATGACCAGCGAGGTACATGGGACCGGCGGTTATAGCCAGTGGAGATCGGTGAATGATGTCGCAGGATTGAAGGCTAAACATACCTCCGCCGCCACATATGGCGACCTCGATCTCTCGGACACACTCGTTCTGATAGGCGAAGAAGTAGATTACACGATCCAGACTGATGAGTCCACCAATGTAGCCTTGAAAAAAGAAAAGATACCCACCGCTCTTCTATCCATGAACTCAGTAGAATTTTTCGGGATCTTCTACAGGGAAAGAGATACCTTCTGGAACAATGGAGACTACATCCAGAACTCATTCACCTCTGGAGCCATAAGAAAGGACTCCACCTACGTCGGGACGCTGGATGACATTCTTTCAAGGGTAAATGCTACATCCGGAGAGACCATAGAAGATAGCCTCTACAACAAGTCCACAATATATATCCTCGATACCAGATATGTGGGCGCTTCCAGCTTTACTGCCAGGTTCCCCAACCTGAACTGCTCAGAGATCTCCGAGGATTACACCGGTCGTATCGCTCTGAACCGAAGGTTGATGAACGAGGAAAAGTTCTGCCAACCAGGATCGGACGAAAAGTGGCTATCCTGCTGTCTCAACTGTTCCACCAAATGGTAACATCATACTAAATAATTAGGAGGGGTTTCTGAAAGACCCCTCCGTCCTCGACCATGCAACATTTGGATCCGACGATGTATCGGCCCGCCATGGCTGTATCAGACTCTCATTCCCCTGTGGATTGGTCTCCACATAGGCCCTGCCCAAGAGTGCAGAGGTATCGGCAAACTGTCTCCCTGCAGCGATCCAGGAATGGTGGTCGAGCCCGCCGACGAAGCCTGCGGTGTTCAGCATATCGTCATCCTGGTAATACATCGTGCCGTCTCCTGTGTAGCCGATTATGCTGCCTGCCATGGCCGTCTTGTTCTTTGTGGCTTCCGCATAGGTATCAAGTTTCATGAAGCCTGTGGAGAGTACAGGATCATCCTGGTAATCGATGATCATCCTGATGTTGCCGAAGGATACAGCATCTGCACCAGGCTCGTACATGTGCGCTCCCGAGCCCAGATCGCTCAGGTTGCCCCATTCTCTGGCTGTCCTGTTCCCCTCTCTGGCCGCCGACCCCCAGGATGCGTTCCTGACCCATGTCTCGGCATACGTCCTCACAGCAGATGAGGATTGGGTGCTGGCCGCATAGGTTGCAGGGCTCCCAGATACGTACAGACTGTTATCCATAGAAGCCGTGGACTCCAATATGGCAGATACATCGGCAGCGTCCAGGTATCCGTTGGCCTCCACGTACCCCCACAGATCTCCTGTCGAGGAGGACGCTACGTTCTCGTTTCTCATCTGCTCCTTCGTCTGAGAGAAGCCGGGCACCCATCCTCCACTTTCAGCCGTTCCCGAAGAGCTCACGTTTATCCTGGCCTCGTTTATCACCGAGGCATAGGAGTTTATCCGGCTCGTGCTGCTGGCCATCTCTTTTCCGCTTACAGTCTCTCCGCTTATCGTCTTTCTCACCCTGGATTCTGTATGCAGGCCGTTCTCATATCCTCCCGTGCTCGCCAGCGAATCCGAAGATCTGCCGTCCATCCGGAGCTCGCTCATCCCCGCGACCTGACCCCAGACCTCTGAGGGGGTTCCTATCTTTATCACCCTATATTGCGACGTCCCGCTGGCCGAGGCCTCTCCGATGCCCGTTCCAGATAGGTAGCCATCGGTACTGATATCGGCACTCCCGAATATGTCGTAGCTGTCTCCGCCGGTGGAAAGCCCGGTGGCGGTCGCTCCTACGAAGGCGGTAGTTGCTCCTGTCCCCCGACCGTTGATGCTGGACCGGACCTCGCCGTCGTATCCTGCTGTAAGTTGATATCCGCCGACTGTTATCGTTATAGCCTGGCTTCCAATCTTCAGATCTGATATGTTTCCTCCGTTGCAGATCGACGATGTGGAGGTTATCCCCAGGGTGATCGAGGGGTCGCTCCCGCAACCGGAGACCTCGCTCACCCCGTGACTGGAGAATTCTCCATTTCCTTCAAAGCTCCATCCGCCGGTGATCTCTACCAGCCCGCAGGCCTGACCTACCTGCAGAATACATATCAAAATAACAATATACCATCTGTATTGCATACTCTCACCTCTATCGACTAAACTGGTAAGGATAAAAACTTACTGTACACCAAAAATACTCAATAAATATTAAAAAAGTTGGTTAAGGGTATGACCCGAGGTCAGTACCCTCTATCGTTGTCTGTGCGGTAATCACGGTCGTAGTTTCTGCCGCCAGCTGGATTGGTCCAGTCCACCACAGTACCAGGCAGTGCTCCAGGTTTGGTGAACACAGCCCCGCTCATGTACGTGCTTTGGTGATTCGTGTTATCAGGGTCGTTGGCCGTAATCCAGTGCTGATCCCACTGGTCAGCGATGTACGTAGAGACGACGTTGGGGTAGAGTCCAACTGGGGACTGTACCGATTCCACGTAGGCGTCCAGCACTTCGCCATATGAACCCACGGCGTTATCATTGCCAACGATGTTAGGATCGTATTCCGGTCCTACTGAGTCTACGTCGAACCACGTTTCCATTTCCGGATCATAATCCGGGGTATCACTATCTGCCCATTGCCAATACTCAATCCACGACCCGACTCCATTCGCCATATTGGTCATGTTGGTCATATGAGCACCAGAGGCCATCCCTCTGTCGGTAGTTGCAGACTGATATACTTGCCTACCAGTAGGTTTCAGCATGGCCCAGGATTCGAAATCCGCATCGTCGATATAGGCGTCTGCCCAGACGGGATCATCCCTGGTTACAGTCCTGTTGACCCATGCACTCGTACTCAACCAGCCCTTGACGTAAACATCCTGATTATCCCGTTCTGCCTCAGAAAATAGATCGGCCCAGGATTCGGCTTCATCGCCGCTGCCACACATGGCATTAGTAATTGATCTGCCGTACATAATCCCATCTACCTCGCTGTAGAGGTTCTCGAAACCATGTATGTGTGGAATGTCCCAAGGCGTGTCAAAGTCCCATGTCCCTGAATATGCCAGTCCATCGGCATGGGCACTGATATACGAAGTCCCATCGCGTGCGGACGTATCTATATACATCTCGCTATATGTATAACTCCATACATCGCCATCATCGGACTGGTTTGTCCATGTTTCTGACTCAGTCTCGATTATTGCACTTCCAGACACAACACAGTTGATGCAATCGGATTCTGCATACAGCCCTGTAGTGCCCTCTACCTGTCCATAGGCGTTGAGCCCATCCTCGTAGCAGCAGCCCTTCTTGAACCTTGTATCGTATCCGGCAATCCCATCAGCAATGGCGTATCCTTCGCCGCATCCATCAAAGCCGCCCGTCCATTCGGTACCATCTCTCGTGGTGTAATCTCCTAAGATCGAGACGATGGTCGCTGATCCACCAACTCCCTGATCTGTTGGGCTGAGCGTTCTATTTTTCCAATCCGTCCAATTATAGCCATCTTCTACCCAGGCGTTGGCATAAATTGCCGAATAGGCACCCAGTGTCACATCGTCTCCGGTACCAAGAACTCCAGCCTTTACCGCAGCGTCTCTGTAATACGCATCCAGAGAGTAAAGCTCACCGTAGGCATAGCCCCAGGGTTCATAATTCTTGTACTTATTCTCAGCGCCATAATATGCAGATTCGGCCTCGCCATTACCCTCTGTCTTTGCCCAGGCTTCTATCCCCACCTCTATGTACCTATCATAGCCTAGACGTGGCTCATCAATTGTGTAAACACCACCACCAGCATCGCCATAACCACTCGTCTGTGCACCAGGACCACCATATAAGTCGATGGCCGATGCTGCTGGCAAGAGCAGTGCCAAAGACAACAACAGATATTCAACACATCTAATTCTACTGAACATATATCTATCCTCCCGTGAGTATCTCACCTTGTAGGTGTATCACACCATCGTCTACTCCTCTTATTCTATTATATAGCTTTTGGTGAAGGACCCTGGGTCGAGAAATACTCCATCCGCCCGGGGTACAGAATATTATATATTATATAACAAAAAATTGAGATCCGCAAAAACGACCAGACAGATCGGTGCTTATTTTTTTCTCTCTCACTCCAGCCAGATCCTCTCCACGGCCACGCCCAGCTCGCGCCGGTCCCCATTCTTGATCATCTCGTCAGGGATCCAGGTCTCATCAACCTCGATCTCCACTTTGAGAGGGTTACCTTCCACCTCGCGGAGAGGTACCCTCAAGGTCCTCCAATCATCCGATCTCAGGACGAAGGCATCGACTTTATTATTAGTATATAACTTAAATTTTAGATTATCGCAGGCGGTCACCACCCTCATGCACAACTGGTTTTCATCCTTCTTTTTCAGGTAAGCGGTTGCCCTCTTGCCCGTCCACCTGACCTTCGGTGGCCAGTTCTCCATCGCGTACCAGCCAGGACCCAGCACGTCCCAATCGTTCTCTCCCATCACGACCTCTCTTGCCAGCAGCTCATCGTCCGGAGCTCTCAACGCAGGAAAGTAGTCGTCTTCCTGAACTCGACGATCGGATCCGCGCAATAACCTTCTCAGCCTGTAGATCCGGGATCGTCTATGACCCTCCAGCGATGCATGCGCATGATCCACAAGCTCCTCCACCTCCCCGGGAGCAAACCTCTCCGTCTTCAATACATATTTACTCAGATCATACTCCTCAAAACCGGGCTCCAAATACCCCTGTCTCTCGGCCAGAGCATAGAACTCGCTCCCAGGATAAGGTGTCGCGATGGCGAAGCCGTAATAATCCGGATCGATCCTCTTCACGAACTCTATGGTATCCTGGACCGTAGCTCGCGTCTCGCCGAGGTTGCCGATCATAAAAGAAGCGTACGTCTTTATGCCCGCTCTCTTCGTAAGCTTGAAAGCCCTCTCGATCTCTTCGAGGGTCAAGTTCTTCTTTAACGAGTTGAGTATATCCTGGTTGCCGCTCTCCACACCGTAAAAGATCATCCAGAACCCTGCCCTCCTGGCCAGCCTCAACATCTCCGAATCCAGCAGTTTCTCGTCGGCCCTGAAGGGCGCCTTGAAGACGATCTTCTCGTTCAAACCCCGTTCGATGATCCCCTCACAGATCGACTCAAACCAGTCTCTATTCAGATTGAAGGTATCATCCTGGAAGAAGACCTCCCTCACCTTGAACTTCTCGCGGAGCCACTCTACCTCAGAGAGGACAGAATCTGCACTCCTGAACCTGACGCGCCTCCCCCAGACCGGGTTGCTGCAAAAAGTGCATCTGAATGGACAACCCCTGGAAGCCATGACATACATGGTGGGCCTTGCACCAACCGGGTAAGGCCCAGGATATCTGCGTATCGGTGCCACAAGATCCAGCGCCGGCCTGGGAAGCGAGTCGAGATCGTTAATCGGCTCCCTCGGCTCATTGACCACGATCTCCTCGCCATGCCTGAAACAGACGCCTTCGATGCCGTTCAGACTGCGTCCCTCCTCGAATGCTCTCACCAGCTCTAAAAATGTGACCTCTCCCTCCCCATAGACCACCGCATCTATCGATCTGCACCTTCTCAGGATATCCCCCCTCAAGGCGGAGGGGTGCGGCCCTCCTACCACGATCCTGATCTTGTCGTCTTCCTCCCTTATGAGATCCGCAGTCTCAAAGGCAGACCTGGACTGGAGCGCGTTCATGGTTATCCCCACGACAAAAGGAGCATACTCAGAGACGATACGCCGGATCTCTGCCGGCCCGATATCATCTATATCGGCGTCGACCATCTTAACATCATACCCTTTCTCCCGGAGCACCGAAGAGATGTACAGAACGCCCAGCGGTGGATAAAACGTGAGAATGGTCCCCAGATGCCTGGTATTTGGATTGATGAAGAGAACCCTGGTCATTTACATCGACCTCGCAGCAGAGATCAGACTATCATAACCTTATATATCGCAACCCCAAGCTCCCTCGTATCCTCGTTCAGCCCATATTCTTTGGGAACGAAGGCCCTGTCCACCTTTACCTCGAGTTCTGCGATGCCGGTCTTTATATTCTCGTTGATCTCGGAGGAATATGTCTGCAATTCACAGTCAGAAAGGTCGAAACTGGAGATCAAACGGCCACCGAGACGCAGATCGACTCGGACAGGCTTGTTATGAATATCCGGGTTCGAGGTATGCAATTTGATATCTATGCGGTGGTAATTCTCAGGGACGTCTATGTACAGGCTGGCCTTCTTCTTCGTCCACCTGAAGCTCTCCAGCTCAGAATCATAAAATCCATAATTGAAGTATAGCTCATCACATCTGCCCAGGTCGATCTCCGATGATGGCTCAATCAACCCCAGATGAGGTTTGTCATCATGTTTCAGCTCCAAAAATCTTCTTTTGTCTTTGAAGGCCACACACCACAGCTGATCTGAGAAGATCTCCCCCATCCCCAGGCGGACTAGCAGCTTTGGCAACTTGTAGTCAGAAAGGTACCGGAACTCGCCCCACATAATCGGATGCAACGAACTCTTCCTGAGAAGTCCTCTCAAACTTCCCTGTGAATGATACCTTATATGAAGAAATTCATAATCGGGATTCACCAGCCTGGAGTATAGATCTATCCTGCCGCAGGAGACCATCTTTAGAATTTTGGATAAAACTATTATATTCTTCGTGGGGGCCGTATGTATGATCACCCTCCCATCGGACCCAAGTAGCCTGGCACATTCTTTTACGAGACTATCGAGGGTCTCATCATCCACGTGCTCGACAACGTCAGAGAGTATTATGGAGTCGAAGGTCGAACCTCTGAAGGGCACACGCTTCCCATCGAACTCAAACAAGTTAACCCTCGCCTTCTCCCTGACGCTCCTCTCGGCGCTGAGCCTCAGCGCATCCCTGGAGACATCGATCCCGAAGACCTCTGCGCCCAGCTTTGCACACCTTACAGCAACCTCCCCAGGTCCACATCCCAGGTCTAGTATCCTGCGACCTTTCTGAGGCCGGGCAAGGCTGACGATCTTGTTCAACCTGTCAGGCGTATAGTCATATAGAGATGAGGTATAATATTCTTCTGTATAATATTTTGCGTAATCAAAAATTTTATCAGGCTTATTTCTCATTTTAAAGAAGTTATCGTCGAGATCTAAACAATATCCGCAACCGCAACAGAGATCATCGCCTGCCAAACTCATATCCCCCCCACAGTTGGGGCAGCAGACGATCTCGACGAGGTCAGCCATCCTTCCATACCCTCCACCTGCAATATATGGAGAAGATGCCCAGTTCTCTGGTTGGGTTATGGACGTTGAAGGAGTAGAGACGATCGTGCCAATCGTACTGCGTCTTATAATCCGAATCGCTAATGGCAACAGTCACCTCGAACTTCTCCCCGAGGAAGGGTAACCTATCGACCATAAAATCGACATACCCTCTCCCGTATATGGATCCAGTATTACATCCTCTGAAATCGGTGGTTGTTCCATAACAGTAAGTATCTTGACAGTAAAAGACTATCCCAAATATGGGAGACTCTATCCTCTCATGGGAATGATAGAATATCCTCACGGTCATGGGATCTCCAGAGATGAAATTGTTATTCTCTTTACCATTTTTATCGAAGAACTTCACCTCGATGATCTCGATCTTCCTGTTTCCCCACCTGGTCTCTCTCTCTTCAACCCTCTCTTCCTCAACACTCGTCTCTTCAGATTTATATATATACTCGTCTATAACTCTGTTCGTATCTCCAAAGACAACCTGCTCGCCATGCCTCAAGAGCAGAGTCTTATCACAGAACCTTCGGACCGACGCCATGTCATGGGATACGAAGACCGTCGTCACCCCTTCCTCCTTGTACCGGTTGAAGACATCGAAGCACTTCTGCTGGAACTCGATATCCCCCACTGCCAGGACTTCATCCACCAATAATATATCCGGATCGGTCTGTATTGCCGTGGAGAAGGCAAGCCTCACCTGCATCCCCGAGGACAGGTTCTTCAGCTTGGCATCCTCGAACTTCCGGAGGTCGGCGAAATCGATTATATCATCGATCTTGTTCCTGATCTCGCCGTTGGAGAGACCCATGATGGTAGCGTATACGCCTATGTTCTCCCTCGCACTGAGATCCGGCTGAAACCCCACCCCCAACTCTAAGAATGGCGTAACCCGCCCCTGGATATCGACCCGTCCTCTGGTGGGGCGGAGTATGTTTGCGATCACCTTTAACAAGGTGCTCTTGCCAGACCCGTTATCCCCGATAATTCCCACACACTCCCCATCCTCCACGGCGAAGTTGATCTCCTTCAGCACCGTGAAAGTCTCGTACTCACTTGGCCGGAAGAAGCCGGTCATAGTCTCGAATAAGGTGGTCCTCTTCTCATGAGGAATTTTAAAGGTCTTCCACAGGTTCTCCACCTTCACCGCAGTCGCAGCCAGTTAGATCTCCTCCGCAAACTTGGGCTCCAGACGGTCGAATATCAGATAGCCGACCAAAAGTATGAACACTGCAGACAAGATGACATATCCCATATCCTCCGGTAAGGGTGCTCTCCTGTATAGGGTACAATCCCGCAACATCGAGATTATCCTGGCCATGGGGTTCAACATCACCACTCTCTGTAGATTGTCAGGAAATATAGTTATCGGATATAAGATCGGCGTCGCGAAAAAACCCGCCTGCAGTACTACATTCCATATAAATTGCACATCTCTGAAGTACACGTTGAGTGCTGAGAGCCCCAACGACAGCCCCAGAACCATCACGAACAGTAACAAGAATATCAAAGGGGAATAAAGGATCGCCGCGCTGGGCACTACCTTGAAGATGACCATGAAGACCGCGAATACCAGCAACTCCAGGAGAGTCATCATCAACGCGGTGACACATGCGGATATGATCAGGATATCCCTGGGAAAGTAGACTTTTTGCACCAGGCTGGGCTTTCCAATGATACCGAAGATGCTCATAGTCGTTCCCCTGGCCAGGAAGTTCCACAACACTATACCCAAGAGCAGAAAGAGCTGGTAATATTCCACCTGAATCCGCATCAGATGGCTGAAGACCACATACAAAACCAGGAGCATCAGCAGCGGTTCCAGAAGCGTCCAGAAGAACCCCAGAACGGAGTTCTTGTACCGCAACTTGAAATCGCTCCACGCCAATTTCCCTATCAGGTTCCTGTATCCCCACAGCTCTCGAAGATGACTCGGTGTGAACAATGTCTGACCTCTATGCCATGTAATACTGTAGCAGTTCTTCTATCCCCTTTTCCAGGGTGTACTCAGCCTCAAACCCCAGAACCTCCTCTGCTTTTGCGGTATCCGCCAGGGTATGAGCCACATAGTTCTTGATGGGGTTCTCTACGTAATCCGGCTGAATGTCGGTGCCCACCTTATCGTTAAGCATTCTGACCACATCGTTGAAGCTGTAAGCCTTTCCTGTGCCCACATTGAGATGGCCATTATACCCGGAATCCATGGCCCGCCTCAACGCCCTCACAACGTCTTTGACGTACACAAAGTCGCGAGACTGAGATCCGTCTCCATAGATCACCGGAGCTTTATCTTCCATCATATCCCACAGGAACTGAGAGACCATGTTGGCGTACTCTTTCTTTGTTCTCTCCTTTGGACCGTACACGGAGAAGAACCTCATGCCTAAAGAACCTACGCCGAACAACTTCTCACACAGCTCGGCGATCCGCTCTATACAAAGTCTGGCCTCGGTGTAATAATCGGTGACTTGGATCTGCATATCTTCCCTGTGTGGTGGATCGATCCCACTGTACAAAGAGGAGGACGAGGCGTATACAACCCTGGCACCGGTCGTTCTGGCAAGCCCGAGGATCGAAATCATCCCGTTGATCGCCTCTCCGACCAAAAAGGGATCTCTCTTATACATGGGAGATGATGAAGGGATACCAAAGTGGTATATGGCATCCGGATCATGCGCCAATCGGGCGACATCTACACAACTCCCCTCTACGAAATCCAAGTTACCATCGAGGCCCTCAAGATTGGTGAGACTTCCCGTCATCAGATTATCCAAAACAGTGACCTCTTCTCCTGAAGCCAAAAGATCCTCGACCAGGTTAGAACCGATGAAACCTGCACCACCTGTTACAAGTACCCTCAACTAAGAACCCCCTCTTGGATCACCTTGACTGGCTTCTCTTTTCATCACATCTTCTATCTCGTTCTTAAAAGTTTCTATGAATATGTCTTTGTCAAAAATCGCAGCCCTTGCCCTGCAGGCGTCGCTATAACCGGCACATCCACTCTCAGAGATCTGAGACACCGCCTCGACGATGTCTTCCACCATAGGCTCTACGAGCCTCCCAGTAACGTTATCTACTATGCTTTCCACAAACCCACCCTCCTTTACCGCTACCACCGGCTTCCCGCTCGCCATAGCCTCTACGGGCGTGAGCCCGAAGTCCTCATCCCTGGCAGTACATATTAGACCCTTGCAACGCGCGTATAGGTCTATGAGCTCCTCGTCCGAGACCTCTCCTCGCAGCTCCACGTTATCCGGGATCTCCTCTACAAGCTTACGGCAATACTCGCCGGCATGGTCTCCCTCGGAATAACCGCCCACCACCACCAACCGTTCCTCTGGCAGCTCCTCGAATGCCTGAAACTGCAGATCTATCCTCTTCTCAGGATATACGCGGTTCACAGAGAGCCAGAAGTCGCCGCACTCCTCGAACCTGAACCTATCCACCTCTACGGGAGGATAGATCACAGAAGAAGACCTGCCGTAATACTTCTGGACCCGCCTCTGGACGTTCGAGCTTATGGCCACGATCCTCTCCAGATGCCTCACCGACCTCTGATCAAACCACCGATGAGATGAGATCCACAGAGCCGCCAGCCATTTGAGTAGCCAGTTGGGCTGCCGTGAGATAACCTCGTATCTCTGGTCGTAGAAGAGCCGGGCAGGAGAGTAACAGTACCACAGGTTGGGCTTGTGCCTCCTGGCAGCATAATGGGACCAGTTTCCGGTGAATATGAAAAAATCGTACTCGTCTGAAAAATCACACCTGGCAAACATGAACGAAGCTGAGATCTGCTTCAGCGGCGGGACCTTGATCGTGCTGCCGAGACTCACCACGTCTACGTCTTCGAACCCCAGCCTGCGGATCGACTGAAGATTAACGTCCGTGGTTATCACGTCAGCTTTCAGGGCACGTGCCATCATCAGCGCCACCCGCTCACCACCCCCGATGGCGCCGATGTAATCTACAAACACTGCTACCTTCAATATAACCCCTTGCGCTCCATCTCCGATAGGTAGTAGTTCAACTGATCCTCGATTATATCCTCAAGCCCCAACCTTGGCTCGAACCCCAGCTCTTTTATCTTGGCGGTATCTGAAAGGAGGATGGGAACCTCTGCAGGCCTGAACCTCTCCGGATCTAAGACGACCTTTATCTTATCCGTGGGGGTATGGACGAGAATCCCGCCGTCCTCCGGTTCGAACTCTATCTCTCCCCGGAGCAGCATCCCGTCGATCTTGGTCTTCTGGAACTTGATACCAAAGATTTCGGAACGATCGGGCTCGGTGGGATCGTCTACCCACTTCTCGCCATGGAAGGTCTCGATGCGGTCTACCGGATATCCGGCTTTATCCAGGCTTAACAAGAGGTAGCTCATCACCGAGTTCGCTCTCATGGATCCCTGGTTGTAGACGTCACCATGTCGGCCTTTCTCTGCCAGAAGAAGATACCCGTCGATTATATCCGAGACATGACTCCAGTCTCTTACGGCGTTGACGTTCCCTATGGTTATCCCGTCGGCCTCGGCGAATTTCAACTTCATCACCTGGCTGGTAATCACCGAGGTGACGAACATTATGCCTCTGCCGGCACCTTCGTGGTTGAACGCCCGGGAAACTACGGTTTTGACGCCATAAGAGTGCCAGTAGTTCCTCATCAGGTAGTCCCCATACACCTTGCTGACGGCATAGGGGGACATCGGTCTGAGAGGGTTTTTTTCGTTGATGGGCACCTCAGGAATCTTATCCGGCTCCGGGAAGAGGGTCCCATATTGGTCCAGGGCTCTTCTGTACTGCTCTTGAGACGATATCACCATCCCGTACTCTTCGCTGCTTCCGGCAAAGACCACCACAGGGTCCCCATCTTTGACCCGAACGGCCTCCAGAAGGTTTGCGGTACCCGAACAGTTGGAACCTGCAGTCTCCAGTGGATTGGAAAATGACCGGGGAATGAAAGACTGCGCCCCCAGGTGAAATATCACGTCGGGATCGCTGGCGGTCAAAGCCTCGCCTATGCTGGAGATGTTCTCGAGATCGCCCTCCAAGAGGTTCGCTTCGGATCCGATACCCAGTCTTTTGAGGTTGTGAGGAACAACACCGTCAGACCGTCGCCTATAAAGCCCGTAGACGTCTGCTCCTCGGTCGATGAGACGCTTGGCCATCTGCGACCCGACAAACCCACTTATCCCGGTGATAAGTACCCTCTTTTCATCTAAACTCATTAAATCACTACCCCAAAGAATTTACCTTTCACCATGCGTAGATAACTCATCTTCCGCCCATCTTGCAGATCAGTTCCTCATACACCTTCTCGACCCTCTCCGCCATCTCTCCCCAGCTGTACTTCTCCTCCACCAGACATCTCCCCGCAGCCCCCATCATTCCAGCACGATCTTTGTTTTGTAGGATATGTAATATCGCTTCTGCCAGACCTTTCGCGTCTCCACATTCCACAATGATGCCCGCGCCTCTCTCCTTTAAGTCCTTTGCAACACCGACGATCTCTGTGCCGATTACCGGTCTGCCGCATGCCATCGCCTCTAACAAGACCATCCCAAACCCTTCTTGCTCTGCGGAGATGGACGGCAATACGAACAAATCGCATCTATTATAATATTGTACTATCTTGTCGTCGGGGATGAACCCGACAAACTCCACGTTCTCTTCCAGGCCCAGAGAGCTGGACACCTGCCTATACCGGTCCAAGAGCTCGCCCTCCCCTCCGACGATCAGCTTCACGTCGGGAACTTTCTTTTTTACCGTGTTCAATGCCTGCAACAGATAATCGAGACCTTTGTACTCATGAAACCTGTCCAGCACACTTAAGAAAAACAAGGTATTACCCTTGTTCTCAGTATTCATAGGCCTGAATTTTTCGGCATCCACCCCAACCGGTATAACCTCTACTTTGTCCTCGTACTTCTCAAGGTATGATGACGACTCCAGGTAATTTGGTTGTGTGATGATGATCCTCTTTGCTCTTTCTAATACAAGTTTCAGACCTGTATAGTTGTACACCTGAGCGACGCGGTTCGCATACCCCTCGCCGACGATATCGTTGTGATATGTCAGAACCAGCGGCTTTCTCCGTATCATGGCGGCGATGGCGCTCCAATCTGCACTCCAGGGCGTGGGCAGGTGGGTGTGGATCAGATCGAACTCCTCCCTCAGAAGCTCGAAGGGCAGTCGAGGAGCAATATTTGTATTTGAAACCTTGCCGATATATGACAGCCTCTTTATCTTGATCCCGTCTATAACCTCATCTTTTTCCCCCGCCGGCTCGTTCGCGCAGACGACGGTTACATCGTGGCCTAGTTTGACCAGCTCCCTGCTCAGGTTATAAACGTAATTTTCTACCCCGCCCGTGAAGGGATAGAATCTAACAGGCGTCTGCAGTATCTTCATCGCCCCACCGGCCACCATCTGGGTCTTTGCCATAGTCTCGACGATCGTCAGCTCCCGGATCTCCCGGGCGTTTGTGATATACCATCCCCGCCTCGAGCCCGTTATATCCCGCAAGCATGTTGTACGAATTCGCCGCGCCCACAATCCCGATGGGAATGATCGCCAGAGGATAGAAGATGCCCCAATCGACGGCTCCGATGAACCAGAGGTCCATGGTGGAATGGCCCGCATTTATCACCATCATAGGCATAGCGGCAGGTATGGTGAGGATCGGCTTCTTCCACTGACTGATGCCCTTCTTCCATCCGAGAGAGTCATCCATCATGCCGATGATGGTCATCATCAGGATGGTGCAGATGCAGGCCAGAATGACATGATAATCCGAGGAATGGAGATAAAACGTTCCCATGCCTATGTAGAAGAGCATCCCAACCAGAAACCCGAAGACGACACAGATCCCACCCATCTCGGCCACGTCTGGCCTGTCTGGCTTGTTCATGTCCCTCCCGACAAGCCCGATATCCGTAGCCTTCCTGATCCAGGCGGACGTCATGAATAGCGCCGCCAGAAAGCTGAGAAGTATGCTCAAATAGATAATCATGTTGCCCAAGCAATCTCCCCGGTCGTTGAGTATACTCCTTTTGTCATTGTACATAAAGTATAACTTTATGTGCACAAGTAAATCCGACGGAAGGGAGGATTTACTTGTCGCAACCCCCGATTTCAAGCATCTTCACCGATAATATTCCCGACACCACAGGTTGCCATCAATCGAAGGATATCACCCTTCTCAGGTCATCCCTGGGTATGAACCATCCGTGCTTCAGCCTCCTGGCCCCCAACCGCTTCAAGGACGCCTTCAGCCTCTTTTTTGCCTCCTCTACCGTCCCGTCGTCCAGCAGAACCTCCCCCTCCATGAGCGCATCCATCACAAACCCCGTCTTTGCGTCCACCATCTCCTCTAGCTCTTCAGGAGTCATCCATATATCATCTATTCTGGCGGGCTTCCTGGCCGGGAGGAGGTCGTCGTACCTCTTCTTTATATCCGGCAGCCCTGACGCGATCACGAGCAGGTCCACGTCGCTATCTTCTCTTGCTTCACCTCTGGCGACCGAGCCGAAGAGTATGATGCTCCTCACGTTGTGGTCCTGTAACCTCTTCAGATAGTCCTCTATAATATTCTCGAACATCTTTCCATACTCTCCAGCACGTCATTTAGCTCCTTCATACCCAGAGACTTAAAGAAGGCGTAAGTCGCATCTAAAACCTCTGACGACCAGCCCAATATTTCTCCCGCTCGCTCCTCATCATATATCTCAGAAGGCCTTATGATTCTATCTCTGGTCTCCCATCCATATCTAGGCATGCTCCGTTGTTTCTCAATAGATGAAGCATGATCCACCATCTTCAGCAGAACGCCGATCTGCTCCTTGGTCAGTTGCAGCTCGCGGGTCGTCTCCGGGTTGTTCAGAACATCCTCTACCAATATATCTGAGGGAAAATGAGTCTTCCCATGAACTATACCAAAAAAATATAAAACTGCTTTTAGCAGCTTCTCCGTGCATTGCTGAGCATGAAAAACGCTACTGGGATATCTTCCCCCGTCGCGATCCGCGATGGCACCCCCCATATCCTCCAATGCCATCTCTATCCAGTCTTTCGTCTTCTGAATATTCTTCATTTAAGCATCTCTAATTGACTTATCGCCTCTTCGACGATCGCTTTCGTTACAAATAGCTTGCTAACAGTGTAAAAGTCATTCAAATCTTTTTTTTGCATCGTCTAAGTTGATTAATCCATCCCTATAAGCTCTCGCTATTATACCAACCGAACCATGAACCTCAAGTCCTAACCGCTTTCCCGCCTCTCTCGCGTCTAGATCATCTGTGAGAAAGATCTTTGCTCCAAGTCTATTGCATAATGCTAACGCCTCCAATTCGCCCTCATCCAACTTAAAACTTATTATATCACTCATCGTCTCCACTTCTTCCTTAGATACCTCCAAAACTCCGATATTCTCAGCAGTTCTTACTTCTCTTCCTCCCGGCATACCCTGGATGCAAACTTCGTCATAAACCTCTCCAGGTATATAAATCTTTGAAAATATCTATAGCAATTCGAACTCACCGATTTCGGCTAGATGTATAAAAGGGCCGGTATTTGATACGGTTTTATCCATAGAGCCCCCATTTCACATCATCCAAAACTGCCCTCCTCTGCCTTTCGGCAAGTTTCACGGCCTCTAACCCCACCAATTTGATGGCCTCCTCTCTTGAAATCTTTTTCTTAAAATACCGTTCTAAAATTGTCTCTTGTCTGATTATCTCCATGCCTATCTTCACAGCATTTGCTATAATTGTAGTTACATCTTCTTTTCTTTCGTTAGATAATGTTTCTAGTTCTTTCAACATCTCATCCTGCATAGCCATCACACCTCTAAAACATCTTAACCCATAACATCTATTAATTGTTCTTCCTCCTATAAGAGTATCATACTTAAATAAAGCATGCCAGATATATGTTGTTTTTTTTATTGTACGTATAGTATAACTTTATGTGCTCAAGTAAATGTGAGCGTAAGCGAACATTTTCTTGCAAGAAAAATAACCGCGGAGGGCGCAGAGGAACGCAGAGCATTTAACCATTTATTTCCCCTCCGCGCCCCCCTGCGTACTCTGCGGTTATATTCCGTGTTTGGGGTTATGTCGATGCGGTCTGCATCAATCCGTTCTTGCTCATCAGTATCCATAAAGCATCATAGAGGATGCTTTGAATAGATCTCATCTCAAAAAGAGTGTACGATGTATTGAGCCCTTCCAAGTAACAAATGAGGGGTTGACATGTTACAGATTACACATTATCGCCCGCAAGGCGATGGGATGATGATCAAGGGGTTGAAGGGGGAGATGAGGCATATTTGCGATGCGATAAAAGAAGTTCAAATTTATATAAGATGAATACGAAACACATAAACATGAAAACCATATCAGTAGAAGTGAACGAAGAATTTGCAAAGGTTTTGGAGCAAATAGAACCCCACATAGATAAGCAAGCACTCGTAAAAAACCTTCTCTTCTCAGGGTTGAAGCAATATAGAATAGAACTGGCGATAAAGAAGTATTTAGAAGGGGAAGTAAGCACATGGAAAGCTGCAGAAGTAGCAGGCATCTCTTTAAGAAGGATGAACAATATTCTGCAAGAAAAGGGTGTTGGGATGCACTATTCTGAGAGATCATTGGAGGAAGATTTAGAATGATCGTTTCAGACGCTTCCCCTCTAATCTGCCTGACAAAAGCTGGAAAACTTTATTTACTGAAAGAAATGTTTGGAAAAGTGTTAATCGAAGAAGAAGTGAAGCGGGAGACGATAGATCAGGGGATAGAAGAAGGTGCTCCTGATGCATCCGTAATCGAAGATGCGGTAAAGGATGGGTGGATAGAAGTGGAGAACGTGGAAGAGGTGAAAAATTTCAGTGGCATACACAAAGGCGAAGGAAATAGCATCTTACTCGCCAAAAAGCATAAGTGCTTAGTTTTGATTGATGAAGAAGATGGGAGAGAAGTAGCTCGAGCTATGGGTCTAAAGGTAAGAGGGAGTCTTTACGTGTTAAAGAACGCTGTTGAGAGGGGTTTAATGAGTGAAGATGACACGATAAAAACATTAGATGAAATGATTGGAGATGGGTTTAGAATTTCCACAAGGATTTATGTGAAGTTTTTAGAGGAGATGGGACGATGATACAATGAGCAGGGATGACAAAGTTAAGGGCGAATTCATTTGGATTTTACGCCTTGAACGGCAATTCTGTTATTGATTTTAAAGAACCATTTCTTCGATCTCTTCATCTCTCTGCAAATATTTGCAGGTCTATCGCCTTTCATGTACCGATTTACGGCATCGATCCGCTCTTGTTCATCAATATCCATAAAGCATCACTGAGGATGTTTTGAATAGATCCCATATCAAAAAGAGTGTACGATGTATTGAGCCCTTCCACTTACGCTCATATTCACTTGAGTATACAATATTATATATTATATACAAAATTATATTCTCGTTGACGGGATGTAATAAAGGACCGAGATGAGAGCGGCAGGAACGATTACATGGGCCGGGGCGATTATTCTGATGCTGCTTTTCATGACAGCTCCTTGGGGGAAAAGCTCTCACGCGAAGACGCGAAGGCGCGAAGGGGCGGACTCGTCGATGAGATCATTGGGGGAGAAAGC
>JAUWQF010000062.1 GCA_030611205.1 Methanothrix sp.
CTGACCACCAGCCTATCGTCTATGCCGGGGATCTCGCCCCTCACTGTCGAGGATCCGTCCAGCACCACCTCGGCGGTAGTCTTGAGGTCTACCCCGAACGCCGAACCTTTCCAGTTGGCGACAGCGTTCAGAACCGTCGCCGCGCCCAACGCGGTACCTCGCCCCCTCAAGACAACCCCGACTCTATGATGGTCTTGAGCTTTTCCAGCTCCTTGGTGGTTTCTCCGTTCCCGCTACGAGAATACTTGCCGATCAGGTTATCGAGGAAATCCAGCTCCTCGATGGTGGATCCAAATACGGGTTCGTAGCTTCCCAGCAGGTAGAGAGGAATCACCGTCGCACCGCCCCGTGTGGTGGAAGCCGTGAGATCCTTCACCACTACCAGGAAGGTGTAGTTCTTGTAGCCCAGTCCTCTGGCGATGTTCTTGGCAAGGCTGCCCACCTGCTGGATCCTCCGGGTAGAGAGGCTCTTGTAGGCGGCGACCGAGTCCTTGTACTCCATGAACATCAGTGAGGCATCGTCCCAGAGTATGGCGTCGTACTCTACCGAGGCTACGGCGTTCTTGAGAGCGACCACGTTGAAGAGAACTCCGCGACACCATCCAATGTTCAGGTTCACCCTGAAATCCGTCTCCGTCTCTTGGATCGGTCTCGGCCTCAGGACGTAAGGCTCGCTCCTGAGTTCTATCATGCGAGGTGACTTAGGTCCGGGCAGTTAAAAAGGATTTTCCCACGGGCAAAGGAATAAGTACAATCATCATACCGATGAGAAGTGAGGTGAGCAAATTTGAACAAAAAGGCTAATGTGCAACAGCTGAGCGTCAAGATGCCCGATACGCTGGAGCCTGTCTACTCCAATATGATCAGGATAAGCCACAAGGACGACGAGTTCACCTTGACCTTCCTGCACCGGATGCCAGAGACAAACCTGGCCATGGGGCGGGCCATGGTGACCATAACCCCCCAGCATGCCAAGAGGCTGCTCAGGGCGCTGACGGCCAACCTACAGAAGTACGAGTCGACCTTTGGAGAGATTAAGCTTCTCGAAGACACGGAGCCAAAGGAGAAGAGCAACGTAGAGGTGGCGTGACCGGCCGGGTATCCGGGCAGATGATAAACAGATGATAAACGAACCTGCCCGTCACCGCATCTTAACCTTTCAGGAAGCTCCTCATCAGAGCGGGAAGAACGCCCGGTCTGGCAGAGAGCACGGCAAAGAGCGCAGAGAGGGTCATCCTGGTGGATGATCCGCCCAGGTCCAGGTTCTTCTCCGCCAGGCCCTTGGTCAGAGCGTCGATATCTTCGTCGCACATGTTACGTAAGGTCTCCAGGCAGGCCCTGCCAATGCGAAACTCCCAGTAGAACTCTTTTGTCCATCGTTTCCTGTACCGGGATAACGCCTCCCTGGATACGTCACCCGAGATCATCGCCTGGGCGGCGACGGTCCCGCATATCTCGCCGGCGCGCATTGAGTAGACCATCCCGCTCTGACCGGCGGCGCCGCCCACCACCATCAACGAAGAAGATACGACCTCGCCGGGAAGGGTGGCTATGGGGTCGCCGCCACGGTTCAAGGCGACGATCTTCAGGTCGTCTGCGTCCGGGTACCGATCCGACTTGTACCTTTTGAACTTTTGTATAAAACCGTCTAAAAAGGGCCTCACGTCTCTGCCATGTCCTCTGACGAAGACGCCCAGGGTGGCCCGGTCCCCGCCGCCGGGTGAGAAGGTGGCCTTCCAGCCGGGCGCCAGGCTGCCGACCCAGTACTCGAAGAACCTCTCCTCGCCGAGGCCGGGGTGCTCCACCAGGGCTTCCAGGGCCCAGGCCACATCATCCGGGTGGCGCATGGGAGATAGCCCCGCACCTCTGGCCAAGATCGAGTCCACGCCACCGGCGTCGATGACCACCCTGGCCAGGATCTCGCCCTGGTCGATCTCGTCCCATCCCTGGAACTGGCCAATCCTCGGCCCTCTTCTGCCCTCCGATCCTCCGGCACCTTCTGCTCCGGTCTGACCTGCACCCGTCCTTCTCTCGAGGTCTGGACGGCCGATCTTCACTAACCTCTCGCCGTTCAGCAGTTTCGTCTCCTTTGCTTCACCCCTGAGAAGATGGACCCCCAACAGCTCTGCTCTTCTGAGATGGATCTCGTCAAACCTGGCCCGGTCGATAAACCTGCCCGGTGTGGGGATCTCAAGACGGTGGCCCGCAGGCGAGATTATGCGCATTCCGTCCAGGTCGTGGAGGACGTAGCGGTCGTCTACCTCAAAGCCGACCTTCTCCACCATCCCGTCGAAGAACGTATTGGCCGGGTGGTCGAGGCTGCCAAAGTCCTTGTCCAGGAGGGTCACCTCTGCTCCGGCCCGGGCGGCCGAGGTCGCCGCCATGATCCCTGCAGGAGAAGCGCCCACCACCAGTACGTCACAATTCACGCCCGGAGAAGGCACGGGGGTGGTGATGAAGCTTTCCTTCCGGGCAATTTCAAAGAGATAGCACCGATGATTTAATGATGGAAAAGGACTATTGGGAGGGGTTGTTCCTAAGAAAACTCTCCTGAGCGAAAGCACGATTTATAGGAGGTTTTAATGGTCCACTCGTCGAACCACCGAGGGCAGGTTCCGTCCCTATAAGAGATATTGCAGATTCTCAGACAGCAGATGCCGGAGCTGTCCAGGCGTTACAGGATGAGATCTCTGGGCGTCTTCGGCTCATATGTTCGAGGCGAGAGCAGAGGGGATAGCGATATCGACCTTCTCGTAGATCTGGAGGAGCGATCGCTGACCCTTCTCCAGTTCATTGCCTTGGAAAACCATCTAAGCGATCTATTGGGTGTGAAGGTGGATCTGGTGGAGAGGGATGCCCTCAAGTCTGCCATAGGTCGTCACATCTTGGAGGAGGTCCAGCCGGTATGATAAAGGGGCCGCGGGAGTACGTGGACCACCTCCGAGATATAATTTATGCCGCGGAAAGGGCGAAGAGTTTTGTGGAGGGCATGGATTACGTTGCCTTCGAGGCGGACGAGAAGACCACCTTTGCAGTCGTCAGAGCGCTGGAGATCATAGGCAAGGCTACAAAAAAGATTCCTCCTGAGGTACGCCAGGAGCACTCCGATGTACCATGGCGCGAGATGGCAGGGATGCGTGACAAGCTGAGCCACGATTACTTTGGTGTGGACCTTTGGCGGGTGTTTGAGACGGTGCGTCAGGATATTCCGCCTCTGCTCGCTTCCCTTCAGAGGATTGTTCAGGATCTCGAAGAGAGCTAGCAGACCCGATGGATTGGGATCTCAACCTTCATGGGATGTCTGGCCGCCAATATGTAGGATGAATATTCCCGGCCGTAGCCTCAAGGCAATCCATCCATCTATGACCTCGATGAGTAAAAAGTGTAAGTAGAGATACAGAAGGAATATAGTAGAGCAGGAAAGAAGGTGTCATTAGATCATGTCCAAGCTCAGGCAGGATAACATGGATGATCATCCCGAGGCGGCCAAGAAACATCTTAAAGACTCCAAGGTGTTGATGACGGCAGAATGCTACGATGGGGCGGCATATCTCGCAGGTTATGTTGTAGAGTGCTCCTTCAAGACGATGATCCAGATTGAGGAAGGAAGAGCACAACGTACCCATGACTTGAGTAAACTTAGCAGGACTGCCCTATATCTGGCTGCTATCCCTAGGGCTAAGACGGCCAGATACGCACCGAGGAATGACTTGTGTAGCACTTTATGCTCCTCTGAGGATGGATGGAGGACGACTATACGTTACCGGCCGGATGGTAGTGTCCTATCTGCTAACGCCCAGGAATGGCTGAGTGAAGCTGAGGCAGTATACAACTCCATCATAGTTCCCATGCGTCTGGACGGGGTGATATGATGAGGCATATGGACGAGGCGAGAAGGGCGGCCATAAAGTTCCTCCAAGATTTGATCAAGCAAGAGGAAGAGATAGATCGAATAGTGCTACTCGATGACCTTTTCGGCAAGATGCGGGTTGTAATTTGGTGTGGGGGCGAGTCTGAGGAGATGATCAAGATGATAGACAAGGGGCTTGAGTCGGAGGCCTCGCCCTACTGGAGTGGAGATATCTTCATCGCTCCGACCAAAAACAACGCAGATAAGAAATTTTACGAGATGGCCTGGGATGAGGGCATAGAGGACGAGATATGCCCAACGCTCCGCCTCGCTGACAGACACAGAACCCGTGGGTCCTGGTTGCAAACCATGGGCGATCCTCCCTGGGATGCTGACATCGATGAGGGCGGCGGACCGCCCGTTCTGGTCTTCTACTCCTTCAAAGGGGGCGTCGGCCGCAGCACAGCGCTGGCGGCCTTCGCCATCCAGCGGGCAAGAATGAGTGAACGGATAGTGGTCGTGGACTTCGATCTGGACGCGCCTGGGATAGGGGTCTTGCTGGCGGCCGACGAAATGGGTACCACAGCCGCCTGGGGCGTTCTGGACTACCTGCTGGAGAGACCTTATGGTCAAGGGGATTTGGGAGACTATTATCATGTCTGCCGGCGGGAAGATGTTACCGGTCCCGGTGAGGTTATGGTATTTCCGGCAGGTCGAATGGACGAGCGGTATCTGGCAAAGCTGGCAAGGATAGACTTCGAACCTCCTGCCGAAGAAGAGGAGGAACATCCCCTCCTGCTGATGCTAAAGCAGATACAAACAGAGCTGAAGCCTGACTGGGTGCTCATAGACGCCAGGGCCGGCCTCTCGGACCCGGCAGGTCTCCTTCTGAGCGGGCTGGCCAACATGTATGTCGTCTTCGGCACATCCTCGAAACAGAGCTGGCAGGGGCTCCGGCTGGTCATCCAGCATCTGGGGGCCCAGAGGGTACTGGAGGAAAAACGTCAGATAGAGGGTCTCCTCGTCCAGGCCATGGTTCCCGAGGATACTGAGGCTGCGAAAAATGCCAAGGCAGGATTCTCGGATCGTGCCAGGGATGAGTTTGCCTATCACTATTATGCGGAGGATCCCGAAGACCCGAATGAAGACACATTCTGGTACGTAAGGGATATCGACGATTCGGAGGCGCCCCATGTACCGGTCGCCCTTTATTACAGTCCCAAGCTGGCCCACTTCGATCTCATAGATGACGTGGCCGACTACCTGGCCGAGACGCGAGAGTATCGGGCGCTGACAGATCGCATCGCCGGACGCTTTGGGAAGAGAGAGATCATTGCCTCCGACATCGGCAGCGGCGTAGATACGGTAGATCGCATCGCTGGACGCTTTGGGAAGAGCGAGGGATGACTATGTCGAAGCAATGGGATAGAAGAAGAGACCAGCTTCAGACGGATCTTGCCGATATGGGCTATGGTCAGGCGGAAGGCGAGGATAAGGCCAAGTTTCCCAAGACCTTTTACCCGGTGGCCGAGCATGCAAGGGCCTTCGATCCGGGGGTGATCCTGGTGATCGGGGCCAGAGGATCGGGCAAGTCGGAGCTCTTCAGGGCGGTGATCGATCGGGACCTGTTACAGGCCATCCAGCAATGCCTGCCCGATTCGAGGCTTCCTTTCAAAGAGCCGGACAAGGTCAAGTGGATCGCAGGTTATCCAATAGGACAGGAGTTTCCCGACAATATGGGGCTGGCCAGATTTCTCCGTGAGGACTATCCAGACCGTGATGATACGCCGATGGAGGTCTGGTTTGCCTATCTGGTGAGGGTGCTCTGGGAATATCTGAGCCCTGAAGACCAAAGCGCCCTCGATGAGCTCAAGAATATAGACGGCGGCGATATCGACAGGGTCTACGAGACATTCCAGCGCCTGAAGAATGCACCAACTCTGGCCCTGGACCACCTGGATACCAGACTGGAGGAAGAGGATCGGTACATCTTCGTAGGCTATGACGAGCTGGACACTCTTGGAGCCAAAGCCAAGGACTGGTTTGCCATGAGCCAGGCCATCAGCGGGCTGGTTGCCTTCTGGGCCGCCTACACTCGCAGGTGGCAGAGGCTCCGGGCCAAGATATTCCTGCGTACCGATCTCTTTCAGCGCTATGCGACTTACGGTGGACCCGATCTGGCGAAGCTGGCCGCGAACCGGGTGGAGCTCACCTGGAGCGACAAGAACCTTTACGCCATGCTCCTGAAGAGGATCGCCAACACCAGCGACGAGCTCTGGGAGTATGTGAAAAGCACTCGCGGGATAGAGTTCCTAGAGAATCGGGACCTCGGCCACGTTCCCCGCCTTGCCAGGAGCGAGGATGTGAAGCCCTTTGTCAAGAATATTGCCGGGGAGTTCATGGGGACCAACATAAAGAAGGGATACACCCATCGCTGGCTTCTGAACCACATCCGGGACGGACGGGGACAGGCGCTGCCCCGACCGCTGGTTCGTCTGATAGAGGAGGCGGCGCGTCTGCAGAAGGGCTCCGCCCGTAGCCTCAAGAGGCCCAGGCTCGTCGATCACATATCCCTCCGCCGTGCCCTAGATAAGGTATCTGAAGGACATGTCAAGTACTCTGAGGATGAGTGGCCATGGCTATCCGATCTTAAAACGCATCTCGACGGCCAGCAGGTTCCCTGGGAGCGGCGTGAGCTGATGGATCTGCTCAGAAGGAGATGGCTGCATGACGAAGAGGGTGCTCAGCGCAGGGACCTTCCTGAGGACAGCGCCCCGGGGCTCGTGGACTATATGGTCGAAGTGGGCATCTTCCGTGAGCGCACCGGCGGCCGGATCGACGTTCCCGATATATTCCTCTCCGGTCTGAAGTTGAAGCGAAAGGGCGGGGTGCGAAAGAGGTGACGCTCGCGGGGGTGGCGTCTCCACCGGTCGCAGTACCCTATCGGCCGATAGCCTGCATATCCGGAACTTAAGCACCAACAGATATAAACCAGAGGCCCCAACTCCCATAACCGGAGCCGGGGTGGCAGAGCGGACTAATCTTCTGTCTCCGAGGGGCCTGAAGAGTCCATACGCGGCAGGCTCGAGACCTGTTGTCCCTTTGGGGACGCTTGGGTTCAAAATGGTGAGGCGAGAAAGCCTCGTCATGAAAATCCCAACCCCGGCGCCACAAGATCTGCTGGAAAGGTTAATATTGCAGCAGTTCGCTTGCGGTTGCGACATCATATAAACGAGGTAACTATTATGGCCAGGTTCCCAGAAGCCGAAAACCGGATCTTGAATATGAAGATATGTATGCGCTGTAACGCGCGCAACTCTGTGCGTGCAACCCGCTGTCGTAAGTGCAGCTACAAAGGGCTTCGCATGAAGTCTAAGGAGAGCAGAGGATAATCGATTTTCGTTGGCGGGGGATATACATGATCGGCCCTGTCGAGGAGAGGCTGTTCCAGGTAGTGGAGACGACAGGAGCAGCTCACCTCACCCTCATCGATCCAGATTCCCAGAGCCCTGCGGAGGCAGGCCAGATGGCCCGAGCAGGGGCCAAAGGCGGTACCGATGCCATAATGGTGGGCGGATCGACGGGAGCCACAAGGAGGACCCTGGAAGATACCGTAGAAGAGATCAAGAAATGGGTCGACCTCCCGGTAGTGCTCTTCCCCAGCTGCGCAGGAGGACTCTGTGGGAACGCCAATGCCGTCTTCTTCATGAGCCTCCTCAACTCCAGAAAATCGAGTTACCTCATCGAGAACCAGGCCCTGGGCGCGCCTCTGGTTCGCCGCTACGGACTAGAAGCCATACCCATGGCCTACATCCTGGTGGAACCCGGCGGCACCGTTGCCTGGGTGGGCGACGCCAAGACGATCCCCAGGAACAAGCCCGAGATCGCCGTGGCTTATGCCCTGGCGGGCAAGTACCTGGGCATGAGATTGGTCTATCTGGAGGCGGGATCGGGCGCTGACCGGCCGGTGCCTCCGACCATGGTCAAAAGCGTCAAGAAGGCCTTAGGCAGCTCTCTTTTGGTGGTGGGCGGGGGGATAAGGTCCGGCGAGATCGCCAGAGAGCTGGCAGAGGCGGGCGCCGATCTGATCGTCACCGGGACCGCCGTCGAGAAGAGCGAAGATATAACCTCATTCGTTCGCGAGATCGCCGGGTCCATAAAGGTCCGATGATTCAGCTTTTTATATCTTCTGCGCATACCGCCTATCATGTCCTTTTTTGCAGCTGAAAAGATGAAAAGCTTCCTCTCCGACCGCGGCCTGGACGGTCTTCTCATCATCGGAGATAGTATCTGCAGTCCGGACATCTACTACTTATCCCGTTTCTTCGCACCCGACCGGTTCAGCCTTCTGGCCACCGATGCGGTTACCATATTTGTGTCCGGTTTGGAACATGGCCGTGCGACGAAAGAATCCAAGGCGGACGAGGTGATCTGCACCACAGACTACGGCATATCGGAGAAGCTGGAACACTTCGATAAGCCCGAAGATGCCTACACCGCGGCCCTGGTAGAGTTTCTGCGCGACCGCGATATGAAGCGCCTGGGCGTCTCCCGGAGCTTCCCGGTGGGCATCTACCAGGACCTTGCCGGTGAGTTCTCCGTGTCGATAGTGGAAAGCCCCGTATCTGAATGGCGTGCCGTCAAGACCGCCGAAGAGATCGAGGCCATCAGGTCCACCCAGCGCGCCACCGAGACGGCTATGAAGGTGGCGATAGATATGATCGCCAGGTCCCAGCCCAGGGGCGAGCATCTCCATCTGGACGGGTCACCCCTGACCTCGGAGAGGGTGAGATCTGCCATAGATATCTCCCTTTTGGAGAGAGGATGCGAAGCTGCAGATACCATAGTTGCCGGTGGCCAAAAAACTGCTATTGATCCTCATTGCAGCGGTACGGGCCCTCTTCCTGCCAACGCTTCCATCGTGATCGACATATTTCCCAGGTCCAAGAGGTCCCGGTACTTTGCCGATATGACCAGGACCGTCCTCCGGGGCGAACCCGACCAGGATATCATGGACGTTTACGAAGCCGTACTGGAGGCCCAAAAGGCCGGCATCGAGGCCATACGGTCTGCGACGACCGGGAAGGAGGTTCATGCCAGGGTCTGCCAGGTATTCGAAGACCGAGGCTACCCCGAGCGCAAAGATAGAGGCTTCGTCCATTCCACCGGTCACGGTGTAGGCCTGGAGATCCACGAAAAGCCGAACCTCAGCGAGACCGGTGGCCCTCTGGTAGCGGGCAACGTGGTTACCGTGGAACCTGGGCTTTATTATCCCGACCTGGGTGGCGTGCGACTGGAGGATCTGGTGGTCGTAAGAAGTACAGGATGCGAGAACCTTACCAAACTTGAAAAGCGGCTAACCCTATGAAACGAGTGTGATTCGTCATGGAAGCTGAAGTGCTCGAAAAGTACAGAAAAGCGGGAAAGATCCTCTCAAAGGTCAGGGAGATGGCCAAATCCAGGATCGACGTGGGCGTGCCGCTCCTGGAGATCGCCGAGTTCGTGGAAAGAACCACCAGAGAGTTGGGTGGTGAACCTGCCTTTCCCTGCAACATATCTCGAGACCGGGTGGCCGCTCATGATACTCCTGCCCCCGGCGACGAGAGCGTATTCGGTGAGGAGATGGTGAAGCTGGACATCGGGGTGCACGTGGACGGCTACATCGCAGACGCTGCGGTGACCGTAGACCTCGGCGGTCATCCCGACCTGGTGGATGCCTCCCAGGCGGCTCTGGCGGCTGCCCTCGAGCTGGTGACCCCAGGGATCAATACCGTCGAGCTGGGCGCGGCGATCGATGAGGCCATAAGTGGTTACGGTTACAACTCTGTGGCCAACCTCACCGGGCATGGGCTGGATCGTTACCTGGCCCATGGCCCCCCCATCATACCCAACAGGGCGGTAGATAGAGGGGTGAAGATAAAAGTCGGTGAGGTGATCGCCATCGAACCTTTTGCCACCGATGGGGTGGGCAGGATCTCCGAGGCACCCCATATCGAGATCTACAGTTTCATCGCCAAGAGGCCGGTGAGGTCGAAGCCTGCGAGAGCTCTTCTTAAGGATGTGGAAGAAAACTACAGGGACCTGCCCTTCGCCCGCCGGTGGCTCACGGGCGATAGGATAGACTACGCTCTGGGCCAGCTTGTGAAGGCCAGGGTTCTTCACGGGTACCCTCTGCTCTGGGAGGCAGAAGGCGCGCTGGTATCTCAGGCGGAGCATACGGTGCTGGTCCTGGAAGATGGATGCGAGGTGACCACCAGGTAGCACCTAAGACGATCTCAGGGATGGTCAGACGTTCTTCTTGGCATTGACGTCTTCCTTGTAGCTGTCGTCGCCTATCATGGCTGCAGATATGGCGTCTATCCCGTCCAAGAGCTCGGCCACGGTGCTGTCGGGAAGATCAATGAAGACCTCCTCTGGTATCGTCTCTCCACCTATTACCCTGGCCCCTGCTTGGCTCAGTATCTCCAGAGCATCGTCGATCCGGCCACTGCCCTCGGCTTCGAGCGCTTTCTCGACGAGCACCTGGAAGGGGGTGTCGCTATCGTAACTTTTTTCGATATAGCGCTGGCAAGAGCAGAAAACGGATGTCAAGGAGGTTCTCAGCGAGTCGATCATGAGGTCGGCGTCTTCGCCCAGGGGTTCATGTTCCTCGGATATGATCTCCCGGATATCGTCGATCGAAGATATGGCCGCATCATTTGATATGAGATCGTGTTCCTGTCTGACGATGACCTTCAGACAGGCCAGGACCACGTCGTCCATGGCATTGACGAAGTCCGCGGCTCCTGGTTCATCTTCAGATCCCTGGAGGTTGAACTCGCTCTCCTTTATCTTATTTATCCAGTTCTGCCAGCGGTTCTTGGTGTAAAATTCTTCCTTCATAATTATCCTCTCATCGGTAGGCGTCCACCAGCGCCACTCGTTCCAGCACCAGGTCAGGTATCTTATCTTCACCCACCGCCTCGATCTCTTCGTCTGAGATCTGAAAGATCTTCTTCACCACTTCAGGGTTCCAGGTGGGTCCCTGACCATCAAGTTCGAAGATGCCGGATAGTTCTGGCGACGTCCCGTCTTCTATCACTAAGAGCGCGATCCGCTCGGTAGATCCTGATATGCCCATGGAAAGGGCCCGCTCGATCTGTCGTTGCCCGGAGGCGTAGCGTAGGATCTCCAGACCCAGGTCCTTTGCCACGTTTCTGTCCTCGGCGAAGGCCCTGAGCGCCTTCTTCGCCGCGGAGGTCACGTGCATCTCGTTCACTACCATCGCCGCGTCCAGAGCCTGGATAACGCACCCGTATTCGTCCTGTAGGTCACCGATGGTGGCAAGAAAGGCATCTTTCTCCCTCACCTTCGGCCGTCCCAAGTGCATATGAACCCTGCCGCTCATCTAGAGGGGGTTTGGTAATGGAGGTTAAAAACTTGCGGTCGAACGGCGGCGTCTTGCCCCCGGCAGGAACTCAGAGTTCGATGGTCTCACCTGCATCCATAATTATCACCTCTGTGTCACAGAGGGTCTCCACTATATACCGAAACTCGGAAGGGTCCTGTTTGATGGTGGGCCAAGTGTTGTAATGCATGGGGATCACCACCTGGGGTCTGATCCAGCTGGTGGCGATCGCCGCTTCTCTAGGGCCCATAGTGTACCGATCTCCTATGGGCAGGAGGGCTACATCAGGCCTATAAAGATCTCCGATCAGTCTCATGTCGCTGAAGAGCGCCGTGTCTCCTGCATGATAGACCCTGATCTTGTCGTCGACAACAAACCCGGCAGGGCATCCCCCACAGAGTACGGTATCTTCTCTGGTTATCCCGGCGGAGTGTACCGCTTGTGTCATGCGGATGACCACGTCTCTCACCCGGAAAGATCCGCCGATGTCCATACCCTCGGCCTGGGCTCCTCGTTCGTTCAGGTACCTGGCCACCTCGGGTATGGCTATCACCAAAGAGCCTCTGTTTTTGGCTATCGCTCCTGCGTCTCCTAGATGATCATAATGGCCGTGAGTCACCGCGATCAGGTCAGGGGCGAGGTCCGAAACGGGCCAAGGCGCCACGGGGTTTCCTTCTATGTAAGGGTCCACTAGTACATCTGGGCTTAAATAAGCCTAATTTTAGGCTGTAAGTGCCCTCCCTCGATAAGTCCATTTGAACGGCTTTGCCATTGTCTGGTTGAAGTACTCGACAAAGGCCAAAACCTTGGCATTCAGATCATTGATGGAAG
>JAUWQF010000023.1 GCA_030611205.1 Methanothrix sp.
ACCTTATCAGGTCCTTCTCTAAAACTAATTATCTGCGATGCATTGCGGTTTCTGGTCGGATCGTTGAGGCCCCAAAGCATACATCACTGATGAAGTAATTCTCTGAAGTCCCACCCCACCCACGGAAAATAGCGAAGAGCCAAAAGACACTTACCAGATGAATGACTACGCAGTAACCAAGTGGGCCGGGGAGCTGATGTGCATGAACTCGGCAGAGATGTTCGGGACTGAGACTGTCCGGGTCAGGCCGGTCAACTGCTATGGCCCTCACGAGCATAATTCAAGGAGGGATTGCATGATGAGAGATTATATGTTTCATGGAATTATTGAAAAGGACGGTGATGTATACTGCGCACTCTGTCTCGAGCTGGACATCGCCACAGAGGCTGATACATTGGAAGGTGCGAAGAATAATCTGAGAGAAGCGGTTGAAGGATATATCGAATCTGTCGTGAGAGATGGGGAGGAGGATGAATTTATCCCACGACCGGTTCCAGTAGAGCTGATAAGAGGGTATGAACGCAGGTTCAAGAACTGTCTGGGTTCTTTCAGACCGTCCGAACTTTATGGATACAGCGAGATAGTACATGCGAAGATTCCGCAAGCTGTCGAGTAAGGATGTAGAGAGGATCCTCCGGAAGAATGGATTTGAACTCGTCTCTCAAAAAGGAAGCCATAAACAATTCAAAGGTGTTGTTGGTGGGCGAAAAAGAAGGGTTACAGTCCTTGCCGACAGAAAGAACTTCCATCCAAAGACGCTTAAAAGCATGATTCGCCAATCGGGATTGTCGGAGGATGAATTTTTCGGTGATGAGTGAAATCCATCGAGGCGAGGATCTGGCTGGGATTACCGTGATCGGTGCGGAGAGGTATGGTGTGTCTGTGATGGGAGGGGGTCAATGAAGATTCTGGTTGTGCAGGAACCGGACCCGGGCTCAGAAGAGGTCTGCATCGGAATCATCGTTTGATGGAGAGCCGGTCAATAAAAAGGCATGAGGTGAGGAAATCAATGATTGAGAAGATCTGCATCATTCTTGGTACTCGCCCCGAGATCATTTCCCATTCCGGACCCCCCTCCAAAATCGCCAATAATTATGGGATCCAAACTTTCCTTGGAGTGAAGGACCACTACATGTATAACAAAGAACACATTGCAGCGACCAACCACCTCTGCCAGATTATAGTCCGGAACGCTAAGTTTGACACTTATCCGATGCGCAAGACGATCCCAGCCCAAGAAAACGCTGGCCTTGTAGCAGATGACTTCTTTGAGATAAACCATTATCAAGCGAGTGATTCTGAGGGCGCTAAACACATACTCACTCCTTATTTCAACCGCGAATGAACGCTAATGAACGCTAATATTTTCTTTTAATTGTACATAAAGTATAACTTTATGTGCTCAAGTAAATGTGAGCGTAAGCGAACATTTTCTTGGCGGAACGTGCATATGACTTCTTTGAGATGCTCCATTAAGTATCAAGCCTAAGGTTCATGACTATAATTGTTTAATTGACAAACTAATTATGTTGATCGTCGACAATATCATACCATTTCATTTGTTCTGGTTAATTGGGGCAGCTTTCCTAGAAACAATTCAAAAATCGTATCCAAATCCTTTTTAAGTAATGAAAACAACTATAATCTGTGATACATCATGGTTATACTACATACAACTCTATCGAACTTCTATTATAGCGATTCACTACTCCTAACTCTTGATGGTTATAGCAATGAATTTGAATACACTGAAAAAGCGAATGTCGTGAGGGTGTAGGGGCGGCGAGCGGGCCTTACTGCCGCCGACCGAACGATAATTTTATCTCTGGCCCGCTTATCTTCAAGGTAAGTGGTGATCTATTGACCCAGACCTCTTCTGATCTCGTGAACAACAAGCATCTCTTCTCAAATTACTATCTCAAAAACCAGATCTCCTCGACCCCGGAATGGGGCGAAAAGGAACACGAATTTGCCTTCTCTGAGATCAAGAAGATCTACGACCGGGAGCTCGCCTTCGTGGCAAACCTGAACGAGTCGCAGCTCGAAGATCGGTTGTTCAGGGATATCTTCGGACTGATTTTGCCTCATTACGAGGTCCAGGGCGCCACACTGACCAACGAGTTTCCAGATTACGCCTTCTTCCCGGACCAGGGATCACAGGACCGAGCCCAGAGCGACAAAGACGAAGCATCCTTCTTCAAGGAGGCCTTCGCCATCGGCGAGGTCAAGAGGTGGGACGTTGAGCTGGACAAGTTCGGCAAGAACAGGCACGACAAGAGGAGGAACCCCAGCTTTCAGGTCTGGCTCTACCTCCACGATACCGAGCCCAGGTGGGGGGTGCTCAGCAACGGTCGGAGGTGGCGGCTCTACCATCAGGACAAGCCCCTGGACGTCTACTACGAGGTCGATCTGGCGGCCATGTTGGAGGAAGGTGACCTTGAGGCCTTCAAGTACTTCTATTACTTCTTTAGAAGTGAGGCCTTCTTGCCCAACGATAGGGGCGAGGTCTTCTTAGACGTGGTCTTGAAAGGCTCGGCGGATTACGCCCAGGAGATCGGGGATAATTTGAAGGAGAACGTCTACCGGGCCATGAAGAAGGTCGCCGAAGGCCTCTTCGCATGGGAGGAGAACGAGCTCGACCCTGCAGATCCGGCCGCCAGGGCCCAGGTCCAGAGAAACACCATGATTTTGCTCTACCGATTTCTCTTTTTGTTGTATGCCGAGGGGAAGTCGCTCTTGGACCTGAAAGACGAGCAGTACCGAGAGTCTTACAGCTTCGACCGGATCAAGAAGATGGTGGCGGCAAAGGAGGACGGCCCCAGATCGGGGCATCATCTGTCGATCAAGACCACGCTCTGGGGCGATTTTAAGGATCTGTTCAGGTTGATCAACAGGGGCAGCGAGGAGCTGGGGATCGAGGACCATATTCACGTCCCCGCCTACAACGGCGGCCTATTCGATCCGGACAAGCACTTTGATCTGGAGAAGTGGACCATCGGCGACTCCTACCTGGCAGACGCCATCGATCTTCTGTCCAGGAACGAAAAGGACGGAGAGACGGGATTCGTCGACTACTCCACCCTGGAGATCCGGCATCTGGGATCCATCTACGAGGGCCTCTTGGAGTATCGGCTGGAGGTGGCGGAAGAAGGCCTGGTGGTCAAGGGCGGCAAAGACCGAAAGTGGGTCTCTCTGGAGGAGTTCAACACCGGCCGCAAGAAGAAGATGGGCTTTGAGGAGTTTGACGAGTTCGACCGGGTGAAGGTCGGCGAACTTTACCTCACCACGGACCGGGGTGAGAGGAAGGCCACGGGCTCATATTACACGCCGGATTACATCGTCAACTACATCGTGGAGAAGACTGTCGGGCCCGTGGTCAAGGAACGGTGGGAAGTGGCCTTGTTAAGGGAAGAGAGCCTGATCGAGGCCACGTTATCGGTCAAGGTCCTGGATCCTGCCATGGGAAGCGGCCACTTCCTCGTCGGCGCGGTGGAGTTTCTGGCCGGAAAGCTGATGGAGGCAGCGGAAAGAGACATAGAGTGGGGCTGGGTCGAAGACCAAGGCCAGTTTTCCAACGAGTGGGCCAAGAGAGAGGCGGTATCTCATTGCGTTTACGGCGTCGATTTGAACGAGCTGGCGGTGGAGCTTGCCAAGGTCTCTTTGTGGCTGACCACGATTGCCAAGGAGAAGCCCCTGAGCTTTTTGGACCATCGGCTCAAGCAGGGAAACAGCCTGGTTGGCGCCCGGCTATCCGATCTCAAGTACTACCCCGGCGCCAATAACCAGAATGATGACCAGGTGACCTTGCCCTCCTTCGTCTCGCCGAGGTTCGTCCAACATCTTATCGGCAAGATCAAGGAGCTGGAGGATATCGGGGACGACTCGTTGTCGGATGTCAAGCTCAAGGAGAGCGTCTTCGAGGAGTTCCGGGCTTTGCCGGAGTACACCAAGGCCAGGGCCATCGCCAACGTCCACACGGCCGTCTACTTCGGAAACGATGTCGAGCCCAGGAGGACGCCCTCGGGGCCGAAGAGCGCCGATATGGTCTACCACGACATGTTCTGGGCGGTGGGCGGGGACGAGTCTGAGTGGACGCGCAAGACCCGAGGCCGGTGGTTCGATCAGGCCCAGGAGATTGGCGCCGGGCGGAGCTTCTTTCATTGGGAACTGGAGTATCCGGAGATCTTCTTTGAGGGCGGCGAGTTGAAGGGGAATCCTGGCTGGGATGCGGTGGTGGGAAATCCGCCGTATGTTCGGCAAGAGACTCTGGGCGAGCTGAAGGGCTACCTCCAGGAGTGTTACGAGACCTATCACAGCATAGCAGACCTATACGTTTACTTCGTTGAGCAGGGGATGTTTCTTCTCGGAGCGGGCGGCCGGTTTTCTTACATCATGGCCAACAAGTGGATGAGGGCAAACTATGGAGGGCCTCTCCGGCTTTGGATGAAAGAGAGATGCATCGAAGAGATCGTAGACTTTGGCGATTTGCCTGTATTTCCGGAGGCTACAACTTATCCTTGTATATTGCGCCTATCCAGGAGCTTGCCTGTGAGCCGGTTCGAGGCTGCAGAAGTGGAAACGCTGGACTTTACCAGCCTGATGGATTACGTCGGCGATAACAGTTACACCGTCAATTTGGCTGGCCTTGAAGATTCCGGCTGGTCGCTGGTGAGCGAAGTTGCTCAGGCGTTGTTGGATAAGCTGCGACGGTCTGGAACGACCTTGGGCGAGTATGTGAACGGGCGAATTTACCGTGGCATTCTAACAGGTCTCAACGAGGCCTTCGTGATCGACGAAGAGACTCGCACCAGGCTCATTGCCGAGGATCCGAAGAGCGAGGAGCTTATAAAGTCGTTTTTGGCGGGGCGTGATATCAAGAGATACGAGCCGCCGGAGAGCGGTCAGTACTTGATCCTGATTCCCAATGGTTGGACCCGTATCCAATCTTCAGATGCAGATGATTCTTGGACTTGGTTCGAAGAGAAGTATCCAGCAATCTCCGCTCATCTGGCGCATTTTTCTGGAGCTGCTCAAAAACGTTATGATAAGGGTGAATATTGGTGGGAGCTTCGGGCATGCGCTTACTATGACGAATTTGAAAAACCAAAGATCATTTACGCAGAAATCGCAACCAGAGGGCAATTTACCTTTGAAACCCAGAACTCATTTTCTGACACTACGACGTACATAATGGACAGCGATTCAAAGTATCTTTTGGGGATCTTGAATTCCAAGCTTTGGACGTTTTTGTTCTCGAATACGAGTTCTGAAATTCGAGGCGGGTTTTACCGATGGAAACACCAATACATGACCCCGCTACCCATCCGCCGCATCTCCTTCACCACCCCCAAGCCCGAGCGCGCGGCCCTGGTCTCCGAACTCCAGGACCTCTACGCCGCCGGGCGCTTCGATGAGATCCTCTCCCGCGCCGTGGCCTGCTTGCCCAAGGACGCCGAAGGCGAGAAGTCGGACGTGGTTCATGACCTCTTGGCCTTCCTGGCCGAGGAAATGATCGAGATGAACAAGCAGAAGCAGGCCGAGATGAAGGGCTTTCTCGACTGGCTGGAGGAGTATTCCAGCGCCAGAGTCGAGGACCTGACCAACAAGACCAAGCTCCGGGCTTACTACGAGCTCGACTTCTCCGAGCTTCTGACGATCCTGAAGAAGAACACGCGCAAACTGGGCGCAGATCCCACGAGTCGGCGGTTCATGGGTGATCTGCGCCGGGAGTACGACGATTCGACGGCCACCCTGCGGCCCCTTTTGGCGCGGATCGATGAGACCGACCGGCTGATCGACCTGGTGGTCTACAGGCTATACGGCCTCACTGACGACGAGATCGCCATGGTGGAAGAGGCTGCGGGGTGAGGGGCACGGGATGGGGGCCCGCCTGGGGTCGGTCGTCCTCGATCCGCCTATAACCTGGCCGCCATTTCCGGCGCCAGCCGGCGCCTGCATTGGTTGGCCCGCCGCATACCTAACACCAATCCGGGAGATGAACAAGCGCAAGTTGGGCGAGGATCCCACGAGTCGGCGGTTCGTGGGGGATCTGCGCCGGGAGTACGATGACTCGATGGCCACCCTGCGGCCCCTTATGGCGCGGATCGAAGAGACCGACCGGCTGATAGACGATGCTGTCTACCCTATTCACGCGAAGGCGCGAAGGAACTAGAAGACCCGACCGGCTGATTGACCTGGTGGTCTACAGACACCGCGGCCTCACAGACGACGAGATCGTCATGGTGGAAGAGGCCGCAGGATGAGGGGCGCGGGATGGGGGCCCGCCCGGGGGTCGGTCGTCCTCGATCTGCCTATAACCTGGCCGCCATCCCCGGCGCCAGCCAGCGCCTGCATTGGTTGGCCCGCCGCATACCTATGCCGATCCGGGCGGCCGATTCGATCATCCATGGTTGCTTTGCCTGGAAATTGCGAAAGATTCTTAACCGAAGATAGTGAATATATTAATAATTCAGATGACCGAGGATATTAAGGGCCTGGCGGTTGGGCAGGTCGGGCCTTGTGGGATAACATGTGGATCCTGTCCCCTGGGAAACGGTGCCGCATCGAATGCTGCGAGCAGGGCAAGGGAGTTCATTGCAAGCTGCAAGATAGCAGAGTGGGCCCCCCTCGTGCCAGGGGCAGGCGGTGCTCTGCATCACTGTTTTTATATATATGAACCCAAGCCTGGAAGCCAAATACCTGTCGTTGAAACGTCTGGGCCCAGTACTCTGGTTCTTTTCCTTTACCTGCAGGATGTTCGCAGCAAATCCCAAGATGTCGCCATTTCTGTTTTTCATGGCAAATGTGAGCGTAAGCGAACATTTTCTTGTCGGTCGTCACGGGTCTATACAGCTGTAGGAACCGGTATCTCCGGACCGGTGGAAGAGGTGTACCATCAGAACTGCCATGAGCACGGCAAATACCCCGGTCAGGAATATCCCGTCGATGACCCCTGCCCCTCCGATGGAGAGGACCAGCGGTGCCGCGTTTTCTTCCGGGGGTGCCAGGGTGGGCAGGGTGCCGGGGGTGAGGAGCCTGAGGATGTCTGCTCCGAGGAGGGTGCCCATGGTCCCGCTGATATAAGCCAGCGCAGGAGCTGTCTGTAACCTTCTGGCCAGGGTCAAGCCGCATACCGCTGCCAGGGTTGGGGGTACGTAGATGGGGAGCAGTATGCCCTCGTCGGCCACCGGTATGGCCATATGGTAGGTGACCAACGCGACGATCAGGATGCCCAGGGCTGCTCGCCTGGCAGAGACGTGGCACCGTACCAGGATAGCCACCGAAACGATCATGGGGATTATGCACCCCCCCAGGTTGACGGTCAAGGTCACCGGATGGAAGGTGGTGGGAAAAGTGAAGGTCATCAGGGCTGAAAAGACATCAACGATCTCCAGGAAGATGAGTGGGTAGGCGGTGACGGGGATGGGGTTGAGGGGTATGTTCACCACGCTTCCCATCACGCTTCCGAAGACCATGAGGATGGCGTGCCAGTGGCTGAACCCCACATGGATAAAGGCCTCCGTGGTGAGCCTGAGGAACAGGTAGACCACGATCAAGGGTGCTGCGGCAGCCAGCAACAGCAGGATCATAAAAAGGGGGATGAGCAATGGATCGAACAACTCCAGCACCGTCTTCGGAGCGGTCAGGATGGTTAATAGCCTTTTCCCAGGCGGCGGCCGGGCTGCATGAGGGTTATCAGACCGAAGGGAGGATTCACTCGGCGAGATGGATACTGGATCGCCGAATCACCCCCCGATCTTCCCCTTCCCCCTTCCCCCCTTACTTATCTGCCAGTCTCTTTCTCACCGACTCGGCGTGGCCCCTCAAGCCCTCGGCCTCCGCCAGGGTGATTATGCAGTCCTCTAATTGAGCCAGTCCCTCTCTGGTAATCTGCTGCACCGTGATCTTCTTTACGAAGTGGTCCGTGTTCAGGCCGGAGAGTACCCGGGCGTAACCCGCGGTGGGCAAGACGTGGTTGGTGCCGCTGGCGTAGTCTCCTGCGGCCACCGGGGTGTACCTGCCCAAAAAGACGCTCCCCGCGTTATTGATCTCGCCGAATATGGTCATGGCATCTCTGGTGATGATCTCCAGATGCTCGGGCGCGAAGGTGTTGGAGAAGACGATCGCGTCCTCCATGGTGGCTGCGATCAGTATGGCACTATTTTCCAGGCTCTGCATCACGATATCCTTCCGGTCGGCCTTCTTTGCCTGCGCCTCCACCTCCTGCCTCGTGGCTATGGCCAGATCTTCATCGGTGACCACCAGTACCGATACCGAATGTGGGTCGTGCTCCGCCTGGGCGATCAGGTCGGCGGCGAGTATATCGGGCTCGCCGGTGTAATCGGATATGATGAGCACCTCGCTGGGGCCGGCAGGCATATCGATCTCCACGGTGTTCCGGAGCAGCTGCTTGGCGGCGGTCACGTAGACGTTCCCCGGCCCCACGATCTTCTCCACATCGGGTATGCTATCCGTCCCGAAGGCCATGGCAGCGATTGCCTGGACGCCTCCGAGCTTGTAGATCTCGTCGGCTCCGGCCATATCGGCCGCCACCAGGGTAAGGGGCTCGATGCTCCCGTCTTTTCTGGGCGGGGTGCAGACGATCACCCGGGGAACCCCTGCCACCTTGGCGGGGATTACCGTCATCAGGGCGGTGCTGGGGTAAGCTGCCCTGCCTCCAGGGACGTAGGCTCCTACAGATTCTAGAGGCACGATCTTCTGTCCGACCATCACCCCCGGCGATACCTCCGTCATCCACAGGTCTTTCTCCAGCTGCTTGTAGTGGAAGGCCATGATGTTATCCGCCGCCGTCTCCAGAGCCTTCTGTATGTCTTGGGATACCTTCTCATAAGCAGCCTCAATCTCCTTCTCCGAGACCTTGAGGACCCCCACCCTCACCCCGTCGAGCTCCTCCGTGAACCTGGCCAGCGCCTTGTCTCCCTCCTCCTCCACCCCGTTGAGGATCTCCACCACCCTGGGTATAACATCTTGAATGTTCACGTCCCTGACCAATAGACCGGATAGCTCCTCGTCGCTCAGTTCGCTCAACTTTTTGAAGATCAATTAAAACAACTCCTGCAGGTCCGACTTTCACGAAGAGAAATAAATCTACCGCTTATCGGGACCGTTCCTTCCTCGCTGGGTGGCGTAGAGAGAGGCTACCCTCTCCAGGGAGTCTGCTTCGGCCACGGACTTGTCATCCCTGACCCCCACCAGCCTCGGGAACCTCAGGGCATAGCCCGAGGAGTAGTTGGGGCTCTTCTGGATTTCCTCGTAGGCCACCTCGAAGACGACCTCCGGCTTGAGTTCCACCTCCATCCCACTCTCGGCGACCATCTTATCGCTGAAGAGCTCGGTCAGATCGGCCAGCATCTCGTCGGTGATCCCCGTGGCCACCCAGCCCACGTCCACCAGCCCTCCCGTCTGGGGCTCGATGCAGGCCAGGCGGTAAGTGCCCAGGAACGTGGCTCTCCGGCCCTCGCCCCATCGGGCCCCTGTGACCACCAGGTCCAAAGTCTCCATCACCGGCTTTATCTTCAACCAGTTCTTGCCCCGTTTGCCCGGTGCGTAGGGCGAAGTGGGGTTCTTGATGAGAACCCCTTCGTGACCCGTCTCCAGCGCAGATGCGTAGACTCGTTCCACCTCACGGGGGTCGTCGGTGACGATCTGGTCCGCGGTAACTTCCGGATCGGCGATCTTCTCCAGAAGCTCTCTACGCTCCTGGAAGGGCCTATCGAGGAGGCTCTCCCCGTCCAGGTAAACCAGATCGAATAGGTAGAGCTTCAGGGGAAAGAGAGCTGCGGTCCTCTTCACATTGTACTTCCTCCTGAACCGCTTCAGGACGTCCTGAAAAGGTCCCGGTCGCCCGTCCTCACCGATGGCCACCGCCTCTCCGTCCAGTATGGCGCTCTCTGCCCGGACGTGGTCCTTCACCGTCTTGACTATCTCAGGCAGAGATCTCGTCACGTTCTCAAGCCGACGGGAGAATACCTGGACTTCGTCTCCCTTTTTGTGTATCTGGACCCTTGCACCGTCGAACTTCCACTCCACCGCGGCCTTGCCCATCTCCTGGAGCGCCGAGGACGCGCTCTCTCCCAGCTGGGCCAGCATCATCTTGATGGGCTTGTTGATGATGATGGTCAGCTCACAGAGGCGATCTTGCCTGGCCTTCTGTGCCACCAACCCCAGGTCGTTGGTGAGGTTATAGCCGCCTTCTACCAGATCTGCGGGCTGGTCGAAGGCCTTGGCTACGGCGTTGCGGACGATCCCCTCGCCCACCCCTATCCGCATATCTTCTAAGGCCATCCTGGCGATGTACTGGGCCTCCAGGGGGGTGGACTGGCTGAAGAGATACTGGAGGTTCTTCCTCCTGACCCCCTGGCTCCTCTTTCCCGAAGACCTGGCTATGATCAGAAACGTGCTGTAGATATCAGAGATGGATAAGGTGGATAGTTCATCCTCTCCGAGAAAGGAGGCGAACGTGGGCTGTTTATTCCTCATAACCTCTGCCGCCACCAGACCAGGATCTCCGGATCTTTTGAGCATCTCTGTGATGTCGGGTAACGAGCAGCCACTGGCCTCGGAGAGGGCTTCGTAAAGGGTGCTTGGACCGACCCCCAGGAGCATATTCGAGGATGCGGGGAAGACGGAGCCCATAACAAAAGAAGCGACCACTGCCAGCTCGTCATCGTCCAGCTCGACCAAAAAAGAGGCGAGGAGTTCGGTCTTCTCCAGAGAGCCGCCGACCCGCTCTATGTTCTGACAGAGCTGGGCGAAGTGGAGAAAGCTGGTCATGACCGATCGTCTATGTTCCTGGCAGTGTAGATGCTCACTATATCGCTGAGTATGGCGCTGGCGGTCTCGATGGATCCTGCGCCCAGTCCGGTGACGGTTATGGTCCCGGATAGGTCGGTCTCGATGGAGGCGGCGTTCAGGGTACCGCCCACCGCCAGGGGGCTGCGTCCGGGCACCAGCATCGGCTTGACGGTGAGAGCGGGTACCTCGCCGATCAGCTTGATAAGATATCCACTGTCCCTGGCCAGGGCCAGCGACTCTGTGGTGATATCTGTAATCCCGGTCACGTCTATGTCGTCGTACTTCACGTTCATCCCGAAGACGGAGTTGGCCAATATCGTCATCTTGGCAGCGGTGTCCACGCCCTCTACGTCATAGGCGGGATCGGCCTCTGCTATCCCCAGCTCCTGGGCTTCCACGAGGGCGTAACCGTAGGGGTATCCTTCTTCCATCATCCTGGTGAGGATGTAGTTACAGGTGCCGTTGAAGATTCCCTTGATCCCCAGGATATTATTCCCCACCAGGTTCCGCTCGACCAGGCTGATCAGAGGCATGGTGCCGCCCACCGTGGCCTCGTATTTCAGCTGGGCTCCGCTCTCCCCGGCCAGATCCTTGAGCCGATTGAAGGCCACCACAAGAGGACCCTTGTTGGAGGTCACCACGTTCTTTCCCTGTGTGAGGGCCATCTCCATATGTCCCAGGCCTGGCTGACCGTGGTCTATGTTCGTGGGGGTTACCTCTACCACCAGGTCGGACTCTATCTCCACGATGGCCTCGAGCCCTTTCATATCCGAGTTGGCAACGCCCTCTGCCAGGGTTTTCACGCCGAGTACTTTCTTCGGATCCACGCCGTTCTTCTCGTAGATCGTACCGGTGTGATCGGTCACGGAGACTATCTTGAGATCCAGACCGAGATCTCTGAGCATATCCCTCTTTCTGCGGACCACTTCCAAGAAGCCGTGCCCGACTATGCCACAACCCACCTGGGATATCCTGATCTCCCTCATAGTATCTCCGCCTCGATCGGTTCTATCACCAACAGATCTTTCTGAACTCCCACCTCGCGCAGTATGGCGAGGGCCTTGCTCATCTCTTCCTTACCCGTAGCCCTGATCTTGATGTAGGCCGAGGAAGGATCATCGATCCCCGGCATCTTGAGGCAGAGGTCCATCACCTCGGCAAAGCCGGTGGAGTCGATCTGGTTGATGGTATCTCCCAGGTCGCTGTCCACCACGTGGCCGACCAGAAGTACCGAGACCTCCTCTACGAAACGGTCCTCGCCAATCCTTACCACCGATATGTTGTTCTTTTTGAGGTGGTCCTTGATCTTCGCTATCTTGGACCTGCTGATCTCGAAGACGAGACGAACGGGGATCGTCCCCCGTGGTGTTTTGCGATCTCGGTGATGGACCACGCTGATTATGTTGCCCTTGTACGATCTGAACGGTTCCAAGGCCAGTATCAGCTGTCCTGGCACATCTTGTAGCTCCAAGTCCATCGAAAGTCGCATACCAAGCATTCCTCGTCGATTTGCTGGTATCCCCGATCAGCTTATCGGAGATAAGTCTTGTGCAGAAGAAGGACTTTATGTGGGAATGGCGAAACACCTTCCGATGATCGGAGGATACGTGGAGGAGGCCAGGCTGGTGGACTTCGTGCGCAGCCAGGTGGAGGCAGCATCGGCCAAGGGCGTCGTCCTGGGGTTGAGCGGGGGCTTGGATTCTGCGGTAACGGCGTTGCTTGCCAAAAAGGCGCTGGGACCTGATAGGGTAACGGCGCTCCTCCTGCCGGAACGGGGCGTGACCACCGAGGAGGATATCGAAGATGCCAGAACCGTGGCCGACCGCCTCGACCTGGAGACGGTGGAGATAGACATATCCCGGATACTCTCCTGCTACACCGACGTAGTTGCCTTGGAGAAGGCACCCCGGCTGGTCCAGGGCAACCTGAAGGCCAGGATCAGGATGACTCTGCTCTACTGGCACGCGAACCTCTATGGACGCCTGGTTCTGGGAACAGGGAACAAAACGGAGATCATGCTGGGGTACTCTACCAAGTACGGGGATGCTGCGGCGGACGTGCTGCCCCTGGCCGGGCTCTACAAAGACGAGGTCAGAGCCCTGGGCGCCCGTCTCGGCGTGCCCCGGCGCATACTGGAGAAGGCGCCCTCCGCAGGTCTATGGCCCGGTCAGACCGACGAAGAGGAGCTGGGGATAAGTTACCGGGAGGTGGACGGGATACTGCGGGCGGTCGAACGGGGCCTGGGTCCGGATGAGCTGAAGGACTCTTATCCGGGATTGAAGGTGGACCTGGTTCTGGAGAGGATCGAGAAGAGCAGGCACAAGAGAGAGATGCCGCCCCGGCCGAGAATGTGGTAATCCGGGAAGAGTCCAACCTGGGCGGCATCAGGTTCAGGGTGCGGGGCCGCCGCAGATGCTACGCATGCGCTTCGCGTCGGAGAGCCGGTGACTGGGCTGTATTATATAGCAGTGGGAAAGTACAGAAAACTCGTTACGCTACCTCGTGTTCTCTCGTCAGGCATTATACTCTGAGCATCCTGGTCTTCACATAACCGAGGAAGAAAATGAAAATAGTGCAAACACCTGTTAGATTCTATCCCTACATAGGTGGGGTAGAAAATTACGTTTATAACCTGAGCAGGGAGCTGGTCAAACTAGGCCACGATGTCACCGTCGTCTGCGCGAACGAGCCGGCGGGGGAAAAAGATGAGGTTATAGACGGGATCAAGATAAAGAGGCTGTCATATATAGGCAAGGTTGCAAATACGAATATTACTCCTCGACTGCCCTTCGAGCTTCTGAGGGAGGAGTTCGATCTGATCCACACCCACCTGTCCACGCCCTGGAGCGCAGATTGGAGCGCCATCGCCGCCATGACCCGAAGAAAGCCGCTGGTTTTGACGCATCACAACAATATCGTCGGCGAGGGGTATGCGAACCGCGTCGCTCAGGTGTACAACTATACAGCTCTGAAACTTGTGTTAGAAAGAGCAAATAGGATTATCATCACACAACCAAATTATCTGGCGTCGTCGTCATACCTGGAGAAGTATGAGGACAAAGTAGAGGTTATACCGGTTGGGGTGGATGCCGAAAAATTCAGGCCTATGAATACTGAGAACGAGAATAATACCTTGTTTTTCTTAAGTGTACTGGACAGATTTCATGTGTACAAGGGTCTCGATCATCTGTTGCAGGCACTGAACACGGTAAAAGAGGAAGATCCCGATGTGAAGCTGATCGTTGGAGGTGAAGGCGAGCTCTTGGATCGGTATAGGCAGATGTCCAGCTCTCTGGGTCTGGAAGAGAACGTGGAGTTTGTCGGGTTCATTCCAGACGACGAGATAACGCAATATTATAACAGATGTGATTTGTTCATATTGCCGTCCATCTCTGCAGAGCAAGAAGGGTTTGGGATGGTCTTGTTAGAGGCGATGGCATGTGGTAAGCCGGTAATCAGCACAGATATCGTTGGTGTTGCGAAGGACCTTATAGAGAAAGGCGCGGGCATCATTGTGGAACGCAGGGATGCGAAAGGTCTGGCAGAGGCGATATTACATATCCTACAAAACAAAGATCGTGCTGGAATGATGGGTGCCGCCGGGCGGAGGCTGGTGGAAGAGAAGTATAGATGGGAAACGGTGGCGAAGAGGGTTGAGATGGTGTATCGAGAGATGGTATATCAGGATGAATAAATATCTTTTGAAGTTGAGATGAATGAAGGTAGAATTCACAAATCATGCAAGAGATAAATTTTTAATAGTACATAAAGTATAACTTTATGTGCTCAAAGCAAATCTGACCGGATGGAGGATTTACTTGAGGCAGCACCTGGTGTCTGTATTTATACGATCATCGCGTGACCCGGCAGAGCGCCCGAAGGCCGGACCCATCGGATCTTGGCGCTCGGTGGTGAGGATATACCCGCCCCTCTCCAAGCAGGCGGACAGGCGTGCAGATAGAACGAAGAGAAGAGACGACAGAGCGATGGTCCGACTACCTCACCTCTGATCCTACCCGGAAGTCGATGACCACGTTGTACTGCCTGGGCGCGTAACTTCTCACCATACCCCTGTAGATAACCTCGATATCCGCGCCCGATTGCAGGGCAGCATCTTCGATCAAGGCCGTATCTTTCCCGTAGAGGTCCTCCTCCGGCGAGATGGAATAGTAATGGACGATGCCCCCTTCCCTGGCGGCCTTGATAGCCGGTGTCAAGAATATATGCGCGCTATGGGGCAGGTTCATGACGACGTGATCCGCCCGGCCTTCGTAGACTCCGGCGATCTCCAAAGCGTCGCCCTCCAGGATATCGACGTTTCCGATCCGGTTGAGCTCGGCGTTCTCTCTGAGGAGCCTTACCGCCGCGGGGTTTTTGTCTATCGCTATCACTTTCGCACCCCTCCTGGCCATGAGAAGGGCGAAGGGGCCCACCCCCGCGAACATGTCTATCACCAGATCCGAAGGGCCCACCTGCCGGGCGACCCTCAGCCTTTCCGTCCCCAGGCGTGGGGTGAAGTAGGCCCGCTCCAGGTCGACCTTGTAGAGGAGACCATGTTCCTTGTGGAGGGTGGCCGTCCTCGTCTCCCCGGCCACATGCCTGAACCTGCGGGTCCTGAACTCGCCCTCGACAGGTCCCATAGGCGCGATCACCGTCTTGATGTTCCTGTGGGCTTTCATCAGGGCCAAGGCCACCTCCTCGGCATCTCCAGGATCCACGATAGCGATCTCGCCTACCACCTCGAAGTGGGGACGGCGACCCAGGATATCCTCGGCCTTGGGCTTCCGCTCCCTGGGCAAAAACTCGGCAAAGACCAGCTCGAACTCTCCGAGGGCCCCGAGCTCACCGGCCGCCTCGTCGTCCAGGTCCAGGACCGGGAGGTAGACATAAGCCTCGTCGGACCAAATCCTGAAACTTTGATCGAAGACGCCCAGGTCGACCAGCGCCTTCCTGAACACCTCGCCCCGGCCCCGGGAGACCTTTATGCCTTTGGATACCAGAGACATCTTCTGGCAGATATCGCCTCCTAGGTTATCAAACCTGGCCTCTGGCCCGAAAGAACAACACACCCGGAGTCACGACGTTCGGCAAGGTTTAGGGTAATCGCCGGCCCCCGGTCAGATACCCGTGCATGGAATCGGCTGCCTTGCGGCCCGCGCCCATGGCAAGGATCACGGTCGCAGACCCGGTCACTATATCGCCGCCAGCCCAGACCCCTTCGAGGCAGGTCTTCCCGGTCTCGGGATCGGCCTCGATGTAGCCCCATCTGTTCAGCTCCAGGCCTTTTATCGAGCTGGTGAGGAGGGGGTTGGCTCCCGACCCCACGGCGACCACCACCAGGTCGCATCCAAGCCCGAACTCCGAGCCTTCGATGGGAACCGGCCTGCGTCTGCCTGACGCATCGGGCTCGCCGAGTTCCATCCTCAGGCATTCCATGCCGACGACGTGTCCCGAATCATCGCCCAGGAAACGCTTGGGGTTGGTTAGGAGGAGAAACTCGATACCCTCTTCTTCTGCATGACGGATCTCTGCGGCGCGGGCCGGCATCTCCTGGCGCGAACGGCGGTAGACGATGCGAGCCTCATCGGCACCTAGGCGGATCGCGGTCCGGGCGGCATCCATGGCGACGTTCCCGGCACCCAGCACCGCGACGTTCTTGCCCCGACGTATGGGCGTGTCGTATTCGGGGAACCGGTAGGCCTTCATGAGGTTTGCCCGGGTCAAGTACTCGTTTGCCGACATGATCCCTATCAGGTTCTCGCCCGGGATGTCCATAAACCTAGGGAGCCCAGCGCCCACCCCGAGAAAGATCGCGTCGTACCCTTCGTCGAATAGCTCGTCGAGGGTCACCGTTCTGCCGACGACCATGTTGCACTCGATATCGACACCATCTTTCTCGAGCAAGGCAACCTCGGCGAAGACGATCTCCTTCGGAAGCCTGAACTCGGGGATGCCGTATACGAGAACGCCGCCCGGCTTGTGAAATGCTTCGAAAACGGTCACCTCGTGCCCTTTGGCGATCAGATCGCCGGCAACGGTCAGCCCGGCAGGTCCGGATCCTACAACCGCCACCCGTTTTCTGGTAGGCCTCTGCCGCAACGGAGCGCCCTCGATACCGTTGATGCGGGCGAAGTCGGCCGCGAACCGCTCGAGGTTCCCGATGGCCACAGGCTCCCCCTTCTTCCCGAGCACGCATCTTATCTCACACTGCGTCTCCTGCGGGCAGACCCGGCCGCAGATGGCGGGCAGGCGATTCTTCTCCCAGATCTTCTTGATGGCCTCATCGAAATCTCCCGCTCTTATATGCCCGATGAATGCCGGGATATCGATATCTACCGGGCATCCCGCGACGCACGGGGGCCGTTTGCACTGGAGGCAGCGGGACGCCTCTTCCACCGCCATCTCGGAGGTGTATCCCAAGGGAACCTCATCGAAGTTTCTTCTCCTGATATCGGGTTTTTGCCCGGGCATGACAACCCGGGGTATCTTCTCCTTTACAGGCTCTTTTTCCGCCATATGCACCGTTCCATGCTTCGCATTATTAGGACGGAGAACAGCCGTCCCGTTGTCCTAACCGTCACGGCTCCAGCCTGCACCGGTGGGCCTCCAGGCTCTGTATCTCTTCCTGCCTGTAAGCCTGCAGGCGCTGCATCAGCTGGTCAAAATCGACCTTATGCCCGTCAAACTCGGGCCCGTCGATGCAGGCGAACTTATTCTCCCCATCGACGGACACCCGGCAGCCGCCGCACATTCCGGTGCCGTCGATCATGATGGGGTTCAGGCTAACCAGGGTCTTGACGTTATACGGCCTTGTGATCTCGGATACGAACTTCATCATGAGAACCGGCCCGACGGCGACCGCCAGCCCCACCGTCTCTTCTTCGAGCACAGTTTTCAATACGTCGGTGACGAAACCATGATGGCCGTAAGATCCGTCGTCGGTGCACAAATGAAGCTCGTCTGATATGGCCTTCATCTCGTCCTCGAGGATCAGAAGATCTTTTGTGCGGGCGCCGATGATGCTGATGACGCGGTTTCCCAGCTGCTTCAACCCCCGGGTGATGGGGTACAATACGGCAACCCCGGTACCACCACCAACGCATACGACGGTGCCGACCCTATCCAGATGCGCCGGCCGACCAAGAGGACCGATCACATCCTGGTAGCCTTCACCCACCCGAAGCTCCCTGAAAAGTGCCGTAGACCTGCCAACGACCATGTAGATTACCGTTATGGTTCCCCGCTCCGGGTCGGTACGGGCCATGGTGAGCGGTATGCGCTCACCGGTTTCATTGGCCTTGAGGATCACAAACTGCCCGGGTTCTGCCTTTCGGGCAATCCGCGGCGCCTCGATCTCATTGAGGATCACAGTGCCCTTTGCCATCTCTTCGCGCTTTACGATCTCGAACATGCCCACACCTTTGCAGTCCGGTTATTTGGACCGAAACTGGTAGATGATCTTCTTGTGTTTTTATGCCTATCGTCTCATCCAGGACCGACTTACCAGCGCCAGGGCCAGAAGCAGGACCGTATCCCATCCAAACCCCGGGATCTTCTCCCCGGGTCCGGTGCTCACTGGGATTTTGCCTGGAGGTTCTTGGAGGGACATGTTCGTCACGGTCCCGGAGACTACATCGACCGCTACCAAGTCTCTCTCACCACCCGCGTAGATGCCGGTCACGGTCAGGTTCATCCCGTCATAAACGAAGCTCTCGCCGACCCCCAGAATCCCCGATTTGAGGGTCTCGTTCTCGTCGCTGAGCCTTAGCCAGACCACCTCTGACGGCAAGTTCACGTCCATCACCGATACGGTCAGGTTCTCCTGGAACGAAAGATACCCCTGGGTAGACATGAGGATCTCCTCCCCGCCAACAGTGTCCAGAATCAGCAGAACATATACGAGCAGATAAGCTATGCGTCTCATTCCGAGTTTCCTAAATAGTTTAATATGAAGCCGGGCCGGGGGTAATCGACCACATAAACCCGATGGCAGACCGTCTCCACCGGCTTGTCATAGGAAAGGATTTATTAGTTATTAAACCCATTTGAGAGTAATACTAATTGGTAATAAAGTAGCATTGGTGATTATATGGGTGAAGATGTAGGAATACTGGTTCTGGGTCATGGGAGCACGAAGCCGCACAACAAGGAGATGGTGGAGGCCTATGCCAAGATGATCGGTAACAACCATGACGGTCCCGTAAGAACGGCCTTTCTGAATATGGACGAGCCTGATATCGCCACCGGTCTCGCATCCTTTGTCGGTACCAAGGTGAAGAAGATCGTTGCCCTCCCCCTATTTTTGGCACACGGCGTCCACACCATGGAAGACATACCCCAAGAGCTGGGAGTCGATGCGATCCTTCGAATAGGGTCCTGCAAGGTGAACGGTGAGACCGTGGAGATCTGTTGTGCCGAACCCCTGGGCGTGGACGAATGCGTCGCCAACCTGGCCTACCGCAGAGCTATGGAAACGCTAAAGTAGCGGTGCTGGACACCATCCATGGCGCGGCGGTGATCGCGAAGAAGATGGAAGAACGCGGTCTGGACGCCACCGCGCTGGAGGTCTACCACCACATGCCCGACGTATCGGGGTTCGACCTCATAGTAGCACCGGTCCACCTCTGGCCGGGAAACCCGGTCCTGGCGGAGGCGAGACGTATGGGGAAGCGGACGATCACCCACCACCGGGCCGTAGGCGAGATCCTGGAGAGCGAACGAGACTTCGAGGTCTTCGAGGTCACCGGTACCCACAGCAAGACCTCCACCGCGCTCCTCCTCTCGCGCCTGTTATCTGCCTCTTCCGGCAAGGTCGTCTCCCACACTACCAGAGGCATCGAGCTATGGGACGGCGGTCGGAGCCGGGTCCTGGGGTCGGGCCTGAGCATCACCCCCGGCAGTGTGATCAAGGCCTTCGAAGCGGCCGGGGCCTTCCATCCGGAGGCTATCGTCTCCGAGGTGTCTCTGGGTGGGACTGGCCTTGCCGATTACAACATCCTGACCAGCTTCGGCGGTGACTATAGGATTGCCGGCGGAACGATGTGGGCGAGCACGGCAAAGCTCCAGATGATCTCTCTGGCCAGACCAGGGACGAGACTGATAGCCAACACGGACACCAGGATCTCTCCTGACCTCTCATTTGGTCCAGGCGGCACGGTCAGGTTCTCGGCTCACCAGGTCAAAATCGGCGAGATGAAGGTCCCTCTGATCCTGGGAGACGACCTCGATCTGGAGAGCTACACCACCGCTCTCTCGGCGGCATCTGCGGCAGCTCTGGCCGCGGGGATGGATACAACATCCATATCCGAGGCGCTGGAGGGGTTTAACGGGTTCGGAGGGAGGATGAAGAAGACCGTGGTGGATGGGATCGTTATCTACGACAACTCGAACTCCGGTCTCCGGGTTTCCGGTGTGGAACGGGCTCTGGACCTGGCCCGGGGAAAGAGCAAGCTGGGACTGGTGGTAGGCGAAGAGGCAGAGACGGTCTGTGAAGGCGTAGACGTGGACCGGTTGGTAGAGCTGCTGAGACGCCACCGCCAGGAGATCGATATTCTGGTGCTGGTGGGCGAGAGAATGGAGCCTTATGCTCAAGACCTGGACGCGACTACGGCGCGCGACCTGGACGCCGGGCTCGACTTTGTCACCTCGGTCTTGGGACCGGGAGATCGTCTACTTTCATGTGTAAAATGTTTCAGGTGATAGGTTATGTCAAGCATGTCGAGAGAGGAAATTCGGATACTGCACCCGAGACCAAACTCCATAGTGGCGGCCATGTACACCCTCCGGGATCTGGGTGTGGAGGTGGTGATCATGCACGGGCCCAGTGGGTGTTGCTTCAAGCATGCCAGGCTGCTGGAGGAAGACGGTGTGCACACCCTGACCACCGCTCTGGACGAGGCCGACTTCGTCTTTGGCGGCCAGGCGTCGCTTGTAGAGCTTCTCAGGCGGGCCGACGAGATCTTCAGTCCGGGGTTGATCGGGGTGGTAGGGACCTGCAGCAGCATGATCATCGGTGAGGATCTGCACCAGGCGGTGGTGGACGCCGGTCTGGACGTGCCGGTGATCGAGGTGGAGGTGCACGCCGGCTACCGGGACAACACCAAGGGTGTGATCCTCACCCTGGAGGCGGCCCTGGGAAAGGGGATCATCGACGCCGAGGAGTTCCAGAGACAGAAGTTTCTGCTGGAGAAGGCTACCGAGGTGGAGAAGCTCTACGGGGCTGCCAGCGGCGAGTACCTTCCTCCGGAGAGGGGGGATGTCAAGTACAAGGTGGCCGAACGGCTCCTGGAACTGATGAAGGAAGGAAAACGGGGCCTGAACGTTCTCAACGCCAAGAAGGAGACCGCCTATATGTTCGCGGACATAAACGCGGCGGTGGCCGAGGTGGCCGAGGCGCACGGCGCGGAGGTGGATACCCTGGCCAACCTGGATGAGATGAAGGGTCTTCCCAAGGTGAGGAGAGACGCCAGAAACATCGCCCGCGGGCTTGCCGATCGGGGGGTCCGGGTCGACCATATCATCGGCGGGCTGGATGAGTACCCGGTCGCGGGGGACGGCGTAGCCCGGTACGTTGCCGACCACGGTGATTACGACTTCGTCGTGCTCTCGGGGGTTCCCCACGCCGTTCCGAGCAGATGTCTCCAGGGGATGGAGATCTTCTCGGTCACCAACGGGCCCCGGCAGGTCAGACCCATCCGCGATCTGGGTCATCACCACGTGGTGGTGGAGGTCGACCTTCATCCCAGGACTATGGGTGTGACCTCCATCGTGGAATCGGAGTTCGGCGCAACCTTACGCGGTATGAGCGCCGAGCAAAAATAGGACTGCTTTTAGATCGCTTTGGGAAGCTCGGTGAGGAAGATGTATATGATGAAACCTAGGATGCCTATGAGCGCTATGCCCATGATCGAGATCTTGGAGATCGTCAGGAACTCTTCCCTGGTGGGCTTCCTGGCCAGTCTGAGAACCCGGATGTACTCCTGCAGGTTGAACGTAGGTGTCTTGACGTTCAGATCTCCCAGCTTGCCAGCCAGATCGTTTTTGCGTTTGCTATTGTTCTTCGTTGCCATTCAGCGAGGCAAAAGGTCTTCCAGGTGAAAAAGATTTCGATGCCTTCTGGGTCTCAGTCATTCTCGGTACGAACTCGCCTTCATAGGTCGGTCATGTTATACGACCTTCTCATCTCTTGGACTGCCCCACCGTCAGGCGAAGATAATCGTCTGCAGCAAGGATGATGGCGAGTAAATGTTCGATTGCGCTCACATTTACTTGAGCACATAAAGTTGTACTGATTGAAACCTTTCGGTCTACCATCTTCCTGCGGCGCTCCGTCTCTGATCTCCGGCAATAGCGTCGGAATGTTCCATCTCTGGGTAGCGGTTATCTATCACCAGCCGGTACCTTCTCTGGTTTCTGTTTCCCCGCCGCTCCAGCACTCCCTCCTTCTGCATTCGGGAAAGATAAGTCGAGACCGTGCTCAATTTGACGTCGTCAAGAACCGTCTCGTACCTCTCTCTGAGTTCGTGGGAAGAGAACCAGGTATCTGGAAACTCATATCGGATGAAGGTCTCCATCTTATCTCTGAGGGTCTGGCCGGTTTCGTACCCCGGAAGCGAAGGCCCGGGAACTGCCGTCTCTTGATCTGTGAAGACACCTGCTGCGGTCAGGAAGTCGATGACGCGATCTCGAGAAACCGAACCAGGGGTCTCGAACTCGTGAGCCGACTTCATACCCCGATCATCTATCTCTATCCTGATCCTCATGAGGCAAACCTTCTGAATTTGGAACACGTGCAGAACTGTGATTATAATTACGGTTGGACCAGAACGACCTTACCAACGCCGTCCTGGTTCATCCGCCCCCTTCACTGCTGTATCTCCCACGTTGTATCCCTTCTTTGTATCCCTTCTTTGATCTTGAGCAAGGAGACGATCGGAATGCAAGCCCTATACCGTTTCATGAACAGGGTGTAGCCCGAAACGGCTAGGAACTGATCCGATCCTCACGACCTCCCCACTTCCCCCTTCACTGCTGTATCTCCCTTTTTGTATCCCTTCTTGATATTGAGCAAGGAGATGATCGGGATGCAAGCCCTATACCGTTTCGCAAACAGGGTATAGCTCGAAACGGCTAGGACCTGATCCGATCCTCA
>JAUWQF010000092.1 GCA_030611205.1 Methanothrix sp.
GTCCGAGACAGAAGTTTTCTTGTTGTACATAAAGTTATACTTTATGTGCTCAAGTAAATCCGACCGAAGGGAGGATTTTCTTGTTGTATATAATGTATAACATTATGTACTCAGAGTAAATCCGACCGAAGGGAGGATTTACTTGCATAACAAGACGACGCGGCGCGGACCTGCGCCTCTCACGCCCCTTCTTTTGATCGGATCTTCTCCAGCTCGTCTCTCACTATCCTGCGTACCGCATCTTCCTGGAGGAGAACGTCGTCCTGAAGCTCTCTCCAGGTCATGCCGACCCTAACCTTCCCGGAAAAGGGCCCCTCCTCTCTGAATATCTCCAGCTCGTCCCGGAAGAAGGGCTTCTCACCCCTCTCAAGCCGCACCTTCGCCTCTTCGAGCTTCTTTGCCAGCCCCTCCGCCCCATAGAAGTACGATCTCAATGCTCTCTTCGTAGGGTCTGGCATAGCTGGCGGGATGATATCATTCTCATGGTTCTCGAGATGCACCTTGGCCATCTCGATTATATCATAGATGCGATGTTCCACAGTCCCCTCTTTTTCATAAGCGCCAGCAACGCCGTAAGGGTTCCGCAGAAGGATCAGAACCTCGTTCCTTCTTTTATCTCCCAGCTTGCTCCAGGTCACCACCCTGCTCCCTTCGGGCAGCTTCGCCGATACGGCGTCGGCTATCTTATCCAGGCTAAGAAAACCCCTGGTAAAGACGTACGCACCCTCGGCCATCCGAGGATCACACCCGAAAAGCCTGCCACCATCGAGGGCGGTCTCCACGAGCCTCGCCTCCGGGTTCTTGGACGCCTTCTGTGAGCTATAACAGGGAACCAGGATGGACGGCCGATTCAGTCCTTTTATGAACCCACCCCGCACGGCGAGGCAGTCGCACTCCACGCCAGGGTAATGGCGGGCCTCTACGAGGGGCCTCATCGCGCCGTAGATCGCCCGATCGATCTTCCCGTAGTCCATTTTTTCGTTCTTCAAAAAAAGCCTCTCGATCATCCTCTGGTTATCGACCAGGATCAGGCCGTCTATGCCCTCCCCGGTCCTCTTGGTTAGGAGATCGTACATCGATATTACGGCGCCCAGATCTCTCTGGGACTCATCGGCGGTCAGATGCTGGTCGGCGCCCTTCTCCGTAAGTACGCCCAGAACAAAGACGGGAAACCTGGGCCTCTCCCCTCGTATGTACCTGGTGACCGGGTTGATGAAACCGGTTCCCGTGCCCCCTCCGAGAGATATGGTGAAGAGGATACTGTCGCACAGCTTCGAGTTGTTGTTCCTTTTGTTATTTTTGTTATTTCTGCTACCTTTATCGGCTTCATTCGCCCCCGGTTCGCCATCCTCTCCAGACTCACCGCCCCCTCTCTCCGATAAGATCGTATAGGGCCGTATCCTTCTCCATATATTCGACAGTATGGGGTTTTTGTCACCGTATTCCCTGATCGCCTCGTTCTGGAGGCCTTCGTCGATATCAAAGATCTCAAATATGGCCTTCAGGTAGTCAGCCGCCCTGAAAAAACCCGGCGACTTTAGGTCGTATCCGTATCTTTCCGCAACCAGCTTGGAAAGGTCACTACCATCTTTTATAATTTCATGTGTTATATAGTATCCCGGGTAACAGCCATCGTCCAGGGGCCCGAAGAATCTCTGACCCTGAGCGTCCATCCTGGCAGCCTCCAGCCAGATGCCCTTGACCTCGCCGAAGGTCAGGTCCTCTCCCAACGACCGGCCCAATATGGATACATCCTGGTTGCGCAGGAACTGCTCTGCCATCTTCCCGCCGCATCCACCGATGCCCACTATGCACAACCTCACCTAACCGCCTCCCATGTATCGATGTAAACCGGCGAGAGCAGTATGATCTGGGAGAGGAGAAGGGTTGCCAGGGCCGCCGCCTTCAAGCCGGTGGCATCACCCGCCGGATACAGTGTACCCAGATACACCGAGAGGGATATCGAGACCATCAGCACCGGCACGGTAAGCATGATGGCCGCTTTCATCTCCCTGGACATATCATAAAAACCGTAAAACTTCATCAGCCCGAGAGAGGCGACGCCCACCAATCCTGTCACCAGCATGACCATAAGACCGAATATGAATAACCCAAGAGGACCCGACGCCAGATCTGCAACCAAGAAGTAGTTGAGATCGGGAAATACCCTAGGGGTCAGGAAGTAAAAGTAGGCCAGGGCCACGAAGAGGAGCATCCAGGCGCTTATGGCCGCAGCGTTGAAGTTGGAACCTTGTGGGGTAAACAAGGCCTCTTCTACCTTCTCCTTCGATACCCCGCCCCCCGATACGGACAAGAGCCTGTTATACGTCCTCACCAGGTTCAGCCTGTGGAGGAAGGCGCCTCCTACGAGCAACACGACGAACAGGACCAGACCGCTCAGGTAATATGAATAGATCATCTGTAGAACCACCTCTCCATGACGATCCCGCCCAAGAGGGCGATCAGGAGGACCAGCAAGATGTTGGTCACCATCACCGACGAATATATCGAGTACCTGACGATCTTGGGGCTGATCCTTTCGCCCGGGATATTTTCTGTGAAATACTTCCCGTCCTGGTCCGGCGCCGAATATCTGAAGCGGTAACTGAAGTGCTTGCCGCAGTCCAGGACGTCAAAGGGATGAACGTCCAGGAATTCGACCTTCACAAACTCATCGGATCTTTCGATGACAACATCCTCGGGATATCTCGTATCAGGATGACCCGGGGTATCGGTATAGAGAGATACGGTCAGGTTGTCCATCTTCGGGTTCTGCACCTGGAGGCTGAAGTCGTAACCCTGCCACCAGTAATAGTTTGCTCCTCCCACGGGTTCCATGCCGGGTTTCTCAACCCGTATCTCCGGGTTGGGCCTGAAATGAGGACCCTGCATAATCTTTGTCTCTCTTCTGTCCATGCCGTCGCTGTACGAGTAGCTGTAGGTGAAGTTCTTTCCGGCATCGTCCTTGTCGAAGAAGTTATACTCGGCGTTGGTAAAGGTTACCCTGGTCCCGTTGACCTCGGGGATGACCCGCTGCGTGCGGTTGATGGGCTCTGGATACTCGTTCCCGTCCTCGTCCAGGATGTGAAGGGTTACCGCCACAAAATCGCCGTCCGCATCTTCGACCAGGACCGCATACTCCAGAGGATCCTTCCAGTGTACCGGACCCTTGTTCGCGCTCATATCGGTGATCTGCGGCAGGTTATTGATTATGGTCAGACTTATCTCCTTGAACAGGTCTTCATCCGGGAGGTCCCGTGACATGTCGGTGGAGTTGTAGTCGTACTGTCCGTCCTGGACCCTTATCCGCAGAGTTGCATTTCCGGTAGCGCCCAGGTCTCTCACATACTCGATCTCCGGCCACTTCCTCTCCGTGGAGTTGTACTTCTTGTCGTACTCGTTCGTCTGTATCTTCTGGACATCGGTGATGGGTCTGAACTCCTCCGAACCTTCTTCTTTCATCTCCAGGGTGAGATAAAGGACCCTTCTGATCTCTATGGGGTTGCTGTTCCATACGTATGAGCGTATATCGAGTTCGTCGTTCCGATTGACAGTGGCGCCGCTAGACGGGTAATATATCAGAGCGCTCGGTAGTCTGTATTCGTCCGTGGTAACGAAGGGCTTGGAAAGGAGCGTCTTCAGGTATTCAAACTCCTCGGGGTCGTTCTTCTTCCAGGACTCTGCATTTTTGATCATACTTTCCAGGTCCAGCTTGACGATCCTCTTACTAGAACTAGAACCGGTATCGCTGTCCCCCCCGCTCGATGAATGAATCGGTTTAGGCGGTGAGGGGCTCACCCCTGGAGACTGTGCCACCAGGGGTAGGAGCAGAAAAATTATGATGAGGCATGCTGCGAATCTCTTCATATTAACTCCCGACCGGCACGAAGTCTACCTCCAGGCGATACGGGTACCCCACCCACTCCAGCCTCTTCCACTCGGCGGCGTCTGAGGCGTATACCTTCGGATCTTTTGCGAGAGTCCAGACGGTCCGGTCCATGGTGTAGACCAGATCGACGGAGAGGCTGCTCAGGGATGAACGCACCTCCACGCCGTAAGTGTATACGTACTCGTCGCGCGCTTTGTCGTAAGTAACGTTCCACGTCTTGTTTCTGAAGTTGGCCAATATCTCCGGACCGGAGAACCCGTCCTCTCCGCCCAGGAACCTGCCCCCGGAGAGGAACCTGTACTTCGACTCGCCCAGGAAGGGCTCGGCGAAGGGCAGCTCGTCTATCGTGAAGTTAAGAGACCTCTCGGTGAAGTTGTAGCTCTGAGGTTTACCGGCCTCGATCCATGTCTTGCGGACGGGATCGTAAACTTCCAGCTCCACCATCATGGGTTCGATGCTCTCGACGGAGTCCATCTCCATCGAATAGACGTAAGGCACACGAACCAGCCTCTCTCCTGGTGAGTGGAAGCTCGCATCCCAGGACCCGATAGGCCCGTTGCCGGGTGAAACTCTTCCGATGATTGACTCCTTGACGAGGTTCGGCCCCTGGTAAATTGAGGGGGGCGAAGCCACGCGGAGGAACCTGTACTTCACCAATCCTTCGTTCTCGCCCTCGAAGGCGACACCCTTCCAGAAGATCTTCTCTCCTCCGTTATAGGTGGAGATCCCCTGGGACTTCCAGATTGAACAACCCGGTTCACAGGTCTGAAGCTCGATATCGCAGACGGGAAGAGATGTATCGACCTCGACACCGAAGGTGTACCGGACGATGTTACTCCCTTCGCCCGGGGTGACCGTTGCGTTCCGGAACTTTATCAGGATTATCTCCGGCCCTGCATAGAACCTGCCCTCTTCTTCACGGGTATCGGCAAAGGGTCTCTCAGATTCCGGATAGTAGAAGTCGAAGTAATAGGACGAGGTCCCCTCCGAGCCGAGCTTCTCGCTGGGCATGATGCCGGCCCATTCCAAATCTTCCCATCTGGAGACGTTCTTGTAGCCCACCTTTCCCACAAGCCTGAACTCGTTCTGGTCTATGTCCCAGACGTTCAGGCCAACGTCAAGGTTCTTGGTGGCGTTGAACTCCAGGCGGTAGGTGAAGGGTGTGCTGGAGAAACCGTCTATAGGGTCCACGCTCTCGTTTTTGTAGGTATAGTTCACAGGCCAGAAGGGTCCCTCGAATACCTCGGTCTGCTTTCTGCCTACAAACCTGTAGCAGGCCATGATAAAATCGAAGTCCAAAGAGACGTTCTCCCATCTCAACGTCTGCCAGGCACCGGGCGTCGTATAACTCCTGCTCCCGCAGTCGATCCAGTTCTCGACCTTGGATGGGGCCACCTCCAGCGTCACGTCGTCTTCGGCACTGGAGTATACCTCGATTTGATAATTGTAAAGGGTATCGTTGCCGCCCGTCCGGGGCGAGAGAGCCGCATTCTTGTAAACGGTTACTAATTTGATGAGGGTGGGCTGCCCATCATAGTTTTCTACCGTGACAGAAGTTCCTACCAGTGGCGTGATCCGGGCACGGTACCACGCATTCTCCCATATGCCGGTGTCGTTCTTCTCAGAGGCCCACGTTCCGAACTCCCCCTGGCTCAGCTCCGGCGATCTGAAGTTGACATTAAACTTGACGTTCTTCGAGGCGCGAGCCGGAAGGTTGATCTCCTGGACATACTTCTTCGAGACGGTATGATCCGTATAATCAGGCCCCACTTCCAGCTCCACCGTGTAATGCATGGTGCAGCTCAGCGTGCTCGTCAGATGAAAGTTGTAGACGACCGGCTGGTTGACGTTGAAGGGCATCTTCGGGGTTCCTGCCTGGTCGAAGGCCAACGAGGCCGTCGTCTGACCCTGTGCCGTCATCAGACCGAACGCCAATACGATATATATGAAGAACGCCAATCTTGAAGAAGTCATCTCGTACCCCGCGACTTACTTATTACACGTTTTATCAGGGATGATGCAACTTACTCTATAAAACGTTAACGGGAGACGTTGCTCCCGAAAAATTTGTGCGGTCGAGGCGTCCTCTCACGCATCGATCGACTTACTCGCAGCCTCGACCCCGGCGCCCAGGCTGGATATCACGCCCTCCTTCTCCAAAACCAGCTCCAAGGTCTGGATCGTCCTCAGAACGTCAGATTCGGTGCAGACGCCCATCGTCCCGATCCTAAAGATCTTGCCTTTGAGGTCGGCCTGTCCGCCGGAGACCACCACGCCACGTTTCCTCATACCGCCGCGAAGCTGATCGTCAGAGATCCCCTGAGGCATCTTCATGGCGGTCACCGTGTTGGAGTATGCAGAGCGCTGGTCCGGTTGCGGGAAGAGCTCGATCTCCAGAGCCGCAGCCGCTTGCCTCACGCCCTCGGCGAGGCTGGCCATCCGGTTCCTTCTCTCCGGGAACCCATCTTCGGCGGCCATGTGTAGCGCCTCTTGCAACGCGTAGAATAGAGATACCGCCGGGGTGTAGGGCGTCTGGCAGGGGCTCTTCCTGGCGCTTTTCAGGTGAGCCTTGAGGTCTGTATAGTAGCCGCCTTTACCATCCTCCAGCATCTCTTCGGCCTTCTTGCTCACCGATACCATCGCCAGCCCCGGCGGGACTGCTATGCACTTCTGTGAACCGGTGATGGCGATGTCGATGCCCCACCCGTCGGTCAAGAACTCGTTTCCGCCCACCGAAGAGATCCCGTCGACGATGAATAGAGCGTCATGCTTCCGGGCCAGCTCGCCCACCTCTTTTGCAGGGTTGATCATGCCCACAGAAGTCTCGTTGTGGACCATAGCGACGGCCTTGGCACCTTCCTCCAGAGCGGCCTCGATCCGGTCCAGATCGAAAGAGGTTCCCCAGGGGAAGTCCAGGGGGATGGCGGTCCCGTAACGGTCGCCCAGCTCGGTGAACCTCTCGCCGAACTTGCCGTTGGTGACGGTGACTATCTTGTCGTCCTTCCCGATGACGCCGCCCACCGCAGCCTCCATGCCGCAAGTACCGCTCCCACTGAGCACGACAACGTCGTTCTCGGTATCAAAGAGCTCTTTTATGAGCGATATACAGTCTTCGTAGATATTTCCGAAGTCGGCGCTGCGATGGCTGATCATGGGCTTGGACATGGCCCGCAGCACCCTGGACGCCACCTTGACCGGCCCCGGAATCATGAGCAGTGTGTCCTCGATATCCAAATCAGATCCCTCTGTCCATGAACTTCGGGGAGGCTATATAAACCTAGCTTTTATCCGCTCCGCGGTCTTCCAGCTATGTCGCACAAAAGGCGGGAGTTCGCCGTGCTCCTTCGCCCAGGTCTCCAGGAACCTCACGGTAGCAGGATCCGAGGGGTAGCCGCTCCCCATCTTGCAGTCCATTGATATTTCCAACTCTCTAACCGACCGGTCCCTATTCACCTTGGCCATGATGGAAGCCGCCGCCACCACAGAATGGTTCTTGTCGGCCTTGTGCTGTGCCAAAATCTCCATCTCCGTGCCGCTGTCCTTCTTCACCCGGTCTGCAAACCGTTCTGCCTTGACATCGGCCGCATCCAGGATGGCCCGATCGGCAGATAAGTTCTGTACCACCTGAGAGAAGCATCTGACCATTATATCGTTCATGGTCATCACCTGGCGCAGCTCGTCGATGACCTGGGGCTTCACCTCTAATATGTGGATGTCGTCGGCAATACGCTCGATCTTGACGGCCAAAACCTCTCTCCGGGCCCGGGAGAGCTGCTTTGAGTCGCGAACGCCAATGGCAGCCAGGTCGAAGAGCTTCTCCTCCTCGATGACCACACCTGCCACGAACATGGAGCCTATCACCGGGCCCTTGCCGGCCTCGTCAGCACCCAGGAGCCGCATCGGTTGATGGTAGGCCTGAAGGTACTTGAACTGATCGAAAAGAGGGACCCTGGAACCGAATGACCAGGTTCCCACGCAGTCTATCGCCCGTTTACTTTTTCAACAGAGATCTCCTCTTAGGGTACATGGTGATCTGATTGCTTGTCCGAGAGTTCGAGCGAGGCAGAAGCGTCTTGGCCCGTCTTGATTTCGGCGCCGAGATCGTGGAATCGATAACAAGCCTCGCCGAGAAGTTGGGCGTCGAGGCCGGGGTCTTCAGCGCCATCGGCGCGCTCCAAAAAGCCGAGCTGGGCTACTACGAGCAGGATACCCACCGGTACAAGACCATCAAGATCGAGGGGCCGGTGGAGCTGGTGAGCTGCCAGGGGAACATATCCATCAGGGACGGCCGGGTCTTCGTCCACGCCCACGCCGCCCTGGCAGACCCCGTGGGCAGTCTCCGGGGCGGCCATCTTCACAACGGGACAATCTTCGCCGCCGAGCTATGCATCCAGGAGCTAAAAGGCGAGCCTTTCATCAGGACCCACGACCCGATAACAGACCTGTACCTCTGGAGCGAGACCGATTGAAGACCGAAGAATACTTCCAGACGCTGGACGCCCGCCTGAACGATGCGATGGAGATCGCCAGCGAGGCCCGCAGCAGGGGTTTGGATCCTAGCACCTCGGTAGAGATTCCCACCGCCATAGACCGGGCAGAGCGGGTGGAGAAGCTGAGCGGCATAGAGGGCATCGCCGAGAGGGTCCGCCAGCTGGACAAAGATGGGATGAGCCGAGAGGA
>JAUWQF010000081.1 GCA_030611205.1 Methanothrix sp.
GACTGGGTGCAAGGTTCAGTTCTGAGGTGGTGGCTAGCCTTTCCTCAAGCTGGATTTTCACCAGCTGGACATTACAAGCTTAGCTCGGCGCACAACTTTATGTGCTCAAGTAAATGCGAGCGTAAGCGAGCATTTTCTTGTTGTATATAATGTATAACATTGTATACTCGGAGTAAATCCGACCGAATGGAGGATTTACTCGTGAGATCTATTTTCATGGTTGGAGTGCATAAGGTTAACGGCATACATGACCTGCCCGAAGATCGCGTCTTCGATAAGGGTAAATGGACGGAGGACCTAGTAGTACAGGATGGCGACTATCAGCGATCCGGTCCATGGGTATGTGAAGCTCGACGACCTGGCTCTCGACCTGGTGGACACGCCCCAGATGCAGCGCCTGAGATGGATCAAACAGCTGGGTCTGGCGAACCTGGTCTACCCCGGCGCCAATCACACCAGATTTGAGCACAGCCTGGGCGCTTTTCACCTGGCGAGCCGCCTGGCCCATCACCTGGAGCTGGACCGAGAGGAGCAACAAGAACTTCGCGCATCTGTCCTCCTCCACGACGTGGGTCACGGCCCATTTTCTCACGTCACCGAGTCGGTGCTCGCAACCTACCTGAGAAGAGATCACGAGAACGTGAACGACCTGCTGAGGAAGAACGAGCTGGGAGAGGTCCTGGATACCTGGGGACTGGACCCTGCCCGGATCCAACGGTTGATCAAGGGCGAGACCTCCCTGGGCCAGATAGTAAATGGCGAGATGGACGTGGACAGGATGGACTACCTGGTACGCGACGCCCATTACACCGGAGTCGCCTACGGGGTGATAGACTACCAGAGGCTGATGGAGATGATGAAGATCTACAGAGGCCAGCTGGTCGTCGAGGAAGGCGGGATCCACGCCGCAGAGTCTCTCCTGGTCTCCAGGCTGCTCATGTATCCTACCGTCTATTACCATCATGTCTCCAGGATCGCCCAGTCCATGATCGAGAGCGGCATCTTGTGCCTGATAGAAGAGCACGGTAATGATCCCGGAGCGATCAAAGATATGTGCGACCAGGATCTGATATCGGCGATGTCCTCTGCAGGCGGTTACCCTTCCGAGATCGTGGATCGTATCAGGTCGAGGAGGCTCTTCAAACGAGCGGTCTATGTGGGCAGAGAGGGGTTTGAGTCTTCGGTCGTATCCCGGGAGAACGAGATGCGGATCGCCGTGGAGATCGCCGAAGAGGCCGGAGTGGACCCCAGGTACGTGCTCGTGGATAGACCTCATCTGCCCCAGGTAGCAGAGGGGAACGTGCCCGTCCTGGTCGACGGGGAGGTCAGGAGCCTCAGGGAGGTCTCGCCTCTGGCCACAATATTGGAAAGAGCCCACCACGCGGCCTGGAGGCTGGGCGTCTACACCACCGAGGAAGACCGGGAACGGGTAGGCAGAGCTGCCAGAAGCTGCCTCAATATCAAGAGAAACCCTATCCAGAAGACCTTTGCCGAGATCTGAAAGGCCGCGCGGTTAACTTTAAGATCGAACAGATCGTGGGTGAGATTAATGGTGATAGTAGACAATAGGCTGATAATCAAAACGGTTCAGTCCATGAACCAGCACCTCCCCGGCAGGAGACGGAAGCTCACCGAACTGCTCAAAGAGGAGAAGCCGGGGGTCCGAGGAAAAGACAATACATTTTACATAATCGACAAGGTCGAGCTTGATCTCATATCGAACTCCCTTCCCAGGTACCTTTGGGACAGGTTGAGGTTGCCCATACTGATAGAGATGGCTCCTCAGTACGGGAGCGGCACGGCCCGGATACAAGGTGAGGCTGAGTGCGTGGTGGTGAACAAGCTGCTGGAGACGAAAAGGGGCGACGAGAAGCTCATGTTGATATACATGCCCGAGATCAGGATATTGAGACGGAAACTCCCCACCACGACCCAGTATGCCTTCGTCACCAGTCTGAGATGATCGCATATTTTATAGGATGTGGACAACCTTCAGGATAATAGGAGGTTCGATAGATATGGCAGAGAATACGCTCTCCGAGGGTGTGAGGCTCTTCGAGGAGAAGATGGCCAGTGGTCTGTATAAGGAGGCGGCAAAGGTGAGAGAGGACCGCTCCTTGCCCTTGGACATGCTCCAGGAGGCCGCCACCAAGGCGTACAGGAAGAATGTGGACCTGGGTGAGTACTCCGTGGCGGCAGCGCTGGCAAAGCTGTACGATCTACCCGAGAACCTGATCAAGGGTGCTGCGATCCGGTCGTTCCAGAGAAAGGTAGACGGAGAACACTACAAGGCCGCGGCAGAGTATGCCAAGGAGTTCAACCTTCCGCCGGAGATGATCAGGGATGCCGCGATTCTGGCCTTCAACAAGAGCGTGAGCTTCGGGCTGCTCAAGAACGCGGCGGAGATCGCAGACCTGTTCGATCTGCCCGAGAGCATGAAAAAAGAAGCCGCAGAGATGGCCTACTCCAAACACATGGAGGCTGGCCTCTACAACAAGGCGCTGAAGATCGCCCAGAAGTACAAACTGCCCGAAAAGATGGTCCATGAGGCAGAGGCCAAGGCGAAAGGACGCAAGTGATACATGACCGACGTTCTTCTTTCCATAGGAGGATCCGACTCTTCCGGGGGGGCGGGTATCCAGGCCGACGTCAAGACCTTTTCCGTTCTGGGTGCCCACGGCGTTTCCGTCGTCACGGCGGTCACCGCTCAGAACACCATGGGCGTGAGATCCATCTTCGGACTCGGCCGGGAGGCGGTCTCCGCCCAGCTCGATGCGATCCTGGAGGACTTCTCCATAGGGTATGCCAAAACAGGCATGCTCCATTCGGCAGATATCGTCTCCCTGGTCGCCGATAGGATAGAGGATGCGGGAATCGGCCTCGTGCTCGACCCGGTGATGGAAGCCGAGGCCGGTGGTCGTCTCCTGGACCAAGAGGCAGCCGAGGTGCTGCGCCGGAGGTTGGTGCCCCTGGCCAGGGTTGTCACCCCCAACATCTTCGAGGCGGAGACGCTGTCCGAAGTCCCGGTGACGGATGAAGAGAGCGCCGAGAAGGCCGCGAACGAGATCCTCCGTCTCGGTGCAAAAGCGGTGATCGTCACTGGTGGTCATCTGGAGGGTCCGGACATTCTCGTGGAGGGCAACCGGGTCCGGCTAATCGGCGGAGAGAGGGTGAGCGGAGGCGGCCACGGCGTGGGTTGCACCTACTCTGCAGCTATCACCGCCTTTCTGGCCCGGGGACTGAGTCTGAGCGAGGCTGCATCCAGAGCCAGAGAGTTCGCTGCGGCATCCATATCCAGAAGTCACCGGGTGGGCAGAGGCGCCTCGCCCGTGAACCAGGCTGGCAGGCTCGTGGAAGACGCTGAACGGTTCTTTGTCCTGACCGAGGTTGAGAGGGCGGTCGGCTCGCTGATGGAAGATTCTTCGCTTCGCCTCCTGATCCCGGAGGTGGGGTCCAACGTAGGCATGGCCATCTCGGCAGCGACAGGTTCCGGAGACGTGGCCGCCGTGGAAGGGCGGCTGGTGAGAGCAGGCCAAAAGGTGCACCAGTCGGGGTGTGTCCGGTTCGGTGCCAGCGATCACGTTGCCAGGATCATCCTGGCAGCCATGAGCTTTGATTCGAAGATCAGGGCCGCCATGAACGTCCGGTTCGACGGCGCCGTCCTGGAGGTATGCGAGGACAGGGGCCTCAAAGTGGCCAGTTTCGATAGGATGGAAGAGCCCACCGGGGCCGATACCATGAGCTGGGGCACACAGCAGGCGATCAGAGAATACGGATCGGTGCCGGAGGTGATCTGGGACGCTGGTGGTGTAGGAAAAGAACCCATGATCCGGCTTCTGGGCGTCACTGCAGGTGAGGTCTCTACCCTGGCGATCCGGATATCGAGAACTCTGGACGGCAATCTATAAATCAAAGTTTGATCCTGGAAATGCTGTTTTCTCTAGCTGGAGTGTTTTGTCATGGGATGCGTGAAGCCTAGTTATATCAAAAATTTTGCAATGGAGCTGCTAAAAACTCACGAGGAGGCCTTTAGCACCGACTTCGAGCAGAACAAAATGTTAGTAAAGGAGTACACCGATATCGAATACAAGACGATCACCAACCGAGTTGCAGGTTACATTACCCGTATTAAGTCTAAGAAGTCCAAAGGAGTGTAAGTTAGATGTTCGAAGGTGTACTGCCAGCCATCATTACACCTTTCAAGGAAGAAGGCGAGCTGGACGGGGAGGGGCTCCGGAGGAACATAGAGCTTCTCGGAGAGGCCGGTATCTCTGGTGTGGTTCCCTGTGGTACGACCGGCGAGGCCGCCACACTATCCTTCGAAGAGCACAAGATGGCGGTAGAGATCGCAGTCGACTGTTCCAGGGTGAAGGTGATAGCGGGCACGGGCTCGAACAACACCGTCGAGGCAGCGGAACTGACCAAACATGCCGAGGATGCCGGTGCAGACGCCGCTCTCCTGATCACGCCCTACTACAACAAGCCCAACGAAAGGGGCATGTTGGCCCATTATAGGTACGTGGCAGAGAGCTGTGACCTCCCGTTGATACTTTACAACGTCCCTTCCAGGACGGCGGTCAACCTGAGGCCTGAGCTGGTCGCGGAGCTTGCCAAGATCGAGACCGTGGTCGGCATCAAAGAGGCCAGCGGCGACCTATCCCAGGTCTCGAAGATCATCGAGCTGACCAGGGACGAGGAGTTCATAGTCCTCTCTGGCGACGACAACCTGACCCTGCCCATAATGGCACTGGGGGGATCCGGCGTGATATCGGTAGTTGCCAACGTAGCCCCTAAAAAGATGATAGCTCTGACGGATGCCATGCTCAGGGGCGATCTCGAAAAGGCCAGAGAGGTTCACTTCCAGATCGCACCCCTGATAAGGGCCATGTTCCTGGATACAAACCCCATACCGGTTAAGACCGCCTGCCGGATGATGGGGCTGGCTGCCGGTCCTATGAGGCTCCCCTTGGCTTCCATGTCCGAAGAGAACGAGCTGGTTCTGAGAGAGACCTTGGACGCACTGGGCGAGTTCAGATGAAGACGAAGGTAGCGATCACCGGTGTGCGCGGGCGCATGGGCAAGATGATAGTCGATGAGCTGGCGCGCGTTCCCGATCTGATGCTGGTGGCGGGTTTCGACCTGGAAGGTGTGGGCGAACCCATCGACGGTGTGACGGTCACCGATGCCGCTCACCTGACGGATACCCTGGCGGCGATTAGACCTGATGTCCTGATAGACTTCACCACCGCCTCTGCCGTTGTGGATAACGTCAGGGCCGCGACAGACCTGGGCATCAACCTGGTGGTAGGAACCACGGGGATCTCGGATCAGGACCTGGATACGATGAAGAGCCTGATCGATGGACGGGCGGCTGCGGTGATATCGCCCAACTTCAGCGTCGGGGTGAACGTCTTCTGGAACATAATCGAGGTGGCGGCCCGGGCCCTCCGGGGCTACGACGTGGAGGTGATCGAGGCCCACCACAGAGGGAAGATGGACGCTCCCAGCGGTACCGCCGAGGCTGCCGTGGATATACTGACCAGGGCCATCGAGATCGACCGTGATAGCGTGGTATACGGCAGAGAGAAGGGCACTAGACTGCGCGGTGAGGAGATCGGGGTGCATGCCCTCAGAGCGGGGGACATCGTGGGCGATCATACCGTCCTCTTTGCGGGCCCTGGCGAACGGCTGGAGATCAGACACCAGGCTCACAGCAGACAGGCCTTCGCCAGCGGGGCGGTCAGGGCCGCCAGATGGGTCGTGGGACGGCCGCCGGGGATCTACAGCATGAAAGACGTGTTGATCCAGAAGAAGCCGTGACCGGATGTGCAAGATCGAGCAGGGGAGTCGTCGCCTCCATCTCCAGGGATCGAAGATCGAACCGACGTTATTGGAGGAAAATTTCGTAGGTTTCTGCGAGAGGTGTGAGGGGGAGCTTCTGAGTACAGCCTATTACCGGTCGGGAGGGGACTGGTTGGTGGCCGCCCGCTGTGAAATATGCGGCCACATGCTCCTGATAAAGTACGACCGGTCCTGGGAATGGCAGGGTGATTCGGCGGCGGAAGAAATCGAGCCGAGACCCACGAGCCTGTCCTCTCTGCCCAGGGAACAATTGGATGCGGTATTCTCTCCCGCGGAGCTCAAGGCCATGGAGGCTTGTGAGAGGGATGAGACCTACGTCCGCCAGAACCTATCCAGGGCCAGGGCCAAGTACGATAAGTTCGAGAGGCTCTTTGGTCTGAAGATAGAGATCTGATCAATAGAAGCATGTCCCAAAGAGAGAAGAGGATCGGCTGGGCGGCGGAGGTCCTGGGCCTGCCGGAGACGGCCACCATGGAGAAGATAAAAGAGAGCTACAGAGACCTGGTGGTCAGATGGCATCCTGACACCTGCGACGGTGATCCTGAGCTCTGCAGAGATATGATCCAGAGGATCAACCAGGCTTACGAGATAGTCATCAGGTACTGCCGGGATTACGAGTACTCCTTCCGGGAAGACGAGAAGGCGGAGAAGAGAGCAGACTACCAGAGATGGTGGAGAGAACGTTTCGGCGACGACCCCATATGGGGCGGGACGAAGAAGAAACGTAGATAGATGACAGTCACCGTTCGATAGGATAAAGGCGGGACGTCACCTACAGCCGAGCGAAATACCTAAAAAAGGTTCCGATGGGTGCCGGTCTGGACACAGCCCCATTCAGAATATCGCGGCTATTGCGTAGAGCGGCAACATGAACATTACGAAGAACCCTACAATCATCAGTATAATTGCTATACCATTATCTCCCATAAAGATCCTCTCCTCAATGATTATCTTTCAGTTGGTGATGTAGTTGGGTAGAGGTTATATTAATTACTATCGGGACAGGTCAGGGTACCTGGTCTCTTCTGACGCCCATATCTTTAACTATCTTCGACAAAGAGGACGTAACCGTGCGATCTATCCAGAAGACCGGTACAAAAGAGCTGAGAGGCAAGCTGGATAACGGTAGGATGTCGGGAGCGAAGTACGTCTTGCTCCGACCAGCAGGCTATCCTTTGAAGAGCCTCTTTCAGGACAGTCCCGAGGTCTCGAACTCTCGTCTTTTCGAACGATATGCCAGAGAACAGTGGTACGGCGAGGTCGTGAAGCCTGGATGTTACCTCTTCGATAGGAGGCTTTACCCAGACTTCGCCTTCCAGGTGGTGAGGGCTTACCCCAGAGTCTCCATAGTTGGGTCTGATACCAATATCGTGGTGGAGAACAAGAAGAATATAGATGCGATAGATGCGAAGAAGATCGAGAGCGACGTTACCTTCGATGACGTGGTGGGCCAGGACAGCGCCCGGCGCAAGATGAGGATAGTCGAGAAGTTCCTGACCGAGCCCGAAAGGTTTGGGAAGTGGGCGCCCAAAAATATCCTCTTCTACGGGCCCTCGGGCACCGGCAAGACCATGATGGCCAAGGCCCTCTCACGAGAGACGAAGGTACCCATGATGCCCATAAAGGCCACCACTCTGATAGGGGAGTTCGTTGGTGAGGGGTCCAGACAGATACACGGACTCTACAAGAGTGCGGAGGATATCGCACCCTGCATAATCTTCATAGACGAGCTCGATGCCATCGCCCTGGACCGGAGATACCAGGATCTCCGGGGCGACGTCTCGGAGATCGTCAACGCCCTCCTCACCGAGATGGACGGCATACACCGCCGGAAAGGCGTCTGTACCATCGCTGCCACCAACAAGATCGAGTTTTTGGACAGCGCCATAAGAAGCAGGTTCGAGGAAGAGATCATCTTCAACCTGCCTACCGAAGAGGAGAGATACCTGATCCTCGATAAGAACGTGGTCACCCTTCCCCTGGAGATGGAGCGGCTGGACCTGAAGGCTATATCCAGAAAGACCGAGGGGTTCTCGGGAAGAGACCTGGTGGAGAAGGTGCTGAAGGTGGCCCTTCACCATGCTATCATAGATGATTGCAAGATCGCTCAGGTCCATCTGGAAGAGGCGATCCGGAACGTAAAGAAAGATCTCTTAAAGCCGCCTGCAGAGATGTTCACCTAGGCGTGAGCATTTCTATAAACTTTTTTTGTTGTACATAACTCGACATTGTCAAGCTATTACCTCCTTTCTATAAAGGGTATGCTAGATGATATATAAATTACTTATATTCCACGGAGAGCTATTGGATGGTAGATATGTGACAATGCCAAGATAATAATTGCGCATAAAATGGGAAAGAGGGGATGACTTGATAAACTTATTTATCTAAAAAATGGATGGGCCCTATTGCCCCTCAATAACCGCCGCCGCCGCCGCCGCGCGGACCCACTCCCTTCCATCCTTCGAAGCCAGATAAGTAAGTGGCTCGACAGCTCGGGGATCACCGATATTGCCAAGAGCTCCCGCAGCCTCTTCTCGAACATCACTATCCGAGTCGTTCAGCGCCAGGATCAAAGGATCGACAGCTTGTGGATCACCGATATTGCCAAGCGCCTCTGCAGCCTCTTCTCGAACATCACTATACGAGTCGTTCAGCGCCAGGATTAAAGGATCAACAGCTCGGAGATCACCGATCTCGCCAAGCGCCCCCGCAGCATCCGCCCTGACATCAGAAGTCCCATACTTCAGATCCAATATGAGATCGTCCACCTCGTCCGCAACGGCTGGAATCGACAGTGCCGCCAGTACCAACAGGGCCAAAAAAAGTTTCAGTCTCGTATTAATCACCCACCTGGGAAAGGAGACTGTCACTACCTATGAAACATGTTTCGGTGTTATCGCCCTACGATGAACCCCTCCAACCCCGAAGACGTCGCCCGCCATGATCAGATGGTGAGCCTGGTAGAGAGGATGCTCGACCTGCACAAGAGACTAGCGAAGACGAAGACCGCCCACGAGAAGGCCCTCCTCCAACGCCAGATCGACCGCCTGGTTTACGAGCTGTACAACTTCACCGAGGAATAGGTCAAGATCGTGAAGGAGGCTTCAAGGTAAAGCGCCCCACCGGGACAAGTTCGACAAGCTGCAGACCGGGTCCCTTGTGGTCAGCCTTTCGCCCGCGCCGCTTTCGGTACGAACTCGACCATCCCAGGGGACATGCCTGCCTACCAGTCTTCCACTCATCTTTCAACGATGTGCTAAAAACCGATGCCCTGCAAGGTCGTAGCTATAGTCCCTGACAAAACATTAATCCGCTAGGTATCGATTTGGCTAATCTGTTATGAATTTCCCCAAGTCCAATTGAGAGAATAACCTGGCCTGCTTTGTATCCATCTCTTCAATCACTAGCCTGGCCTTATTTTATTGTACATAAAGTATAAGTTTATGAGCTCAAGTATAGTCCTGAACGCTAAGTTTGACACTTATCCGATGCGCAAGACGATCCCAACCCAAGAAAACGCTGGCCTTGTAGCAGATAACTACCTTGAGATGCTCCATTCTTGAAGAGTGCAGGTGGAACGTCAAGTGTATGTTGCCTTTGACTTCAATAGCATGCATTTCGACGAGAGGACCTTCGCGGCTTCGCGGCTTCGCGTGAGTCAGAAATTATGGGGCACGCGAAGCCGCGAAGGCGCGAAGGGAGATGACTTGTCGATGAATGTGGAAGAAGTCTATTCCGTCGTGGTGGATACAGCTTTCCACCCTCATCAGGATCTCGGGCCGGGATTGCCTTGACAATGTCACATTGGAACCCCAACGGAGGCTACCAGTATTTTATATATTTTGTTTGCGGAACGCGCAGATGATTTCTTTGAAATGCTCCATTAAGTATCAAGTCTAATTCCCATTCCGGACCCCCCTCCAAAATCGCCAATAATTATGGGATCCAAACTTTCCTTGGAGTGAAGGACCACTACATGTATAACAAAGAACACATTGCAGCGACCAACCACCTCTGCCAGATTATAGTCCTGAACGCT
>JAUWQF010000164.1 GCA_030611205.1 Methanothrix sp.
TAACCTGACTAAGCTTCAGTCACAAGAGTTTATTTTTCTTTGACGCCGCCAAGAGGGCTCGAACCTGTGACAACGTGGTTATCAGCCAGACACTCTACCAACTGTGTTATGGCGGCTCGGCCCCCCCTTACCACACAATTGATTTAAGCCTTTTGATCTGAGAAGAGGCTATGCGCGTCCTGAAAAAGATCTTGCGCGGTGACGAGGGCGAGATATCCCTCCTCCCCGAGTCGATCGACGACCTGTGGCATCTCAAATACCTTATATCTCCCGGGGATCTCGTATTTGCCCTCACCCACCGGAAGAGCACCGCCTCATCGGACAAGCTGAGGCCGGAGAAACGAGAACGGAGGCCGGTTCGTCTGGGCGTGAGGGTCGAGTCGGTGGAGTTTCACATGTACTCCAACTGGCTTAGGGTGCACGGGGTGATCGAATCGGGTCAGGACGTCGGCTCTTATCACACCCTCAACCTGGAGCCCAGCACTAACCTGTCCATAATCAAGAGGTGGCGGCCCGACGAGCTCGATCGGATCAAGGAAGCGGTAGCCGAGGCCCGGCGGCCCAAGGTGGTCTTGGCGTTGGTCGAAGAAGGTGAGGCGACCATCGGCGTCCTGCGTCAGTTCGGGGTAGAGACCGTCTCGGAGATCAGGATGGGTAGCGGTAAGGGCGCAGATATCGACCGGAGGTCGGAGTTCTTGGACGAGTGCGGCCGGGAGATCGACCGGATCGCCGCGGGAGGGGCTCAGGTCATCCTGGCCGGACCGGGGTTCATCAAGGAAGACCTGAAGAAGAGGATCGCCTCGTCGCGGTCGGACCTGGCGGGAAGGCTGACCCTATGTGACGCCTCTTCTGTGGGAGTCTCAGGGTTCCAGGAGGTTCTCAGGCAAGGCGCGATGGGGCAGGTCCTGGAGAACAGCAGGCTGGCCCTGGAGACGTCCCTCATCGACAAGCTGTTCAAGGAGATCGCCACCGAGGGGAAGGCCGCCTACGGGCCCGCCGAGGTCGACGTGGCGATGGGATACGGGGCGGTGGAGACCCTGATGGTCCAAGACGAGCTGGTGCGAGACGCCGAGATGGACGCCCTGATGAGAAAGGTGAGGAACGCCCGGGGCAGGGTGGTCATATTCAGCTCCGAGTTCGAGCCCGGTGCACGACTGAAGGCCCTGGGCGGGGTGGCGGCTCTCCTCAGGTTCAAGATTATGCGGTGAGCGCCTGGTTATTATAGAGTCCTTCCATCATCTCCTGGAATGATCCCGTGCGACAAGTGCCGTGACCGGGCCGTCATCTACCAGAGGTACTCCGGCAAGCACCTCTGCGCGCGCCACTTCGAAGAGGACGTGCACCGCAAGGTCAAGCAGGTCCTGCGCAAATACAGGATCTTCGGAGGACCCTCTAAGATCGCGGTGGCGGTCAGCGGCGGTAAGGACAGCACCTCTCTTCTCTACATACTGAAGTCGCTCTTCTCCTACCGGAAAGATCTGGAGCTGGTGGCGGTAGCCATCGACGAGGGTATCGCAGGTTACCGGTCCGATACCATAGATGCTGCCAAGGCCGTGGCGAAGAGGTTGGAAGTGGACCTCGAGATCAAAAGCTTCGATGAAACTTTCGGGATCACCACAGATTATGCAGCCTCCCTGGGCATGGAACAGGGACCCTGCACCTTCTGCGGGGTACTGAGGAAGAACCTCCTCAACAGAACGGCCCGGGAGCTGGGGGCCGACGCCCTGGCCACCGGCCACAACCTGGACGACGAGTCCCAGACGGTCCTTCTGAACTACCTGCGCGGCGATCTGGATCGGCTCTACAGGCTCCGGCCCCGTAAGGCGCTGGAGGGGATGGTTCCCCGGATCAAGCCACTGCGCCGAGTTCCGGAACGGGAGGTTGCGCTCTATGCCATAACCCATGACCTGCCCCTGGGAACCGCAGCCTGTCCTCACATCTCCAGGGCCATACGGCGAGAGGTGAAGGATATGTTGAACGATTTCGAGCACGGGCATCCTGGGACCAAGTACTCCATCATGAGCGGGTTCGACCGCATATTGGAGTTTCGACCCCCTGGCACTTTCCAGACGGTTCCTTGTGTCAGGTGCGGCGAGCCTTGTGGTGACGGGCTCTGCCAGAGCTGTCAGCTCCTGGAAAAGATAAGAGCAAAGTCTTTAAGGGGGCACCACGGATAGAGCGGAACGGGCCTCGGTGGCTCAGCTGGCTAGAGCGAGTGACTTGTAATCACTAGGTCGCGTGTTCAAATCACGCCCGGGGCTTTTATCAACATATTTAGAGGACTGTCATGAGGTTTATCTTCATCATTCTCATCTTCTTGGTCGCGCTGGCCGTCTCCGCGACAGAGGACCCACTGGACCTCAACTTCTCGGACGAGTCCGGGAACTGGTCCGATCTGGACGCTATCTACAACCAGTCCGTGCCCTACACCTCCCTTTTGGGGAACACCACCGTCACGGGGTTCGACGACTTCATGAACCTGTCCCGGCCCGAGTCCATACCCTTCGCACGGTTTCTGAGGAACAACACGATCTTCGGCAACTTCTCCAGCCTCGCCGCCCCCGGCCTCGATCCGCCCCAGATCAACCGGACCTGGATTGCGGCCTTCCTCGGCGGTCCGTATGAGATCGTAGAGCGATCCGGAGCGTAAAGCCTATAATCCGGTCTGGCCTCTCAATACAGGATTTTATGAACGAGATCTTGGAGATTCTGGAGGATAACGCGAAGGCCACCCCGGCGGAGATCGCCGCCCTCCTGGGGATGTCGGAGGAGGAAGTCTCCAGGAAGATCGGGGAGCTGGAAGAGTCGGGAGTCATCAGAAAGTACATGACCATGATCAACTGGGACAAGGTGGGTGAGGGATACGTCTACGCGGTGATCGAGCTCAAGGTCTCGCTCCACCGGGACAAGGGATACGATACCATCGCCGAGAGGATCGCCCGGTTCTCCGAGGTCCAGTCGGTGAGGCTGATATCCGGCGATCATGACCTATCGGCCACCGTCCGGGGCAGGTCCATGAAAGACGTGGCGTTCTTCGTCACCGAGAAGATAGCCACCCTGGAAGGGGTGGAGTCTACCTGCACCCACTTCGTTCTGAGAAGCTACAAAGAACACGGCGTGATACTCTACGGAAAGCACAAACCCAAGAGACTGGTGATCACCGCATGACCGAAGGAAAGCTCAGCATGAAGGAGCTGCCTGCCTGGCAGCCCGAGACGCACGTATCCGCCATGGTGAGAGATATGCCTCCGTCGGGGATCCGCAAGTTCTTCGACATCGTGATGAGCATGGATGACGTGATCAGCCTGGGAGTGGGCGAGCCAGACTTTGTCACCCCCTGGCACATCAGAGAGGCTTGTATCTACTCGCTGGAGCAAGGCCAGACCTCCTATACGTCCAACAATGGTATGCTTGAGCTGAGAGAGGGTCTGTCCGAGGCGGTGCAACGGGATATTGGGTTGGATTATGATCCTGACGAGGGTGTGCTGATCACCACCGGGGTGAGCGAGGCGG
>JAUWQF010000152.1 GCA_030611205.1 Methanothrix sp.
GTTTTTTTTTTTGTTTGTGGCCCAACCGCTAGCCACAGTGTTCAACTTCAAGACGCTTGGGCGATATCTCTCCATCAACGGTCCATTCGGCCAGCTTATCCCCTTCAGAGCTGTACTTCACCACCCGGTAATTATTGTTGAGGTTGACGAAGACCTCGCCACCGGGTCCGACTGCAATGCCATTAGTCTCTATCACCCCGTCAACAGACCATTCGGCCAGTTGTTCTCCCTGGGGGCTGTACTTCACCACCCGGTAGTTATTGTTGATGTTGACGAAGACCTCGCCACCAGGTCCAACGGCTATGCCATCCGGTCCACCATCGACAGGCCACTGGGTCACAGATGTGACTCCGGATCCTATTCCCTCATCTATCCGCAAAGCAGTTGCGGGCACAATGAAACAGGTCCCCGCAAGGACCACCAACAATAGAAACATGCCAGGAACGACTGATCGTTTATTTACCATCTTTTGATCCTCCTTCTTCAGATGATGCTTATAACCATATTACTCAAGGGTTGCACCATCAGTATCCCTCTATCGCAGCTCTCATGAAGATCTCCATGAAATTACTCACCGCTGCCACGATCTGGGATGTGTTCCATATAATCCCCCAAGATATAAAAATTTGACGAGGTCGATGTCGTCAATATAAAGTGGTCAAGTGTCCCAAATTATGATATCCATGCGCAGGTCCGCTGGCACCCTCTCGATATACGGCAGCCGGGTAGTTCTGATCCGCGACGCAAGTCCCTGCGCTCCGGCCTGGACCATATCCTTGGGGGCCAGCTCGACCCGTATCGCCTTCAGGCCAGAAGAGCCTTCGACGAGACGACCGCCCTCCATCTCATCTCGCCGGATGAGAGGCTTGCCATGAGAGACCGGCCCCGGCCCCTCCCCGTCTCCCTGCAGGAAGCTCGTCGCCGGGGGATCGAAGAGTTCGACGTAATCCAGGTCACCGGAGACGCCTACGTCGATCATCCCTCCTTCGGCACCGCGGTGAGGGGAAGGATCCTCCTGGACGCGGGCCGCTCGGCGGGGATCATCTTCCTGCCCGACCGGAATAGCGACGCCGACTTTAAGAGGCCCAGTCAGGCAGTGTGATTATGTCTTCCAGCATGTCGAGGTTGAGCGGCAACGGCGCCGGGATCTTGATCCAGGCATCCGCATATCATCTGAGTCTATTAGTTCAAAAAGCGATAGTTTGAGTGTATTTGTCCAAAAAGCAAGATTTTGGGTACATTTACTCAAAAACACCGAAAATTATAAATACTACAAAAACTCCACCAAAAAACATACAAAAATTGGAAATGGCAATTCTATGGATGAAAAAATATATGCCGTGGTGACAGGGGACCTGATAGGATCAAGAAAGCTTAAAGATAGCGGTGTTTCCTACGTAGACTATCTTAATAAATCGTTGGGGTGTGTAGGGCATGATTACCAAATACCTTTTTTTATATATAGAGGCGACAGCTTTCAAGGCGTCACTGCCGATCCGGGTTCTGCACTGAAAGATACAATTATTCTGCGTCTGAAATTAATATCAGGCTTTGAAGTTGGAGAGAGATACCCACGAATCGACGCTAGAATTGCAATTGGGCTGGGAAAAATTGATTATTTTCCAAACAAAGACTATAAAATCGGAGAAATGGATGGTGAAGCCTTTAGGTATTCCGGCCTTCAATTAGACGAAATTAAAAAAGATAGACAAACTCTGACCGTTAAAACACCCTGGTCAGAAATAAATGAAGAACTGGATATATATTGCAGAATAATTGATCGACTTATAGCCAGGTGGTCAAAGAAGAAATGCGAAGCCGTGATGTACAGGCTTGAAGGCCATATTTTGGAGCAAATAGGAGAAAAGCTTGATATCGACCTATCTAGTGTCTCGTATCGACTAAAAGGGACCGACTATGACGTTGTTGAGATGATCATCCAAAGATATTCAAAAATTATAAACAAGAAAATCCTCCCTTCGGTCGGATTTACTTGAGCACATAAAGTTATACTTTATGTACAATAAAAAACTCGATGAACTTTCGGAGGCTGAGTGATGTGAGTTCAAGTTTATTATTCCTGGTCCTGCTAGTGTATTCTAGTATTCTTGCTGATTTCGTATTACAACCTGATAAGTGGGCGAAGAGCAAATGGAATCATGGATGAAAGTCGAAGTACCTTTATCTCCATGTTTTTGTCGTTGCTTCGCTGGCGGGATCTGTCACTTTGTTCTTCTTTGGGTTATCCACGGCCGCCGCGGTATCTGCAATAATATTTGTAACACATTTGATAATTGATGCAATAACGGCTAGATCGAATGCTACCGCATCATCTCTGATCGCCGATCAGGGAGCGCATTTCGCGGTTATATTAACGATATGGATCCTATTGTTCAATCCGGATTTCTCCTATCTTCGAGATTATTTAACTTATCCGATATTGATGTATATCTTTGTCTTGTTAATGGGTTATACAATAGTTCTTCATCCAACCGGAATTTTCATATCAAGAATAACCCAAAGATGGAGAGAATCAATCTGCGTGAATGCTTCAGACGATGCGACGGGCCTTGACGACGAAAGTTTGGAGGATGCGGGTAAATATATCGGTTATCTCGAACGTTTTTTGATTCTCACGTTCATACTTCTCCAGCAATATACTGCTATAGGTTTTCTAATTGCCGCGAAGTCGGTCTTCAGGTTCAATGCTACACGGAAGACCAGCGAATACATATTAATTGGAACACTTCTGAGTTTCAGCATTGCGATTCTCGTTGGGTTCATCGTTAGTTTCTTTTTATCTATATCCCTACCAGATAATCTTACAAATATCATACAAATTATATCTTTTCCCGATTGATACTTGGGCTACCCGAAGTGTGGAGCCCCCGGGCGCGTATACGGCGATGCCCACGGGGTTCCTGGCTCGCTGGCGAAAAACGTATTCGCATAATACATCAACCAAATTCAAGATCACCGCCCGCCGACGACGTCTCCGCGCCGGAATCCACCACAACTTCTTAGTATCGTTCCGGCTACGGTATCTTTTGGAGGTCTGACCATGACCGAGACTCCTGCGATCGAAATGAACAAGGACGCCCGCACCTGGGCCACCGTCTGCCACCTCAGCGCATTGGTAACCTTCCTGGGAATACCCCTGGGAAACATCCTCGGGCCGCTCGTGGTATGGCTGCTCAAGAAGAACGACCACTCCTTCGTAGACGACCAGGGAAAAGAAGCCCTCAACTTCCAGATCTCCATGAGCATCTATGGACTCCTCGTAGGGATACTGCTCTGGCTGTTGGTGCTGGGAAGCATACCCTTCCACACCGTTCCCCACCCCGAGATGTGGGATCTGGCGCCTTTGGTATTAGCCGTCTTCGCCATCGCCGCTATGTCCTTCTTGGCTCTCTTCTTTGCGGACTTGGTGCTGGTGATCGTGGCCGCGGTGAAGGCCAGCAACGGAGAGGATTATCGGTACCCCATAACCATCCGGCTGGTCAAGTGAGGCCATCCTACAATTCCAGCAGAAAGTTTTCCATCTCACGGAGAATGGCGCCTTCGCGTGCCTCCTACATTCTGCCTCACGCGAAGATTCCGGACCCCCTCCTAAAAATGGCAATAATTTCCGACCAGAGTATTCCCTGGCGAACCAGGGTCATTATAGTCCTGCACGCTAAGTTTGACACTTATCCGATGCGCAAGACGATCCCAGCCCAAGAAAACGCTGGCCTTGTAGCAGATGACTTATCTATTGATTAAAACCATTATCAAGCGATTGATTATGAGGGAGCTAAACACATACTCACTCATTATTTCAACCGCTAATGAACGCTAATGAACGCTAATGAACGCTAATATTTTCTTTTAATTCGCGTTCATTCGCGTTCATTCGCGGTTTTACTCTCCGATTTTGACGATCTGGCCGCGCTCGACCACGATCTTGCTCTTTTTGTTCGCGGAACGTGCATATGACTTCTTTGAGATGCTCCATTAAGTATCAAGTCTAAGGTTCATGACTATAATCAATCTCCAGGTCCTTCACTTATTATCCTATCAATCTCT
>JAUWQF010000144.1 GCA_030611205.1 Methanothrix sp.
CGGGTTCCCGTCGCCTCTCAGCATGATGGACCTGTCCACGACCAGGCGCTCTTGATACGGTCCGCCACGGACGATGATCTCGTCGCCCTCCGCGGAGGCGTTTATGGCGTCCTGGATCCTCGTGAAGTTCCCGCCCCCATCATCGTTCACGATCAGGGTGGACGCGCTGGCGGTCGATGCCATCAATATTATCAAGACCAAATATTTATGCATTCATACTACCTTTGTTGCAATCGTAATCCTTCGGACCGCGTTCATGGGGATTGCCAGCCGGTTGGCGCCCTCCGGAGACCCCAACCTTAACTATCTTCCTGTTCTTTAATTCGATTTAAAGATTTCGACAAAGATGCTCGCCGGTCGTCGGCTAAAGCATAGATGGTGGCGAACGACTTGCGTCGGGCCGGTATCCTTGCGGTATCCCTGGGCTGCGACCCTATCGCATATGGTAATCCTTTTATAGAAGCTCAAATACTGTGATCCCGAGAAGGTGGCGACTTATGGCAGGACTTAGTGGACAGCCGATACTCATTATGAGAGAAGGCGCTCGCAGAGAGAAGGGAAAAGAGGCGCTGAGAAACAACATCATGGCCGCCCGGGCAGTGGCCGAAGCGGTGAAGAGCACCCTGGGTCCCAGAGGCATGGACAAGCTGATGGTCGACTCTCTGGGTGACGTAACCATAACCAACGACGGAGTAACCATCCTTCGGGAGATGGACATCCAGCACCCGGCCGCCAAGATGGTGGTAGAGGCGGCAAAGGCCCAGAACGACGAGGTGGGCGACGGGACCACCACCACGGCAGTACTCGTCGGAGAGCTCCTCAAGAAGGCGGAAGAGCTGATCGAGATGGACGTTCACCCCACGGTGATCGTCTCCGGGTACGATCTTGCCTCCAAGAAGGCGATCGAGGTTCTGGAGAGCCTGGCCTTCGACATTTCCAAGAACGACCGGGATCTGCTGGAGAAGATAGCGCTTACCGCCATGACCGGCAAGTTTGCAGGAACCCTGAGCACCAAGCTGGCCGAATATGTGGTGAAGATGGTTCTCTTTACGGCCGAGGAGACCGACGGCAAGACGGTCGTCGACCTCAAGAAGATCATCGTGGAGAAGAAGCCAGGGGAGAGCACGGAAGATTCGGAGCTGGTCGAGGGTCTCATAATCGACAAAGACCGGGTCCATTCCAACATGCCCAAGAGGGTGGAGCATGCCAGAATCGCCCTGATCAACGCTGCCCTGGAGGCGAAGGACCCGGAGACCAAGGCGGAGATTACCATAACCTCCCCGGACCAGTTCAAGATCTTCGCCGACCGGGAGAAGGCGAGGATAAGAGAGGTGGCAGATAAGGTCATAGCCAGCGGGGCGAACGTCGTCTTCTGTCAGAAGGGGATCGAAGACTTTGCCCAGCATCACCTGGCCAAGGCCGGGGTGATGGCTCTTCGCAGGGTCAAGAGAACCGATATGAAGCGGCTCGCCAGGGCCACGGGTGCAAACATCGTGACCAACCTGGACGAGATGACCCCGGAAGACCTCGGAGATGCCGGGCTGGTAGAGGATAGAAAGGTAGGCGGTGGCCACCTGACCTTCGTTACCGGCGTTGCGAAAGGCACGGTATCCCTCCTTCTCCGGGGCGGGACCGAGCAGGTGGTGAACAACCTGCAGATAGCGCTGGACGATGCACTGCACGCGGTGGCAGCGGCTATCGAAGACCAGAAGATGGTGGCCGGGGGCGGCGCTACAGAGGTTGAGCTCTCCCTCAGGCTGAAGGAGTACGCGGCCACCCTCGAAGGAAGGGAGCAACTGGCCACGGACAGGTTCGCCGATGCCCTGGACGAGATTCCCAAGTCTCTGGCGGAGAACGCCGGCCTGAATTCTATAGACAAGCTGGTGGCGATAAAAAGCAGACATGAGGCCGGGGAGAAGACCAGCGGCCTGGACGTGTACACCGGCGAGGTTGTAGACATGCGGGAGATGGGCGTGATCGAGCCGTTGAGGGTGAAGGTCCAGGCGATCAGGTCGGCCACCGATGCAGCCGCTCTGATCCTGAGGATAGATGACGTGATCGCTTCCAAGAGGACCGAGATGCCGCCCGGAGGTGGCATGCCAGGTGCTGGCATGGGTGGCGGTATGGGCGGGATGCCGCCGGGGATGCCGCCGGGGATGATGTGAACGGGGCGGTCTCGTAACACCTTAACCGAAAAGTTTATTACCAAATACGACGATGGACTGCATGTGAGCGAGAACGCAGCATATCGACCTCCTTTGCATATAAAGCGCACAGCTCACATCACCAAGTCTCAGGAGATCCCGAGACCGGCCCGCGGACATGGCGCCGGTCTCTTTTTTATTGTACATAAAGTATAACTTCATGTGCACAAGTAAATCCGACCGAAGGGAGGATTTTTTTGTTGTTTTTTCCTGCCTACTTGAACTCCAGCACACCGCCGGAGGAATAGGCCGCTCTCCCTTTCAGGATCCCGTAACCCAGCAGCATGGCTAGACCAGCGCTGAGAATCACGATGCCCATGACCAGCAGCTCGAAGGTCAGGCCGACCTCCATGCCGGCGATCCTGGCGATAGCAGGCGAGGTGATTATGGATGCCCCGGCCAGCGAGAGAAATAGGCCGCTCGTGAGGCGCCTCTCGAGCCTGACCTCAATAGGATCGTCTTTGGGGACCTCTTGATCGAGCAGGCGCATCTTCTTTTTATACTCTAGATAGTATACAAACGCCAGGAAAGGTATACCTTCCATTATCAGCAGGATGATGGGCCAGTCCGTCATGAGATTACACCTATTAATCATATCAACCTCCGGTAAATAATCCTTTCGCACGCCACAAACAATAAGTATTATTTATATATATGTACGAATTATTTCTTGCTCAAATCGTATGATTTTTAAAAGATAACGTCTAACCATGGGCTCTGTTATGAACCGATCATCTTCTGGGGACGGAGCCCCGGGCACGGCACACCTCATACCGCTGGCGGTGCTCATATTCTGTCTGCTCGTATCCGCCCCGGCGAGCGGGTCTCTGGACGTCAACCGGTACGGTGAGATAGTCGAGGCGTCTGCCGTCGCCGCCAACATGACCCTGCCAACAAGCGGTGCAGAGGTTCTCGACCTGCCCTCCGAGACCGGCGATCTCGCCGAGGGCGAAGCTGCCGAGATCGCGCCGGAGTCGTCCGCTCCGGAGGTGAACGAGTCCGGAGCGTTGGCCGAGGCCGTCGTCTACGTCTTTAACAAGGACGATGATAAGCTCAGCGTCTCTCTTCTCATCGACTCGGAGCTGAAGGATACCAAGGACGTATACAAGGAGAAGGAGGTGAAGTTCGGCACCTACCCCGTAGATGTGGGACCCCACAAGTTCGAGATCTCTTGGTGGGACGACGATACCAAGAAGAGCTACGTGGAAGAGAGAGTCGAGGAGATATATTCGGAGAAGGCGGTCACCCTCTATACCACCGAGAACAAGGAGCCAGAGGAGTTCGAGGTCAGGGTCCTGGTCAGAAATGAGAACGAAGACGAGCTGGACGTCTATCTCTACATAGACGACGAGTACGAGAAGCAAAAAGAGGTCAAGAAGATGAGCACCGCCGACCTGGGCAAATACGACCTGGAGGTGGGCGTCCACGAGTTCTCGGTCCGATGGCAGGACCCGGAGACGAAGATCGAGTACGAGAAGCGCAAGACGGTCAACGTCGACGGGAAGGATGTCGTGACCTTCTACGCTCCCAAGGGCGTCTTCTTCGAGACCGAGGTGGAGAAACCCGTTACCAGGACGACTTCGAGCAGTACTTACACGACAAGCCGGGACGACGGCGTCTCGAAGAGCACGATCGATGAGGAGAAAGATGGTCCGGATAGGGCGAAGAAGGACGATTATAAGCCGTCATCGAACCTTCCAGGATACGAGAGCACAACAGAGAGGAGAGATACCGTACCAGAAGGTCTCGAGAGGGTTGATATTGACCCGAACCTCTACATCGTCATCATCGGCACGATCCTGGTGATCTACCTGGTCTTCTTCAGGCGTTGACATGATCAGAAGGCTCTTGATACCTCTGCTTTTTATCTCGCTGGCCGGTTCCGCGGTGGAGTGGGGCGACCGTACGGAAGGAGAGCTTCATTGGGGGGAGCACCTCCGCCTGGGAGAGTACGCCCTAGAAGTGGCGGACTTCACCCCCAAGGATTCCACGCCGCGGATGGTGATGCTGAACCTCTACCAGGGCAAAGAGCTCATCGCCAGCCGGGCCCTGGAGGCTGGCGATAACTTCACCATCGACGATAGGGTGATGGTCACCGCAGAAAAGATCGAGATGAGAGACTATCTGCTGGACGAGTGTGCCGAAGCATGCGCATCGGTCGAACTCCAGACGCGAGCCGTCCCCGAACTCCGGCTATACCTGGTCACGGAGAAAGATTCCTACGAACCGGGCGAGTATATCGATTTCCGGCTCAGCGTTGCGAACACCGGAACGGTGGAGGCGGAGTCCATCAAGGTGGACCTGATATCGGAACCGCCTTTGGTCTCCACCCGGTATGCCAGATCGAGCCTGGCCCCCGGCGAGGTCTGGGACGAAGATCTCTCCACCGAGAAGGTCGAGCCCATCGAGTTCAGGCTGAAGGCCCCTTACCCGCCCGGTCTCGAGGAGGTCCGGGTGAAGGCCCGTGCTCGATACCTGGGCCCGGAGGGCGACTTTGGGGTGGCCTGGGGAGGGACCGTATTCGACGTATTCGGGCCCCTCAAGCTCCACAAGTATCTCGAAGAGACCCAGAACTTCGGAGAAGATTTTTACGTGTACCTATCTTTGCGCAACAGCGGAAACAAGACCCTGAACGTCGAGGTCACAGATTCCACAGGACGCGACTTCGAGACCGGTTATTCTCTGAGATGGGACCTGGAGATCCCGTCCGGCAGCTCTGAGGTGATGAGCTACAGGCTCGGTGCCACGAGGCCGGGGGAAG
>JAUWQF010000084.1 GCA_030611205.1 Methanothrix sp.
GAGATTGATCGCCTACGTTTCCGGGAGGGTCCAACAGGCTGGATACAGGTCAAAGGTTGTCACGATAGCGAAAGCGTTTGGCGTGAAAGGGTCGATCCAAAACCTTCCCGATGGCAGGGTGAAGGTTATAGCCGAGGGCAAGGAGGCTGATCTTGAGAAGTTTGCAGATGCCCTGAAGATGAACAATGCTATCATCGATGTGACCGATCTCGAAAGAGATTATTCCGGAGCGACCGGAGAGTACGAGGACTTTTACAAGCTTGTCGGGGAAGGAGAGACCAATGATTGGTTAGATACGGGCGTCGAGTATCTCAAAGAACTGGTAGTGGTCGCCAGAGATGGGTTCGATCGGATGGAAAGCCAGATGGAAAGCGGGTTCGGTGAGTTGGGGCATAAGATGGACATGATGCTCGACAGGCAAGACAAGATGCTCGACAAGCAAGATGTGGTGATCGAAGAAGTTCGTGGTGTTAGGTACGATCTGAAACACTACATGGAAAGCAGGTTCGACCGGATCGAGGGTGAGATCGGCGAGATCAAAGGTGCACTGCGAGAGCAAGGTATAATCTAAGCCTTTACAGTCTATTTTTATGGTAACTACTCAGGTATGTTGAGGGGTCTCCCGATTGCGATCCTGTACTTTCTGGCAAGAAAAATAACCGCGAAGGGCGCAGAGGTACGCAGAGCATTTAACCATTTATTTCCCCTCCGCGCTCCTCTACGTACTCTACGGTTATAGTCCTGAACGCTAAGTTTGACACTTATCCGATGCACAAGACGATCCCAGCCCAAGAAAACGCTGGCCTTGTAGCAGATGACTTCTTTGAGAGGCTCCACTAAAAGCGAGGATTTCTGTGGGCGCTAAACACATACTCACTCCTTATTTCAACCGCGAATGAACGCTAATGAACGCTAATATTTTTCTTTTGATTCGCGTTCATTCGCGTTCATTCGCGGTTTTACCCTCCGATTTTGACGATCTGGCCGCGCTCGACCACGATCTTGCTCTTTTTGTTCGCGGAACATGCAGATGACTTCTTTGAGAGGCTCCATTAAGTATCAAGTCTAAGGTTCATGACTAGGCATGCATTTCGACAAGAGAGGGGGCTCGTCGATGAGATCATTGGGGGAAAGCTCTCACGCGAAGACGCGAAGACGCGAAGGAGGGCTTGCTATGAGCGGGAGTAACGACAGGCAGATCACACAAGGCAACATCCAAAAGCCCAACGATCCTGAGCTCGTCGCCGATATCCGCCGTATGATCGAGGAAACGCGGGCGGAATATGGGCAGCATTATCAACGTCGGTGCAGCGACCTTCAAGGAAGGCATCAGGCGGGTAGTGAACAACCATCAGGACTTCGCGTCTTCGCGTGAGTTAGAAAGTGGGGGGCACGCGAAAACGCCATTCTCCGTGAGATGGAAAACTTTCTGCTGGAATTGTAGGACGGCCTCTGCGGATTCGATGTAGGACGGATCAGAGTCGTTTGATTTTGTGGCAGGGGTTGGAACAGCAATTATTATATATTCAGATGCTCTGAGAACGCAAGTGCCAGCGGCAGTCCAACGTAGCCCAGGCCGATGATGCCGACTGTTTTGTCGTTCAATCTATGATCCATTTGAACCCCCGATAGTATCTTTTAATCCACCACTTCGAAGTAGATCCCACTTTATGCAAGCTCAAAAATATTAAATTCTGTGGTGGTAAGCATTCTCTCCGAATATTTTTCATAATTTGGATTTCCTTTCAAGATCTCGACCAAAGCGTAGGTGTCCGCAAAGAGATCAGCCATGCATAGCCCTCAACTCTTCTTTCAATTCCTGAGAATCCACTCTCCATTCCTTGAGAATACCAAACATCCTTTTTTTCTTTGTATCCAGCTTAACTTCACCCTTCTCTAGACCTATCTTACCTATCATTGGTATAGACTTCGAAGCTTCATCCTTGTGTATTGTGTTTAGTTTCATGATAAGCACCAACGAATGAATTGGTTTTCAGGCTTAAGCCTCTTTCCCCAGCCCATCCACTCGAATATCATTTTCTCGGTCGTTGTACATAATGATAACTTTGTGTGCTCAAGTAAACGCTCATGAACCGGGGCTCATGCTCGAAATCCGAAAAAAGTTAAAAGACACGGATGAGAACGTTGTTATTCCTGCTCACGGCGCGATCCATCTCACCTTTATCTCGTCCCCCAGCTCGATGAGGGCGGCATATCCTTGGCGCATCTCACCGACGTTGACGATCCTGGTGGCGCCGATTTTGGCCTCGCCCCGGTCTTCGTGGATATGGCCACATATCAGAAGATCCGGCTGGTACTCCTCGACGAAGCGGCGGAGGCTCACCGACCCGGTTCTTTCGCCGCTGTATATCGTATCGCGAGCGCCCCTGGGCGGTTGGTGGGTCAGGACCACCCTGCACCGGGCGTCCGAGATCTCCTCGTGGGCCCGGGCCAGCGATCCGTATACATCGTCGTCCAGATGGTAGTACCTGGTCGGATCCCCGAGCCGCTTGAGGTTGCGGACCACCATCCCGCCCATGCCGATGAAGCCGCAGTCTCCGTGCCGGTAAGACCCGTGGTCGATCATCCTCAGCCCTGCCCTCTTCCAGAGGTCCGGCACGAACTCTCTCGGGTCCATGTTGCCCGGAACTATCAGTACAGGAGGGCCCAGCCTGGCCAGAGCCTCGGCTACGGGCCTCGCCTCTTCGACGGCGCCTGCGTTGTGAAGGTCTCCGCAGAAGGCGATGATGTCCGCATCCAGATCCTCCAGGAGGCGGAGCTTTTCAGCATGGCCATGGAGATCGGCCAATCCCAGAATCCTCATGCAGCGATCCCTCCCTGGTTATATGAAACATCTGTTCTAGCGGCGCTATTATTATTTATAACCTTACTTTTTAGACGAGCCTTTTAGGATAAATTATATCTAGCTAATTTTATTATTCGACCAAAACCTCCTTCTAGCCTCGCGCCCCCTCTTTGTGCGGAGATATCGAGTATGGCGATCCATCCCATCGAATTTCGTTACGGCAACCCGGAGATGAAAGAGCTATGGGCCGAGGATTACAGGTTCCGCTGCCTCTTCCGGGTGGAGGCGGCCCTGGCCCGGGCGGAAGAAGAGCTGGGCATGATACCAAAAGGCGCGGCCGAAGACATCGAGAACGCGGCGGAGAAAGCCAATCCCGACCGGGCCAGGGTGATCGAAGACGAGATCGGGCACGACATGATGGCCGTGGTCCTCGCCCTGGCCGAATCCTGTAAATGGGCAGGGGAGTGGGTCCACCTGGGCGCCACCTCCAACGACATCCTGGACACCGCGACCGGGCTGCAAATCAAGGCCTCTCTGAATGTTTTGGAAGAGAAGGTGAAGAGGGTGCTGGAGGTTCTCTTGGACCGGGCTGCAGAACACAAGAACCTGGTCTGCGCCGGCCGCACTCACGGCCAGATCGCGGTCCCCACCACCTACGGCCTGAGGTTCGCCATCTGGGCCTCGGAGGTGGCCAGGCACGTCGAGAGGCTGGCCCAGCTCAAACCCCGGGCCGCCGTGGGCAAGATGAGCGGCGCGGTGGGCACCCAGGCCGCCTTCGGCTCTGCAGGCATGACGCTTCAGAGCAAGGTCATGGAGATCCTGGACCTGAACGAGGTGGACGTATCCAACCAGGTCGTCCAGAGGGACAGACATGCGGAGATGATATGCTGGATGGGCCTGGTGGTCACCACCCTGGACAAGATCTGCGTAGAGATCAGGTCTCTCCAGCGGAGCGAGATCGGCGAGGTGCAGGAGGTCTTCGGCAAGCGCCAGGTCGGGTCCAGCACCATGCCCCACAAACGCAACCCCATCAAGTCGGAACAGGTCTGCGGCCTGGCCAGAGTGGTAAGAGCCCAGATCGAACCTGCCCTGGCCAACATGGTTCTATGGGACGAGCGCGACCTGACCAACTCCAGCTGCGAGCGAATAGTCTTCCCGGAGGCTTTCATCATTACCGATCACCTCCTCGGCCTGACCGCCAGCATCTTAGAAGGGCTCACCATCAAGCCGGACCGGGTGGAGCAGAACCTTAACCTCCTCCGGGGCCTGAACATGGCCGAGGCGGTGATGGTGGAACTGGCCAAGAGAGGCGCGGGCCGGCAGCAGGCCCACGAGATACTGAGACGCTGCTCCACGATCGCGCTCGAAGAGGATAGAGAGCTGGCGAAGGTCCTCGCCGACGAGGAGGTCGTGGCCCGGCACCTCTCGCCCGAAGAGATCAGAGAGCTTCTGGACCCGCATCACTACATAGGAACCGCCGTGGAACAGGTGGAGCGGCTCGAGGATAGACTGAGGCCCCTCCTGGACTAAGAGATAGAGATACCGGCGATATGATATGAGCGCTCGTGCGCCCCGTGCGATGCTGCTGAAGCCCGGGTCGATCCTCAGAAACGAAGAAGGAGAGATTTTGGACGCCAGGTCTTCGGTGGTGCTGATCGTCTCCGGCTCTGCGAAATTGGTGGTGGATACCGGACTGGCCGGTGAGGAGAAGGCCATATTAGAGAACCTGGCCATGCGGGGTCTGGACCCGGGGGAGGTGGACCTGGTGGTCAACACCCACAGCCATCCAGACCACTGCGGCAACAACCACCTATTCAGCAGAGCAGAGATACTCTCTCCAAAGAACACCGAAGACGGGGAGGCAATCGCTCCAGGGGTCTGGATCCTGGGGACACCGGGCCATACCCAGGAGAGCATATCGATAGTATGTGAATCCGATAGGGTGGTGGTGATGGCGGGAGATGCCCTCCCCACCAGGTCCAACTACCTCAAATGGGTCCCGCCCAGGCTCCACGTCGATGGCGAACTGGCGATGAAAAGCATGACCATGATCGTCGATCTGGCCGATGTAGTCGTCCCGGGCCACGACAAACCCTTCTCGGTCAGGGACGGCGGATATTCATCGTACCTGGACTGAGATGCTGCCAAAAATCAATTTACTATCCCACGGATATGTAGTACTATGAGATCGAAAAGGCTAAAAAGGCAAACTATTAATAGTAAAAAATGTAGAGTATAAACGAATGCCTCTAAAACTAACTTCGAAAGAGAAGCAGGTCCTCTACGGTATGGCCAGATATCCAGGACTCAGCGATATAGATCTGGCTTCGAGGATCGGCGTGGATAGATCGACAATATTCAAGAGCAAGAGGAAGTTCCGCGAATGGCAGCTGATAAAGCTTATGAACGTCCCCTCCGGGATAGCGGTAGGCGCCGAGATCCTGACCGCGGTCATCGCCTGGTATAAGCCGACCGCGCCTTTGGATGTCAGGAAGATGTCCGGCGAGTTCGGTCGCTTGGTGGACCATCCCAACTGTGTATTTCACACATCTACCGACAGTGAATCGGTATCCATGGTCTATACCAGGAGCCTCACCGAGTTCAAGAGCGTCTTCAACCCGATCATAGACGGCTACCGCGGAAAAGACTTTCTCGAGGACGTCCGCTGTTATCACTACCCCTTTCAACTGACCAGTTCCTCCTGCGATTCTGCTCTGGCCGTGGACAACACCTTCGGGCTGGAAAGGACCGATCTACAAGACGATACCCTTCTGGAAGAAGGTAGCGCTGTAGTGCCCCAGAAGCTTACCGAAAAGGACAAACTGGCGCTCTACGCCTTCGTGAAGTACCCCACCGCCTCCGACCTGGAACTCTCCAGGCGGACGGGGATATCCCGGCCCACCATCTCAGGGAAGAGGAGCAAGTTCTTCCAGAACAACCTGCTGAGCAGACAAGCCTACGTAGACTGGCAGAAGATCGGGTGCGAGCTTATGAGCTTCTATCATGTCGATGTGAAACCAGGAGCCAGCAACGACGATATGATGCGGGTCTACTCTTCTTTCAGGAGTATCGGGGCTGCTCTCTTCAGCTACATCCAGCCGGGTGAAGTCTTCGGATCGTTCCTATCCCACGGTTATCCGGATCTCAGCATGAGGATGAACAGGGTGATCAGGCACCTGACGGAGGATGGCCTAATCCAGGAGAGACCGCTTCATGTGATAGTACCCCTGCGGGAGATCAAGGTGAAGAAGATAGACTACGCCCCGATGGTCAAGGAGATGCTCGGAGTCAACAAAGTGATATGACCGGTCAGGTCGTCGTCGTCTCCACCGCGGTGGACCCGGCCAGCGCGAACATAGCGGAGAAGCTCCTCGGATCGATCCCCTGGGATGAGCAGGATGGCTATCTATCCTCCGGCAGCTACAGGCTGATCATCCTGGAAGAGGAGCTGATCTATCTTAGGGACCTGGACCACAGGCTGAAGGATCTGGGCCTCAACCCCGATCTGGTGGTCTTCGCATCCAGACACCAGTCCAAGGACAATGCTCCCAGGCTCTGCGGTCACTTCACCGGGAACTCCAAAGAGGCCCTCATGGGCGGAAACTCGCACGAGCTGGCGGCTGCGGCCCCGGGCGCTCTCAAATCTTTCCTCTCGAACCTGGCCCGAGAAGCGCCCGGCGGCTTTCTGATATCTGCAGAGGCCACTCACCACGGCCCCACCGATATGAGAACCCCCTCCTTCTTTGCGGAGATCGGAAGCACGGAACGGGAATGGTCAGACCCGGCTGCGGGCATGGCCGTCGCCCGCTCGATACTGGAGATGGAACCTCGCCTTGGCCCTGTCTTCTTGGGGTTTGGCGGCGGTCACTACGTCCAGCGCCAGAGCCGGATTATCCTGGAGACCGGCATAGCCTTCGGCCATCTTTTCTCCAACTACCAGATGGATGACCTGGACCTGAAGCTGGTGGAGGAGGCCCAGCTCAAGTCCGGCGCCTCTTATGCTTACCTGGACCGGAAGTCGCTGCGGTCAAAGGCCAAGAGAAACCTGTCGGATATCCTGGATAGGCTGGGGCTGGAAACGATGAACGAGAGAGATATCGGGGAAAGATTTCCTCACCCGGGCTGATGCCTGGCATTTCCGATATCCATTCCGACTCGGCCTCCGGGATCGCCCACGAGCCTGCATAGCTGTGGGCTGATGCCTGGCATTTCCGATATCCATTCCGACCCCTTGAATAGGTCAGAGTCTGCCGGATCTGCAGCTAATCAGGGCCATTTGTTTTCAGAACATATGAATTAGATCAAATACACTTGATATTCAATCAATCATAATGAAGATCTAGTAACCGTTATATACCTAAAGTTCGGTGAATGGTATGTCTCATGAATAGCATCTCCCCGGACTCGCGAGCCTGACCCCGGGAGGATCCCACCAAAACATAGGGAGATAGTTTACAATGATAGCGGCAGTCTTAGAAGCACCGAAAAAACTAGCCTTGCAGGAGATCGGAACCCCGGAATGTCCAGAGGGCGGTTTGCTTTTGAGGATGAAGGCGTGCTCCATATGCAGCACCGACCTTAAGATGCTCAACCACGGCCAAAAAGACCTGGTGTATCCCCGTATCCTCGGCCATGAGATCTCCGGAGTCATAGCTGAGAGCAGAACCGAAGCCTCTGGTTTGCAAGAGGGCGAAAGGGTCCAGATATCTCCGGGTATCGCATGTGGAAGTTGCCTCTCCTGCAGGCGAGGTGCGGACAACCAGTGCGAGAACATGCGGATTATTGGTTTCAATCGCGACGGTGGTTTTGCAGAATACGTTCAGGTCCCAAACGAATCGGTTCGGAACGGCGGGGTGAACCCGATCCCCGACGGCTTGAGCTTCGAGTATGCCGCCCTCGCCGAACCTCTGGCCTGTTGCCTCAACGGCCAACAGCTCTCTCGCGTGGGAGAGGGCGATGTGGTCCTGATATTCGGAGCCGGGCCCGCAGGATGTCTGCATGCGATGCTGGCTCGTTATAGAGGAGCCTCTGCGGTGATCATGGCAGAGCCCCTGGAGAGACGAGTTTCGTTGGCCAGGATGTCAAGACCTGACGTCATGATCGACCCTGGCGAAGAAGACGTCCGGGAAAGGATAATGGAGTTCACCGACGGTTGGGGCGTGGACGCCATAATGTTGGCTAGCCGCGACGTGGCCGTCGACGAAGCCCTGTTATCTCTTCTCTCTCCGAGAGGTCGGATATGCCTCTTCTCCGGCTTGCCCGATACCCTGGCATATCCGAACCTGAACTTTAATACCGTCCATTATCGAGAGAACCTGATAACCGGGTCTTACGGCTGCACCTACGTCCAGAACAAGGATGCGATCGAGCTTATCGCCTCCGGATCGCTGGATGTGGACCGACTGATCACCAAGAGGGTTTCGCTCGAGGAGATCGAAGAGGGGATGGAACATGCGGAGAAGCGAGAAGGGTTGAAGGCTGTTGTCACAGATAAATCCGGAGGTGATGGCCTTGGAAGATAGCATGAGGGCGTTTGGCAGGAAGATCGACGACCTCATAGGAGGAAAGAACCTCTCCAGGGAGGAGGCTAGAGAGATGTTCCGTCAGGTGCTGTTAGACGAGCAATCTCAGACCCAGCAGGGAGCGTTTCTCGCAGCCATTACCGCCAAAGGCGCCACGCCCGAAGAGATAGCCGGGGGCTGGGAGGCGATATACGATCTGGATACGGCCAAGGTCTTCCCGGTGGTATCCGGCGTCCTGGTAGATAACTGCGGGACGGGGATGGATACGTTGCAGACGTTCAACATCAGCACCGCGGCATCGATCGTCGCCGCTGCGGCTGGAGTATCGATGGCGAAGCACGGGGCTAGGGCCATAACCTCACAATGCGGGACCGTCGACATACTGGAGACCCTGGGCGTGGATGTTGAATGCGATGTGAGCACGGTGCAGAAGAGCATCGAGAACGCCGGTATCGGGATCTTCAACGGGATGAGTTCCAAGGTTCATCCGGAGGGGCTGGGGAGGATCCTCTCCAAGGTCCGATTTGGGACCATACTGAACATATCGGCCTCTCTAGCAAACCCCGCATTTCCGAGATACGGGGTCAGAGGCGTTTATTCGAAGGATATGGTGGTGCCTATCGCCGAGGCCATGAGGCAGATCGGTTATTTACGTGCCATGGTCGTCCATGGTTTGAGCAACGATGGCAGGAAGGGGATGGACGAAATATCGCCATCGGGTAGGACAATTGTAGCGGAACTTCACCACAATGGCGAGATCTCCACATACGAACTTACCCCGAGGGACTTTGAGATCGAGCCGGTCGACGAACGTATGCTCCTGCCCGCGAGAGACCGCCTGGACGAAGCGATCGGCTTCCTCAGGGTGATCGGCGGCAAAGACAGGGGCGCAAGAGAGGATGTGGTCTCTATAAACGCCGCGGCCATCCTGTACATAACCGGAAAGGCGGAAGATCTTAAAGAGGGTTTCAGGATTTCCAGGGATATCATCCGAAGCGGTAAGGCTCTCGCGAAGCTGGGCGATTGGGTGAAGGAACAGAACGCAGATCCACGACATGGGATGGAGAGGCTAAGGTATCTAATCGAAAAAACAGAAAACTGAACAAGGACGCAAGGACGCAAAGAATGATAGTGCCATTTGACCCCAGCTCTCTTTCTTAGGATACGTGATTAACATTTCCATCACCACATTCAGATAACTCATTAACCAGATCCACATACTCTATAACGAGCAATCTGCTCATCCCTGTTGCAAA
>JAUWQF010000113.1 GCA_030611205.1 Methanothrix sp.
AGCGTCCAGGACTATAATCTGGCAGAGGTGGTTGGTCGCTGCAATGTGTTCTTTGTTATACATGTAGTGGTCCTTCACTCCAAGGAAAGTTTGGATCCCATAATTATTGGCGATTTTGGAGGGGGGTCCGGAATGGGAAGTCACACAAAGCTGTGTGTAAAAATTTGAGCTGGGGTCAGCCCTCGCGCCCCAGCACCCCGACCTTGGCAAAGGCTGCTTCTGCCGTAAGCCTTGGCCCAAGGCCTGCAAAGCAAGTCCTTTGCCAGGCAACGACCAAGTATCTTCTGGATTTCGTAAGCGTTGGTTTATCTCAGATGCAAGGCAACCAATCAACCTGAACTTCCTGGCAGGTCTCGTTACCCCATAGCTGGATGAACTTCTCGATAGAGAAGACCCCTGTCAAATCTTCGACGCTCCTGCCGTACTCGTTGTGGCGTCCCTTTTCGTTGGCCACCGGGTCTCTGGACAGCCATCCGATGTGGGCAACTCCGATCACGTCGGAGTCGAAGTTTGCCTCCAACGCACCGTTGCAGCTACCACACTCATCGCCCAAAGAACACTCCTTCCTGGTCTTGACCTCGGTCTTCTTCTGGAGATGCTCGGCATGGGTATACACCTCCACAACGGTGGCGCCGATGTAGTAGTTCTGTACGCAGAGCTTGTCGATCCACTTCTGGTCGTAGGTGCCGGTCTGATAACTGACGGGCATGTACTCGAGCTCCTGCTCGGAAGTGAAATTGATGTAGTCAGGACAGCATACGCCATTCCCGTTTGGATCTCTGTTCCATGCGTCCCTGTTGGCCTCCATCTCTATCCTGGAGAGGATGACGTTGCCGCTTCCGGTCTGCTTTTCTACCAGCTTGTGTCCGGCCTGGCCGGTCTGGGTCTGGATGACCATCTCCAGGTTTCTGTACCCCACTCCCTTTATCGTTGACTTCTCGTACATGTAGTTGGCAGCGCCTGCCATGCTCACCAGGGTCATGGCGAGTACCGCCAGGACAATCAGCTTTCTTATCACGTATCTATCTCCCAAAAACTATACGGAGGTCGTCCCTCATACCCCAGCTCCTTGGTCTTGGCCAGGGTCGCACCCCGGCGTCCAGTAGGCGGCGAACTTCTCCAACCCTCCGGCCGAATCCTTCAGGATAAGGTTGCCTGCGACGTCGTCCAGGGCGAGATCGCTGTTGAGGAAAATATCGGTCTCGTTGCTCTCGCCCTCACCGAGGTGAACCCTGATCCGCTGGCCGGGCTCAAGGATGAAGTCGGGAAGGACGACGGACTCGTTTTCATCGATGGTCAGGATCAGGTTCTCGAAGCTCTGAGTTTCGTTCCCGTCGTTGGCCATCTCGATGAACTCGTCCTCTCCGACTGAGGTGACGTTGGTGATGGCCAGCGATAAAGCTGGCTGCACCTCGTACCCAAGTTCGCTGGCCTTGGCAAATGCATCCTCTGCCTCGGAATCGCGGCCCAGAGCTGTGAGAAGATAGCCTTTGCCCATCCAGGCAAGGACATACTTGGGATCCTGCTCGATGACCTCCTCGTAGGCGGCGAGGGACTCGTTGTGCCTCCCGAGAGTCATGAAAATGCTGGCCTTGGCAAACCAGGCATCTACCTTCCTGGAGCCGTTCAGCTCGATCACCTTCTCGTAGGCCGGTAGGGCCTCTTGCTGCTTGCCCAGGTTACCCAGGTTCTCGGCCTTGAACCACCAGGCAGTAGCATTCTCAGGATCATTCAGGATCTCCAGATTGTATATTTCTGTTGCGTTCTCGAAGGACTGGATGGCCTCATCTTCCCTGCCCAGACCGGCCAGGGCAGCGCCACGAGCCTGCCAGGCCCTGGCATCTTGGGAATTATTCTCCAGTTTCTTCTCGGCTAAATTGAGGGCCTCTTTGTTAGCCTGCTTGCTTAAAATCTGGTGAACTAAGGCTTTGCTGAGCCAGGTAGTTTCGTTCTCTGGATCTATCTGGATCGCATTCTCGTATGCTGCCAGGGCTTCTTGGAAAGAGTTATTCAGGGTCAGCCCATCTCCTTTCTTTGTCCAGTAGTCTGCCGCGTCCTCCTGCGCCACAGCACAGGAGCACAGCGCGGCCAATGCTATCAAAACCAGAGAAAACTTGGCTCCTGAAGAAGATTCTTTCATGCCCAAACCAATTTTTCTATTCACTCAACCACTACCCCAACTCCGGTACGCTCAGGCGTAACCGTAGTCGATTTTCCGGGAGAGCCAGAGGTATTGGACGACTTTCCATTCTCGGCTCAACCAATGTGAGGCATCTCGATGCGAGCAACCGAATACTCGGAAATACACTGCTCAACCTTGCATTTCAGATGAGTTCGAAACCCTGCCGAACTCGCCCGCTATCATCGTCGAGCACTATTCTGGCGAGAACCGATCGGCATTATCTAATTTGTTCTTGTACACAAAGTACAACTTTATGTGCTCAAGTAAATGCGAGCGTAAGCGACGAGCATTTTCTTGTCGACTATAACCAAGACTCTCTGCGTCTTGTTCAACCTCATATTTACTCCCCGATTCCCTGCAATGAAACTAATAGTACATAGTACTTTGGTCTCTTTTATATGGTCCGAAAACGCCCTCTGTATCACATGTGGGGGTCTCGTTCACGAACCAGGCGGTCGTGAAGCCCGCAGACATGGGGTCGGAATATGTACTCTATCCGGGGTCCCAAAGTTTTAAAGTATCCTGATTCATGAGATGTACAAGCATCTGCGGAGGAGACGATGATACGGGTTCTGATGGTGGACGACGATCCTGTGATTTTGGATCTGACTACGATCTTCCTCGAGCGATCGGGCGATATAACGATCGATACGGTCCAGTCACCACCGAAGGCCATGGATAAGTTGAAGACTGCATCCTACGACGTCATAATCTCCGATTATCGGATGCCCGAGATGGACGGTATCACCTTCCTGAAGACGGTTCGAGCCCGAGGTCTGGACATCCCTTTCATCTTATTTACCGGAAGGGGTCGAGAGGAAGTGGTGATCGAGGCTCTGAATAACGGGGCAGACTATTACCTACAGAAGGACAGCGACCCGGAAGTACTGTTCACAGAGCTGTCGCACCAGGTTCGACAGGCTGTGGAGCGGAAGAGGGCCGAGAAGGCCTTGCAAGAAAGCGAAGAACGATATCGTACCTTTGTTCGGAACGTTCATGGGATCGCCTTTAGGTGGAACCTGGATCACACCCTCCTATTCTTACATGGTACCGTGAAAGAGATCACCGGATATGCCGAAGAAGATCTGATTGCCGGCACGTTGCAGTGGGTCGATATCATCCATCCCGATGACCGGGCCCGGCTGGAAGATACGTTCGAAAGATCGCGTTCGGTTCCCAATTACTCCGCCACGCATACATATCGCATCGTCCGCAAGGACGGTGAAGTACGTTGGGTCCATGAGGCCGTCCATAACATCTGTGACGAGTCGGGGAACCCCATCGGGGTCGAAGGGACGCTCCACGATATCACCGATCGCATACGGGCCCACGAACAGATCCTCGCACAACGTGACCTGGGGCTGAGGCTCTCAGAGATCACGTCGCTCGAGGAGGCGCTGGAGCTCTGTGTGAAGACCGCGATCAAAGTATCGGGGATGGATTGCGGCTCGGTATATCTCGTCAACATGGAGCAGAACAACCTCGAACTCGGCTATACAACGGGCTTGTCGAGAGAATTTATCGAAGCCGTATCGGGCAGCAAGCGAGATCTCAAAAAGTTGCGCTCCGACAGGAGCGCCGGGCCGGTCTACATATCGTATCAGGATAAGAGCCTTCCCCGACAGAGTGCGAGAGAACGCGAAGGTATCCGCGCCATGGCCGTCATCCCCATCTTCCACGGAGAGCAGGCCATGGGCTATTACAGCGTCGGTTCGCATACTCTCGACGAGGTGCCCTCCTACAACCGCGATGCTCTGGAGACCGTGGCAGCCATGACCGGGAATGCGGTCGCACGCATACAGACAACAGAGGCGATCGATGAGACAAAGAAAGAGATCCGGATGCTCTTCAGCTCTTTGCAGGACTTTTTATTTGTGCTGGACTTGGAAGGACGGATCCTCTCTGTGAACGGTGCGGTGGAACCGCGTCTGGGTTACGCCCTCGACGAGCTGCTGGGACGGTATGTATTCGAACTCCATCTTCCCGACCAGCGTGATGAGGCGATGGCCATCTTTGCCGAGATGACGGTGGGCAAAAAGGCACTCTCTACCATCCCCCTCCAGGCGAAGGACGGTACTTTGATCTCCGTGGAGTCGAAGATCAAGCAAGGACGATGGGATGATAGAGACGTCTTCTTTGGCATCAGCAGGGACGTCACCCAGCGCAAAGAAGCAGAAGAGGAACTCCGCCGTGCCCACAAGCAGCTACTGGATATTATCGAGTTCCTCCCCGATGCGACGTTCGTTATCGACCAGGATAGGAGGGTGATCTCGTGGAACCGGGCGATCGAGGAGATGACCGGCGTCCGTAAGGAAGATATCCTGGGGAAAGGCGACTACGCTTATGCAGAGCCCTTCTATGGGGCTAAGAGGCCGGTATTGATCGACCTGGTCTTCTTGGGCAATGAAGAGATCGAATCTCTCTACGATCATCTCAAGAGAACGGGAAACACGATCTTTGCCGAGACCTTTACCCCCTACATGGACGGGGGAAAGGGGCGTTACCTCTGGGGGACGGCATCGCCGCTCTTCGATAGCGAGGGCAACCTTGTAGGGGCGATAGAGTCGATTCGCGACGTCAGCGAGCTTAGGCAAGCAGAGGCCTCCCTCCGGCAGAGCAGAGAACGCTATCGCCGTCTTATAGACCTCTCTCCTGAAGCGATAGGCGTCCATCGCGAGGGAGGGTTCGTTTATATGAACCCCGTGGGGATCGAGCTTCTCGGTGCGAAGGACCTCGAAGAACTCAAGAGCAGATCGCTAATGGAGTACCTCCATCCGGATTCCAGGCACCAGGCAAAGGAACGTATCCAGAGATGTTATGAGGGAAAAACGAGGGCAGGATTCGACGAAGCGAAACTAATCCGGCTCAACGGACAGGTATTGGACATCGAGATCGCGACAGCGCCCATCATCGATGACAAGAAACCGGCAGCTTTGGTCGTTATCAGGGATATAACCGACCGCAAGCATGCGGAGGAGTGTATCAGAGAGAACGAAGAGCGGCTCCGGGTCATCTTCGAGGCTGCTGAAAATGTATCCTTTATCATAACCGATGCCCGGGACCCGGAGCCGTTTATCATCGAGTTCAGTCCGGGTGCTGAAAAAATCTTCGGCTATGGACGTGAGGAGATGATAGGAACGATCGTGTCCAGGCTTCACATACCCGAGGATATTGCAAAGTTTCCCGAGATGCATAGACTGATGAGAGAAGGAGATATGGGGTTTTCGGGTGTAACCACCCTTGTGCGAAGGTCGGGCGAGAGGTTTCCCGCCCTCTTCACCACATATTCTCTTCTCGACGAGGAAGGTAATATGTGTGCAGCTCTGGGCGTCAGCGTAGACCTCACCGAACAGAAAAAGGCAGAGGATGCTCTTCGTGAAAGCGAAGAGAGGCTCAACCTTGCCGTTGAAGGTGGAAACCTGGGAACCTGGGATTGGAACCTGATTACCGGCGAGGTGGTACGCAGCAGTCGTTTTGCGGAGATGCTTGGGTATTCCCCGGAGGAACTGGAGGGTCACGTGGGAACGTGGGAGCAACTGGTACATCCGGAGGATTTCCCCCAGGTAAATGAGGTCATCCAGGATCATCTCCGTGGAAAAAAGCCGTACTATGAAATGGAGTACCGCCTGAGATGCAAAGATGGGCACTGGGCATGGGTGCGAGGCCGGGGGATCGCAGTGACCGAGGATGAAAGTGGCCGCCCTACCAGGATGACGGGAACCATCCAGGATATCACAGAGATGCGACGGTACCAGGACGCCCTGAAAGAGGCAAACAGTAAGCTGAACCTTTTGAGCAGCGTCACCCGACATGACATCTTGAACCAGGTCATGGGGTTATCGGGGTATGCTCAATTGCTGAGCGAGGTTCTGCCGCAGGATCCTGCTATGGAGCAATATATATCTCGGATTATTGAGCTGGCGGGTACCATACGGCGGCAGATAGTCTTCACCCGGGATTACCAGGATATGGGCGTGAAGAGCCCCGAGTGGCAGCATCTAGAGACGGTAGTACGACGTGCGACCACGACCATGCCCTTCGGGCATATCCGCTTCCAGGTTTCGACCGGTTCGCTGGAGGTCTTTGCAGATCCCATGCTGGAGAAGGCGATCTTCAACCTGATGGATAACTCGGAGCGGCATGGTAAGACCGTGACGGAGATCCGGATATCCTTCCATGAGGAAGAAGGGCGAGGCGTCATCGTCTTTGAGGATAACGGCGTAGGCGTTCCGCCTGAGTCGAAGGGCCAGATATTCGAATGGGCGCACGGAAAGAACACCGGTTTCGGTCTCTTTCTGGTTAGGGAGATTTTGAGCATCACCGGCATGACGATCAGGGAGACCGGTGAGGCGGGAAAGGGCGCGAGGTTTGAGATCGGGGTTCCGAAAGAGCATTACAAGATGGCTCGGGACTTGGGTTGATGCTTCTGTGGATACGAGATATCGTTCAATCTGGTTCTTATGGGGTTCGTATCTCTCCCGAGGCGGTTCATTAGCGCGATCCGGTCACATCGCGCCACCTACGAATACAATTATATAGTACAAAGTAATAGCAGGAGGCTGACTTCCATGCGGGGGTCGCCAAGCCAGGTCAACGGCGCTAGGTTCAGGGCCTAGTCTCGCAGGAGTTCGGGGGTTCGAATCCCCTCCCCCGCACTTATTTACTAGCAATCCTCAAATAAGATGATGCTCATTTTATTTTTATACATAAAGTATGTCGAGTAGAACTCATAGCCACCCCTTTTTGGAGTAATAGCTCCGGGGTTACTATGAGCCCCCTCACAGAACCGGACTTGAGGTTTTCCCTCATCCGGCTCTTCAGGAGAACCTCCCTACCTTTTGTTGT
>JAUWQF010000180.1 GCA_030611205.1 Methanothrix sp.
AGCGTAACAGACGGCACCTTCAATATGCAACACTCCTCCTGCACCCCACCAGAATCCGTCAGAACCAACCTGGCATCTGCCTCCAGCTTCAGAAACGAGAGATAATCAAGAGGCTCAATGAACGTAACACCCTCCGCGTCCAATCCAAACTCATTCATCATCTTCTTAGAACGGGGATGGATCGGATAGATCACAGGAAGCGAAAACTCTCTTGAAATAAGTTCCAGCCCCCTTAAAATGCCTGCAAACCGCAGAGCATCATCCACATTCTCCTGCCTGTGCGCGGTCACCAAGAAATACCCATCCGGCCCAGAGTCCAATCCACCCCCGCAAACCGACCCCGAATCCCCATCTCCGCCATCAGCAATCTTCAGGTTCTGATAAACCGCATCAACAACCGTATTCCCAGTAACAAAGATATTCGCATCAGAAACGCCCTCACCCAGCAAAATATCCCTCGATCTCTCGGTGGGCGCATACAGATAATCTGAGATATGATCCGCCACAACCCTGTTGATCTCCTCAGGCATCCTCCGGTCATAGCTCCTTAAACCAGCCTCAACATGCCCAACCCGGATCCCCAACTTGGAAGCTGCAAGCGCACCCGCAAGAACCGTGTTCGTATCACCCTCAACCAGAACCACATCAGGCTTTTCACTCATCAGAATCTTCTCAATTCCAGCAAGCATCCGCCCAGTCTGCTCCCCATGCATCCCCGACCCGACATCAAGGTTATACATTGCATCCGGAAGCTCCAGCTGCTCAAAGAACGCCCGGTCCATGTTGTATGAGTAATGCTGTCCCGTATGTAAAATGAAGTGATCCAAACCCGAACGCTCGCAGGCTCTTATCACCGGTGCCATCTTGATGATCTCGGGGCGAGTGCCAAGAATGATACTGATCTTCTTCATCGAACTGTGTTCTACGCCTGCCATGGCATAACAAAAGCCATCCCCGATCACTGCCCTTTCCCCTCCAGAACAACGCCCACGCGATCTATCACCCTGGTCGCCAGCCCTATCGCTCTGGAGGCGTCTTCCTCGTCAAAGGCCTCGTAGGGTACACCCCCAGGCAGGCCGTTGGGATACCGGGTGGGGATGTAGTACTTGTCCAGGACCGAGACTCCCTTGAGGCTATCCAAACCCTTATCGTACCTCAAAACGTCCTTCACAAGCCTGGCGACGGAGTGTCCGAGGACGATCTCCTCCCCCTCCGCATAGAGAAAAGCCTTCAGCGCCTTCTCCGCCGACTGCTGGGAGAGAAAGCACGCCAGATTGAACCTCTCACCATCGAAGCAGTACCTGGCATCGTCCAGGTCACGCCTGGCCTGGAGGAGCCAGCGCATACCCTCCTCTTCAGGATCGGGCATCATACAGAACCTTCCCCTCCTCCATAGCTCTTCTCAGAAAAGGCCTATTCTTCATCGACTCGAACTCCTCCGGGGTATAGACGAGAACGTCCAAAGGCTCCGAGGCGTCATAGTAGAACTCATCCAGCCTGTCGAGGAACCTCTTCTCAGTCTCCTTGACCACGATCAAATCTATGTCGCTGCCCCTGTGGAGGTCGCCCCTGGCCAATGACCCGAAGAGGATAACCAGCTCGACATCGCCATCCATCTTCAACCTCCCAGCGATCCGATCGAGTTCGGCCTCCAGCTCCTCTCTTCTCATCTTGCCCGCATCCAGCTGCATTCTGACCTTTCCCTCAGTCGCTCTGATCCAATATGTTCATATTGTTAACTGAAACCCACTCAAGACGTGTACCCAGGATTATCGCGAAGGTAATGCTTTCATCTTCATAAACCATCTGATACCATATCAGATCGCCCTGGACTCATTGACCAACCTCGATATCGTGTGTAGTATAATCCCCGTAAACGCCATAAAAGACCCCACCAGCGTCAGCAATATCATCAGCAGCACCGCCCCGAAATGGAGGCTCTCTCCATGATAAAAGTCCTGTAGAAAAGTCAGCCCCATCCCGATCCCCACCGCCGCAAAGGCAATCCCCGGCACCGTGAAGTAATAAAGAGGCCTGTTCAGCTCCATATCGTGCAGCACCTTCACCAACACCCTCACGCCATGACTCACAGGGTTCTCAGTCGAACAGTCCACGTCATACCGCACCCCGATCTCCACCTCTTTTACCCTCAGACCGGCCTTCACAGCATCAACCAGCATCTCGCTCTCTATCGCCAGGCCGTTCTCTTTGAACCTGAAAACCGGCACCGTCTGCGCACCAAACGCCCGGAAGCCGCTCTGGGTATCTGTGATATCGAGACCGCTGTTCAGGTTGGTGGCAGCATCAAGCACGCTCTGCCCTACCCTGCGGTAAAATGGGGTGTTCTTATCACTGCCATTGAGATACCGGCTGCCGTTGACCATGTCGGCCTCGCCCGCAAGAATGGGCGCTGCAAGTTTGGAAATCTCGACGGGATCGTGCTGGCCGTCGGTGTCCATGGTGACGATAACATCCGCCCCATCCGCCTCCTCGAACCCTGTTTTCAGCGCGGCGCCTTTTCCCTTATTCTCCAGATGCCGGATCACTTC
>JAUWQF010000159.1 GCA_030611205.1 Methanothrix sp.
GTCCGTCCTCGACGTGACGTCCCTGCTGCGTGGCGGCTGGGTCCTTGGACAGCCAGCCGATGTGAGCAACACCGATCACGGCGGAGTTGAAGTTGGCCTCCAGTGCACCCATGCAGCAGCCACAATCGGGCGTAATACGACCATTCTGTGCTGATGGATCACCAACTAGGTTACTAGTATGACAGCATTCCTTCCTGGTCTTCACCTCGGTGTTCTTCTGCAGGTGCTCGGCGTGGGTGTACATCTCCACGACGACAGCGCCGATGTAGTAGTTCTGGACGCAGAGCTTCTCGATCCACTTCTGGTCGTACCTGCCGGTCTGGTAGCTCACAGGCATGTACTCGAACTCGGCCTCCTTGGTGAAGTTGATGTAGTCAGGACAACAGAGCCTCTCGGGATGGTACGGATCGGTGTTCCAGGCATCTCTCTCGGCCTCGATCTCCGTCTTCTCGATGATCACGTTGCCGCTTCCAGACTCCTTCTCGACAAGCTTGTTGCCGTCGAGTCCGTACTGGGTCTGGATTATGGTCTCAACGTTCTTGTAGCCGACGCCCTTCACCGTAGCTTTCTCGTACATGTAGTTGGCAGCACCCGCCATGCCCACCAGGGCCATGCAGATGATCGCCAAAACGATCAGTTCCTTCTTTATTCAATCCCCTCCTATGCTTCTTGTTGTACATAAAGTATAACTTTATGTGCTCAAGTAAATGCGAGCGTAAGCGAGCATTTTCTTGCCGAAAAACATACGATCAACAAACTTGCTAACATAAGTCGTTACTACAAGGATATAAGACTTGTTGCAGAGTCACACCAATGATAAAATATCAGGATCTATATTGGTAGTATGTATACAATAATTGCAACGCAGCTCGCCTCCGACCGCCCTTCGAAGAATCGCTCATCCGAGCAAAAATGATCCTGATGCTCCGGCCGGGATTTGAACCCGGGTCTTCGGCTCGAAAGGCCGGAATGATTGGCCGGACTACACTACCGGAGCTCAAGTCTGAGACTTCGCTCCGGTATATGTATGTTTCCGATAGGACGCCCGCCGCCCGAAAAATGATGAGGATAGTCCCGGGCGGATTCGAACCGCCGTCCCAGGCTCCAAAGGCCTGCAGGATTGACCACTACCCTACGGGACTCCAGCCGGGCAATTAATCTGCATAAGATATATATGGGCTTCCCTGCAGGTTTCCGCAGATGAAGCTGCTCACCAAGGCGCACACAAGCCAGCGGAGGCTTATAGAGATCCTCAGGGTCATAAACGATGCCGATAAGCCCATCGGCGCCAGGGCGATCTCGGACGAGCTCTCCAACCGGGGATACGAGATCGGTGAGCGAGCCGCCAGGTACAATCTCAAGCTGCTGGACGAGCTGGGTTTCACCAAGAAGCGCGGCTACAGCGGCCGGGTGCTAACGCATTTGGGACGAAGAGAACTCAGCGACGCGCTGGTGGGCGACAGGATAGGCTTCGTGAACACCCGGATCGAGGAGTACATCTGCCGGACCGACTTCGATCCCGGCTCGACGGGCAACCAGGTGATCGTGAACACCAGCCTCCTGGACAAGAGGGACTACGAGAGGACCTTGGAGCAGCTCAGGAGGATCCACGACGCCGGATACACCATAAGCAAAAGGGTACAGGTTCTGGACGAGGGCCAGGAGATCGGATCGATCAAGGTCCCTTCCGGGTCCCTGGCCATGGTCACGGTATGCAGCATCACCATCGATGGGATGCTCCTGAAACGAGGGATACCGGTCAACACAACATTCGCCGGGGTAATCGAGGTCAAGGAAGGACGCGCCACGGCCTTCACCGACCTGATCGCCTACGCAGGCACCTCTCTCGACCCCATGAGGATCTTCATGGCCCGGAAGACCGCCCGGGTCAACGCCGCCGTGAAGACCGGCAACGGTATGGTGCTCGCCAACATGAGAGATATCCCCCTGGCCGCGGTCGACCTGGCCAAGGCCGTCCTGGAAGAGGCGAGGTCCGCCGGGATCGATGGGTTGATAAAGGTGAGCGAGCCGGGAGAGCCGAACATGAGCTGCCCCGTCGCACCGGGCAAGGTGGGGATCGCTCTCTGTGCCGGGGTCAACGCCGCCGTGGCTCTCGAGGAGGCGGGCATACCCGTAAAGACCTCGCCCATATCCGCGCTGACAGATTACAGCAAGATGAGAGAGATATGACGACCGAAGGATATAGAAACCCGTGATGAGAACGTTCGGAACAAGAAAATCCTCCCTTCGGTCGGATTTACTTGAGCACATAAAGCTATACATTATGTACAATAAAATACATGCGTGGGGATGTACATTATCATTCGCGAAGTGCGCCTATTGGTGGGACTGCTGCTCCTGCTGGCAACTTATTCTTCACTCGTAAGCATCGCTCTGGGTGACGAATCCGGAAGCTCTGGCACCGTCCAGCTGGGGTCCGGGCCCCGTCCCGTCTACCAGATAGGATACTCCAGAGATCAACCGATCGACGTCGACGAGCTGATCGAACTGACCCGCCTGAGCTCAGGCGGTGGACCAAAACTCGACGAAGGTCAAGATACGCCACCGTCAGACCCGGTCCCAGAACCATCACCAGAGATCCTTGACAGGAAAGAAGCCGATCCGCAGCCCGAGGAGAACGCTTCTGAGAAGAAAGACGCGGGACCGACCGTTGTGCAGGTCCCCGTAGTATCCAATCCACCGGGCGCAGAGGTCTACGTCGATGGGATGTTCTACGGCCTCACCCCTACGATAGTAACCGTCGAGACCGGAGACCACCTGGTAGAGCTGAGCCTCGAGGGCTACTGGAACTGGTTCAACATCGTGGATATCGACGACGACAGCAGGACCATACCTGTCACCTTCACTCCCGTATCGGTGAACGCGTCCGAGCCTCCGGAGAGCACGACCCCTCCCGAGACAAACGTTACGGATGAGGCCGCTCCTGCCGCGACGGCCCCCGATAGAGACTTCTGGGAGAATAACTACAAGATGGTACTGGTGGTGGTGGGCCTTCTCAGCTTCTTGATCGGCTCGGGAAGCATCGCCACCTGGTCGTCGTCGTACTTTGCCACCTCGATCAAGATCAACTTTCCTCGCGATGGCGAAGAGCGATGGGCAGGCATGGTCGAGGGCAGGTCCCGCAGGGTCTACGGCACCAAGAAAAAGATCTACATCCTGGTGAGATACGAGGGCGACTGGCTCCAGGTCAGGAAAAAGGTGTACCCGAAAAACGATGGTTGGTGGTCCTCGCGGTGCGACGTAGAGGAGGGGGTAGTCTACAGGATCTACGCGGTGATAACCGAGAAAGACCTGCCCGAAGGGAGCTACCTGGACGGGCTCCCCAACTACCGCGACATCTCCGAGGTCGGGCCGGTTACCGGCTGGGTGAATAGAGAATTGCAGGAGCCGGGCCCGAGCACTTCGCGGTGAGCCGACCCCGGGATAAGGTTTTATAAGGGTAGGGGGTGTACTTTGGTCTCTGTATATAATGTATAACATTATGTACTCAGAGTAAATCCGACCGAAGAGAGGATTTTCTCGCTGTACCTGTACATGATGTATAATGTACATGATGTATAATGTACATGATGTATAATGTACATGATGTATAATGTACATGATGT
>JAUWQF010000001.1 GCA_030611205.1 Methanothrix sp.
GAGCCCCCACCCTTCGCGCCTTCGCGGCTTCGCGTGAGAGCTGTTCCCCAATGATCTCATCGACGAGCCCCCACCCTTCGCGCCTTCGCGGCTTCGCGTGAGAGCTGTTCCCCAATAATCTCATCCAGCAGCCCACTCCCCTCGCGGCTTCGCGTGCCCCCTACTTTCTTATTCACGCGAAGGCGCGAAGTCCTAATGTTTGTTCACTACCCGTCTGATGCCTTCCTTGAAGGTCGCTGCACCAAAGTTGATAAGCAATCCGACAGGCAGGTTCAGGAGGCGCAAGTAGGTCACATGGACGAGGGCAAGCTTCTCCACGGATTTCAACTCGATCACCATGCAGTCGTCCACCCGCAGCCCGCGCTCTTCAAGCATACGTGCAAGGACAGCCTCATGGATCCGGAAAAGTAAAGATTCGGGCTGCCTTGACGCCACAGGACTTGGGTCAGCGCCATTGCCTTCAGCATCTTCTCGACGGGCCGCCTTCATCCTCATGGCATCGAGCATCCTCGGGTCCCCCGACACCAGGCCGAAGAATACCCCTCCGATGGTATCGTCCCGGACCGCGGGTTATCTCATTTGCGTCAGATAACGATGGAGAAGACGCTCTTCTTCGGCCGGGGCGCCGTCCAGCAGCCACTCGACGGGCCGTTCATTTTCCTTGGCCGGGTTTACCCATACAATATTCCGCAACTCGCCAACTCCATCTGATACGGCTGCAAAAGGCACCCTCGCATTCTCATCAAGAGAGACGATACTCCTGTCGGTCGCCATCGCAGCATCGATGAGGTGGAGATCCTTCAACATTTCATCGAGATCCCTCTCCTTGGAAGTTTTGTCTTCAATTTTGATGCGCAGAATATCATCCGATTTGAGACTTGGACGATATACTCTCCTTTGCGAATACATGCTAACTCGCCACTTGCGCGTCCATGGGCTGGCGTGCCGATCCCATTCAGAGCCAATAGCCTTCGTCATGACCAGCATGTGGCGCGTATCGTCTTTCATGGTCGTTAGAAAGGTCCGGATAGGGCTAGGAGCCGTGATAGGACCCGTGTCGCAGGCAACACAGGCATCGATGACCAGGCTCTTCGATCTTTGTGATCTCATTTAGCCGGTCCCCAACCGTGATTCTACAGCATCGAGGTAGCGGCTCTGCATTTCGAGTTCCGTATCTGCAAAGTCTTCCGGCCAGTCTCCAAACGCGCCCGCCTCGTCCAAGTCCGCGCTGTTGATCTTTGTCGTGCCATCGTCCTGTAGTTCAAACCAGTGGAGCTTTACCATCTCGGGAGACAGCTTACCCTCTGCAACCAACGTCTGGACCCCCAGAAGCAGTAATTCGCTGTGCGTCTCCACGACAACCCGGATACCGCGATTTGCGGCATCTGCAAGAACCTGCGCCATCGCCGTCTGCGCACGGGGGTGGAGATGGATCTCCGGTTGCTCTATGTAAACCAGCTGACCAGCCTCCGCTGCCAGGAGGGCAACCAGTACCGGTAAACTCTGTGATACGCCGAACCCTACATCGGCGATGTTCACCAGGTCACGGGCCTTTTTTCTAGCAGGCAAGCGGCCGACACGAAGTTCGACACGAGTATCATCGACCTGTTTCGTATGAACTTTCCAGGTTAGTCCCAGCATCTCAAGCAAGCGTCCCAACTCCTGGAGACGAGGATCTTCGCTGACTTGCCAGTGATTGATTATACTGGCGACATAATTTTCGAATGTTCCGGAGAATTTGGTACCGATTGCCGTCGTTTTATATGTTCGCTCTGGGTTGCCCCTCAGCGCCGGTACGTGAATTAGCCTCCTGATGTGCGACTCGAAAGGTTCATTAAAGTGGTGGATGGTGCTGAATATCAAGTCTGTTTTATCTTTTTCGATTGTAAATAGCCCGGCGTCGAGAAAACACCGCATTCGTCTTACTCTCGCTTCAAGTCTCTCATAAGTGCGCATTGTTTTGAATGCGTCCACATAAGATTCATTCATATAAGATTTAAGATGGGGGACTGCCGAGATTATCTCCTCATGCGTCATCTCCGGTCGTAGTGATACAGAGTGATATTCGTATTCGTATCTCGCTTCGACAATTTCGATACCCTTCTTCTTCTCTGTCCTAAATATTTCTCTAATTGAACTGCCGCCTTTTTCGCCCTTGACATCGAGCCCGATCTCGAACTCTTCGACATTCTTCTGATTGCATTTTGACAAAAACTGTTCGACTGATGTGAACCGGACGTGAGGCCCATCGATCAATAATGCACCTGGATCGTATGTAGCTTCCAGCGTCTGTTTCATCATCAATAACGGCTGCATGATGCTCGATTTGCCCGAGCTGTTCGCTCCCGCTAGTATCGTCAGCGGGCGAACCTCGATAGAGCTGCCCTCGGAAAGTGATTTGAAACCGCGTACATATAGGCTCGAGATGCCGCCTGATGATAGATTTTTATTATTTTTCCTCTCGGATTTTGGGGACAAAGCCATTTTTACTACCTCACGGATGGTGCTCAACTCATCAACGAGTTTCTGATTGCGTACCTTCTTCCGATTCTCAAAGCCCTGGATAACTTATTGTGCCCCTCATTATATAAGCTACCGCGCCTTGATCTATGTGGAAGATAATCAATAAAATAATATATAAACACACTCCACCAGAAACCACAGCATTCAGACCTGACGATATTACACGATCACTTCTCTATATTTCTCCAGCAGCGCCATCACCTGCTTTATATCTCTCCCCTGGACCCTGGCCTCTTCCAGAAAGCTCTGGTACATGGCATCGTTGACCAACCTAGGCACTAACTTGCAGTTCTGGCCGTGGAGCATCAAATTGAAGCACCTGGCCTCGGCCTCGGATAGCTTCAGAGCCTTATACTCGCCCTTGTGCTCCCGGTAGAGGAGGTTCTCTTCGCGGGGATAATCGAGAGCAAGCCGGGCCAGGGGCGTCCCCGGTATGGGCTCGGCGACGCTGGAGAAGACGTCGTCCAGCATGGCATCCTCCATGAACTCCAGGGTCTCATCATAGTCCTCCTCGGTCTCGCCGGGATAGGCCACGATGAAGGACCCGCCCACCTTGACGCCACAGGACCTGGCCAGCTCCACCGCTTCCAGGTTCTTCTCGACGGTCACCCCCTTCCTCATGGCGTTGAGCATCGTCTGGCTGCCCGATTCGATGCCGAAGAAGACCCATCCGATGGTATAGTCCCGGATCGCCTCCAAAATCTCCTGGTCCACGAAATCTACCCTCATGTCGGGGACGGAGAGGTTCCTCGGCCCCAGGATCTCCGACATCGCCCGGACCAGCTCGATGAAGGCACCCTTGTTGACGTCTTTGCCGTAGCCGAACAAGGACCCGGTACCGCCGCTGACCGCTACCTTCTGAACCCCGGCCCGCTTCAGCTCCCGGACCTCCGCCAGGATGTTCTCCAGGGACCTGGACCGGATGGTGCGACCGAAGAACCGGGGAACCTGGCAGAAGGTGCACGCCCCAAGACAACCCCTGTGGGTCTCTATGTAGACGTTGGCCCCGCGGACGTTCTGAGAGCTCAGATCCTCGGGTATCAGGGGGAGGGGATGGTCGAGGTTGCCCACCGGCCGGGACTTGGTCTTGACGATCTCGTCGCCTTCTACGAAGGCCACCCCCGCCAGGTCGCCGGAAGGACCATCCTCTACCAGGCTGGCAACCACATCTTCGCCCTCGCCCACCACCACCGCGTCGACGTCCAGCTCGCCTAGGACGATCTCCGGTGTGAACCCCACGGGACCGCCCACGTAGACCGTGGGGAGGGTCTTCACAAAATCTCGGATCCGGGGGTCGAGGAGCTGGCCGGTGGAGAACAGGCTGAGGAGGGTGACCTCTCCGTCGGACCGGAGCCGGTGGGTGACGGTGACCGTATGCCCCCTCTCCTTCAGAACGCCTCCCAGGACCAGGGAGCCATAGGTGTAAGTCCCGGGCGATACTATGCTGACTCTCACCCTCATCCTCACACGCCCAGCGCGTTGATCTCTTCGATCAGATCTGTGAAGCCCTCTACCTCCACCTCGATCACCTCACGGGGCGTCATGCTGATGCTCATCTCCCCGTCGACGGTGAGTCGGTCGGGACCTCTCCTGATCAACCTGTCCACACCATCCCTGGTGAGAACCTGACGGATATCACTATCGCATGCGAGGGTCCTTCCCGGGAGGATCACCGTCTCTTTCACCTCGCCGAGGTCCAGCTCTTTCAGGTCCTCGATGGTTATGAGACAACCGATATCTTGCCCGACCGAGACCACGTTCACCTTATCTCCCAGGTCCCGGAAGATGGAAGATAAGAGAGGCTCGGCGACGGAACCGGTGATCAAAGTGGCGCTCTTTCTCAGGGGTGGGAGTCGGGCCAGCTCGTCCCGGCGGCTGGCCAGGGCAAAGGGCGCGCCGGTCTCAGGGTCCCAGAGCGGCGTACCGGTGACCCTGAAGCTGTACCTTTCATTGATCTCAGTCACGATCTGCTTGAACTCCTCCACTGTGTGAGGAACCACCCCAGGCAGTATGGGCGCGTTTCCCAGGACCAGCCCTTGTTCTCTGGCGTTGGCAAACCTCATCAGTATGAGCCTCTTGATCCCCATCTCTTCCAGGTCCGAGCAGGTATTCTCCAGCTCCGGACCGTCGTTGGCACCGGGAACGAGTATCACGGCCGCGTAGACGTCGCAGCAGTCCGAGAAACGTCTCAGATTGGTCAGGGCCGCCTCGGGATGTTTGTCCCTCATGTACCTCTGGCGGAGGTCGGGTCTAGTGGAAAAGACGGTAAAGGATACCTCTTTCACCCCCGCCTCGATGAGAGCATCCGCCTCGTCACCCTTGGTGAAACCCTTGCCGCTGGTGTACCCCAGATGAACGGGCACGTCGCTCTGGCCCACCAGCCGGGTCAGCTCCAAGAGATGAGGGTAACAGCTCAGGTCCCCCCCACCACTGATCGTCACCTTCTCTGGTATGGAGTGAAAAGCCGTCTGGGCCACCTCCATGACCACCATCTCCAAGGGCTTGAATCCGGAGTAACCCTCTCTGATCGCCCGCGTACAGTAGTCGCAACCCTTCTGGAAGGGGAGACAATGTTTGCACCCCAGAGGCGCGACGTCCTTGACACCCTTGAAGTAACAGTAAGTGCAAAACCCTTTGCAGTCCAGGCCGGGCCGGCCTCCAACGTCCGCCAGAATCTCCATCGAGTATAGCTCGGCAGGATGGTAAAAAGCTTTTGCGGGGCGGTGGCCATCGTCCTCAGAGTGTGTTGAGGATCGCCAGGAAGTATATCGCCACCAACAAACTTCCCTCGAACCTGGTGATCTTGTTGCCCAAGACCATGAACCCCAGAAGAACGCTGATCAGGACCACCGCGGGAAGGGCGGCATATATGAAGGCCTCGCTCACCACCACATCACCCACAAAAGATATGGCGCCCAGGACGATCAGGGCGTTGAAGGCGTTCGAGCCTATCACCGTACCTATGGCGATATCTCCTCGCCCGTTCTTGGCCGCGACTATCGCCGTGCTCACCTCGGGCAGGGAGGTTCCCAGGGCCACTAGTATGAAAGATACCACAGCCGCGTCGATGCCTAGGGTGACGGCGATATCGAGGATGGAGGCTATCAGGTACTTGGCCCCGAGATAGAGGAGGACCACTCCTGTCAGGAACATCATCGGATATCTGGGCTTGAGGCTCTCGCTGCTCACGACATCGTTCTTCCGATGCTGAGAGATCTCGTGATAGATGAAAGAGAGGTACATGAGGATCAGGAATAGACCTTCGACTCCGGTAACCCTGAGATCGAGAAGGACCACGAAGACGGCCAGAATGGGGGCGAGGAGAAAAGACAGATCGTTCTCGAGGATGTCTCTGTCGATGTATATGCTGTAAAGCATGCCGGCGGCGCCCAGGGCGAGGCCTATATTTGCCAAGTTCGACCCCAGGACGTTTCCCACCGCCACCTCCGGATATCCGCAGTCGGTGAGCATGGCGGTGATCGAGGTGGAAAGCTCTGGGAAGGAAGTACCGAAGGCGATCACCGTTGCTCCTATCACGAACTCCGATATCCCCAGAACCTTTGCGAAGTGGACGGCGCTGTCTGTGATGAATTTTGCTCCGTAATAGAGGGCAAGCATACTCACCACAAATATCAGAAACTCCAACACCCGACGATCCTCTCCTCGACCAGGTCTATCTATATACTGATAATAACTTGTTGCCTCATAAGGTCGGCCCACAAACAAAAGATTCCTCGAGCGAATCCACATCTCGGTCAAATTTAACTTGAGTATGTAATGTTATATATTGTATATAATGGCATGACCGCATAGGGAAAACAATATATACAACTTTGAATACATATTTCAACGAGGTTGTTCTGGGCGGTTTTCCGGCCGAGAAATGGCGTTGAAGGGGGCTTCATGGACCAAAAAGACCTGAACGCAGGTTTCAAGTAGGTGGGGAACGTCAGAGGTGGAGGCTTGGCGATATAGTGCATAACCTTATGTTTTAGACGTGTTTGGAACTAGTTGGACATTCCAACTTCGTCTATTGCCATCGTTAAGCACCATGCTGGCGAGGAACTGGTTAGTATGACCTAATGGGTTCTTGTATATAATGTATAGCATTGTATACTTCGAGTATATCCGACCAGATGGCGGATTTACTCGTTGACTATAATCTGAAGGGGGGTAGTGGTTGCACATTAAGGAGATCGAGCTCAGGAACTTCAAGTCTTTCGGTAGGAAGGTCTCCATCCCCCTGGAAAACGACTTCATAGCCATCACCGGTCCCAACGGAAGCGGCAAGTCGAATATCATAGACGCTCTGCTCTTCGCCTTATGTCTATCCAGCTCTCGCGCTATGCGTGCGGAGAGGCTCCCCGATCTGATATACAAGGGCGATAACGGCAAGAACCCCGACTTCGCCCAGGTCACCGTCAAGTTCGACAACTCCTGCCGTACCATGCCCGTGGAGGAGGACGTCGTAGAGATATCCAGAAAGGTGAAGCTCACCAAAGATCGATATCATAGTGTTTATTCTTTTAACGGCGACACCTGCAGCCTGAGCGAACTTCATGATATTCTCTCCCGATCTGGGATTACCCCCGAAGGCTACAACGTCGTTATGCAGGGCGACGTTACCAGGATAATCGAGATGAACCCCACGGAGAGGCGAAAGATCATAGATGAGATCGCCGGGGTGGCCGATTTTGATGAGAAGAAGCGGAAGGCTCTGGGCGAGCTGGAGGTCGTCCGAGAAAGGATAGACCGGCTGGACGTGATCCTGGATGAGGTATCGGCCCAGCGGCTGAAGCTGGGCGAGGAGAGGGACCGGGCCATCACCTACCAGGCCCATCGGGACGAGAAACGGCATCAAGAAGCCTTCCTTCTCCTGGCCAAGCTCAGGGAAGCGGAGGCGGAGCAGGCTTCTCTGGAGAAGGAGACCGAGGACCTGTTGGCCCAGGACGAGCTCTTTCGGGAAAGATACCGGGCCAAGAAAGATGCGCTGGCCTCTCTGGAAGATGAGCTGAAGAGGCTCAGCTCCGATATCGCCCATAAAGGCGAAGACGAACAGCTGGAGGTCAAGAGGAAGATCGAAGAGCTGAAGGGGGAGATCGAGCGGGAGGAGAGCCGCATCGAGATGGCCGATAGGGAGATCTCGGAGACGGAGGTGGAGAGGAGGAGGATCTACCTGGAGATGGCCCGTCTCAGCGAAGAGGCCGAGGCCCTGACCACGAAGATCAGAGACGCCGGCATAAGAGAGGCCAGCCTCGTGGCCGAGCTGGAGGAGGAGAGTGAGAGACTGGAGGGGGTCCGGTCCGAGATCGCCGAGGCCGATGTGGAGTACGCCCAGCTCAGAGACGAGATGGCCGTGGTCAAGAGGAAGAGGGAAGATGTCAAGACCGAGATGGCCGACCTGATGCGGGACCGGGACCGGTACCTGGACGCGGCCAGGCGGAGGTCGAGCGATCAGGAAGATATCTGCAACCAGATCTCCGAGTACGAAGAGACGATCCGCAGTTCAGAGAGAGAGGCGGAGCGGATTAAAAGAGAGATCGACCAGCTCGAAGAGAGGGGGCGAGAGCTGGAACGAAACGGCGATGACCTGGGGTTCGCCATGATCGGGGTCAGACGGGAGCTGGCGGAAGCCGACCAGAGGTTGCAGGAACTCCAGGTGGAGAAGGCCAAGGCAGAGGCCAGCCTCCGGTCTGCACGGGAGGGACCTGGGTTCAGCAAAGGGGTCGAGGTGGTCAGGACGGCCTTGCAGAAGGGGCAGCTCGAAGGCCTGCACGGGACCATAGCCGAGCTGGGACGGGCAGATAATAGCTACGCCACCGCGTTGGAGGTGGCGGCGGGAGCCAGACTTCAGAGCATCGTAGCTCAGACCGATGAGGACGCATCGCAGGCCATAGCGTATCTGAAGAGGGTGAGAGGAGGACGGGTTACCTTTCTGCCCCTGAACAAGATGAAATGCGGACGGGTGCCGCCTGATCCGCCCAGCCTTCCGGGGGTCGTAGACTACGCCCTGAACCTGGTCCAGTTCGATGGAGAGTTCTTGCCCGCCTTCTGGCACGTCTTCCGGGATACTTTGGTGGTTGAAGATATGACCTCTGCCCGGCAGCTGATGGGGAGATACCGGATGGTGACCCTGGAGGGCGACCTGGTGGAGAAGAGCGGGGCCATGACGGGAGGCCACTACCGGTCGAGGGTCAGCTTCGCCGCCGACGAGGGGAAGAGGCTGGCCGAGATATCGGGTCGGCTGGCTCTGGCAGAGGAGGAGAGAGAGGGGATCTTAGACAGGCTGGACCGCGTGGAGGGTGAGATCTCCAGGTTGAAGAGAGACGAGGATGAGCTGAACAGGGAGATGTCCAAGAAGTCCTTCCGCCTGGAGGAGACAAAAGACCAGACGGTGAGGCTGGATAGGACGATCCTGGAGCAGAAGGCCCGGCTGGAGGATATGGAACAGGAAGCCGCTGGGGTAAGAGAACAACTGGATTTTTTGGAGACGGTGCTGGAAAAGGGCAAAAATACCCTGGCCGGGCTTGACTCGAAGATCGAGACCCTGGAGAAGGGTCTCGAGGGGTCTGAGATACCTGCGTTGACCTCTCGAGCAGAGGAGGCAGAGGCCAGGATCAGAGATCTGGAGCGGCGGAAGGGTGTGATCGATGCAGAGGTCACCAAAGAGAAGCTGAAAGAGGAGATCGGCTCCCAGAGAATAGATGAGCTGGCCGCCAGAAAAGAGATCCTGGAAGATAAGAAGAAGGATGCCCTGGATCGGAAGAGAATCGCCGGAGAACGGAGGGTCGAGAATAAGAAGGTTATGGAGGCGAAGAGAGAGAGGGAAAAAGAGATTGAGCAGGAGCTGCACGACCTGAAAGGGGTACGGGGAAAGCTCCTGGAGGATGTTATGGCCCGTCAGAGAGAGGTCGACTCTCTCCAGATGGAGTCGGAACGGATCAAGGCCAGGATGACCGCGACATCAATTGCAGGCGATGAGGCGAAGGCCAGGGCGGAGGAGATCAGGGCGGAGATCGTGGGCCGTGGTGTGGACGTCACCGCAGAACCGCCCAAGGTTCAGACCATAATGAGGAAGATCAAGGCTCTGGAGAGGTCGATGCTGGAGCTGGAGCCGGTGAACATGCTGGCCATCGAGGAGTATGGGCAGGTCAGCGATCGGTGCGACTTCCTCCTGGACCGGAGAGATACCCTTCAGAGGGAGAGAGAGGACATACTCGGCAAGCTCGAAAGGTATGACTTGATGAAGAAAGAGGCCTTCATGACATCTTTCAACGCCATCAACGAGAACTTCGAAGGTATCTTCAACCAGCTATCGGGCGGTGAGGGGGGGCTGATCCTTGAGGACGAAGAAGACCCCCTCGGCGGAGGTATGACTATTCGGGCCAGACCGGCTCGCAAGTCCTTCCACCGCCTGGAGGCCATGTCCGGCGGGGAGAAGAGCCTGACGGCACTCGCTTTTATATTCGCCATACAGAAGTTCAGGCCCGCACCATTCTACGCCCTGGACGAGATCGACATGTTCCTGGACGGGGCCAACGTGGAGAAGGTAGCCAAGCTGATCAGCGACGTCTCCGAGGTCGCACAGTTCATGGTGGTCTCTCTCAGGAAGCCCATGATCCAGGAGGCTAGGTACATATTGGGCGTGACGATGCAGGAGGATAACATCTCCAGCGTGACGGGGCTGTGCCTGAGCTGAAGGTGGTTTCTTATGGTAGACGAAGGTTCTGAGCAGGATCCTGTGGAGGTTCTTCTGGATCTGGCCAAGAGTGGCGAGATCGATGCCTGGGATATCGACCTATCGAAGGTCACGGAAAAGTTCCTGGAGCACATAGACACTCTGAAGAGCAATGACCTCCGGATCCCTGCCAGGACGCTCCTCTACGCCAGCATCCTCCTCCGCATGAAGTCGGATTTTATGGTGGAGGATGATGAGGGGGACGACGACCTGCTGGATGAATATGAGGAACCTCCAGGATGGTTTTACAGGAAGGAGACGCTCCCCAAGCCCCCCATAAGGAGAAGGTCCAGGCGGCCGGTGACCCTGGTAGAGCTGATATCAGAGCTGAAGAACGCGGAAAGCGTTGCGAAGCGGAGAGAGGTCCGGCGGGAAAGCAGGCCCGAAGAACCTGTGGAAGCGGATATCGACAAGGCTCATGAGGAAGGCATCGAGGAGAGGATCAAGTCTCTGAAGGCGGTGATATACCAGAAGCTGGAGCGTGAGGAGAGGGTGGCCTTCACGGAGATCGGCGGCGACGTGCTCGACTACCTATCCGTCCTCTTCATGGCCAACCGGAGGGAGATCTGGCTCGAGCAGGACCGGATATTTGGCGAGCTCTACTTGAGAAGATACCCCAGTGAAGTGAGCTCAATCTATTCGGGCGAAGGCGTCATAGAGGAGGAAGGGTTAGTTGCCGGAACTTGCTGACCCGAAGGCTGTGGTGGAGGCGGCCCTCTTCGCCGCAGGGGGGGCGCTTTCTCTGGGAGAGATATCGGAAGTAGTCGGTCTGCCTCCAAGAAAGACCAAAAAGCTGATGGAAGGGCTGATCGACGAGTACGCCGACCGGGGCGGTGGTATGGAGATTTTGGGGTTCGAGGACCGGTACGTGATGCAGGTCCGGACCAACGTGGCCAAAGAAGTGAGCCGGGTGGCACCCAGGGAGCTGGCTGCACCGCTGCTGAGGACCCTGGCCGTGATCGCCTACAACCAGCCCATCGCCCAGAGCGAGCTTGCCGGATATAGGGGCAACAAGATCTACGGTCACATCAAGGAGCTGGAGGAGAAGGGCCTGGTCCGCTCGGAGAAGAGCGGGAGGACGAAGATCCTCACCACCACGAAGAACTTTGCAGATTATTTCGGGATCGAGTTCGACGATCCCGAGTTCGTGAGGCATGCCATGACGGAGGAGACGAGGCTGGGGGTCACCCCCATGTACGAGAGCCTGGCCAGGAGGATGGGGCTGGAGTTCGTGGTGGTGAACCCTTACAAGCCGTACAGGGATGACCTGGAAAAGCTGAAAGAGATCGATCTGCTGGTGGTGGCGCCCGGCTACGCGGAACGGGTCCGAGAGCACTACCCGGGAGATCTTCTGGAGGCGGGGGTGAGAACTTTCTCCCAGCTGAAAGATAGCGCGGAGGAGATCGCCGGTAAGGCGGGACGGATCGACGAAAAGATGAAAGAGGAGCTTTTTGCCGAGATCGACGAGCTTCTGGACAGGTACAGAGAACGAGCGCGAGGAGCGCTGCCGATCAATCCGCTCACGCCCATGATCGGAGATATCGCCGAGGACCTGGGGATCTCCGTAGAAGGTGACGGGATCATCGCGGCGCCCGATTATGCGGAGATGGAAGCTCAGATAGAGGTGCCCACCCACCAGCCCTATGATATGGATATCCTGGAGCGGGTGAAGCAGCGGTACGAGGCCCTTCTCGATGGGTGCGGGGTCTGAACGATATGGAGTAAGCAAGATGACAGAAGATGAGTCTGTCAAGTGTCAGGGCTGCGGCTCTCGGGTACCCAGAGACGAGGGCATCGAAGAAGATGGCCTGGTGCTCTGCGAGGACTGTTACTTCGATCAGCACCAGAGGATCAAGGCCTGTGACCCATGGGGTGCGCGCTCCAAGAAGCTCCTCCGGGAGCAAGCAGGCCTCGAGGGCACCGAGGGTCTGACGGAGGAGCAGAAGAATATCTACGAGTTCGTATCTTTCCGAGGAGGCGCCACCCCGGGAGAGATCGCCGAGAAGTTCGGGCTCTCGGTGCGGGAGGTGGAGAACCAGTTCGCCATACTGAGGCACTGTGAGCTGCTGAAAGGAGAGATGCGGAACCGGAGGTTATATGTGGTGCCCTTCGAATGATAAACGCAGGGTTCAACGAACCGTCTTGATGCTCACAGCCCACCGAGCCTACGCAAACGTATTCGGCACCGACAACGACACGTGACAACTATTCTTTTTTATAGTATACAAAGTATAACTTTGTGTGCTCAAGTAAATGCGAGCGTAAGCGAGCATTTTCTTGTTGTATATAATACACAATACCACATCCGTGTGGTATATAATGTCACATATTATATACAAAAAAAAAGTAAAAAAATGTGTGTAGGCTCTCGCCTACACTGCCGGCATTACCAGGCCTCTCTCGCCTGCTGCGCGGAACTCTCTGGCACCGCCCATGCCGTATCCCTTGCGGATGTCTTCCCATGTGAAGAGCAGCGCGGGGTTGGCGAAGGCTACCTTGATCAGCGGGTTGAGACAGTAGGCGTCTCCGCGGCCCGCGTGAGCTGCGCTGGATATGCCAGCGTACTCGCCCTGGTGACCGACGTTCATGGCGTAGTTCGGATAGTTGGGTCCTCTGATCTCCAGTGGGTTGCCCTCGTCGCCCTGGTAGCTGTAGACGTTGGTGGGACCGCACTGGTCCTGGAGGTCGTATCCGAAGAAGCCCATCCGGCCCCAGCCTTCCTTGTGGATCAGGTGGCTGAGATACCAGCCTGCAAGAGCTGCCTGGCTGTTCCCTGTGAGACAACCGCAGGTGACACCGCAGGAAGCTGCCATGATACCGGACCTCTGGGATCCACCGAAGTGGTCCTCCAGCAGGGTCGGGTAGGCCTCATACTGTTCCATGTCGTAGAGGGTGGTCTCGGTGGTCAGGTCCTTGATAACTTCCAGGGTAGCCGGAGCCTCTCCCCATCCTCCGTACTTGTCTACGCCGTAGTCGCAGCCATAGTAGGAGAAGTCGTCAAGCACATCGTTGGTGTAGGCGGCGGTCGCGTACTGGGTGAACCCAACACCACCGGACATGTAGCTGCCGAGCCAGATCTGATCGTAGAGCATGACTCCTGCGGCCACAACGTTCAGTGATATCTGTGGCGGGTCCCAGGGTTTGACCCTCTGGGTCTGGACCATGTCGGCCAGGAAGCCGAAGCTGACTCCACCGGGCTCGTTGGGTCCTCTGGCCCTCCTGGCGGGCAACATCTCGCCCATCTGGATGACCGCGGCGTGCTTCGCGGCGTAGGCCAGGTCGGCCACCGCGGCCTCACCGGCGCACATGCGGTAGGCGTCGATGAATGTCATGGAGAGCTGCATGGCGCTCCACCTGGAAGTCGTACCACCGTCACAGGTCCTGGAGACTATGGTGGGGATGTGGACAGCCTGCCAGGAAGTCTTGCCCATGGCGGCCTTGATCTCTTCGGCCTGGTCGGCGGGGAATAGCTTGTTGATGTCGATCAGGTACTGATCATCGATCTCGTCTGCCAGGTCGTCGTCACCGGTGAACATCCTGACGTTACAGTCGTCCACCAGTCCGGGGTGGGTCTCGACCATGTGCTCCTGGACCACAGCAGCGCCGGGCATGGCATGGTTCAGGATCTCCAGGTAGTTGTTGATCGTCTCAGGAGTGACCTCTTTTCCCAGCCTCTTTTCCAGCACCTCGTGGGCCATGTCAAGACCGACGAGTACGGTCCTTCTGATATCGTCCCACATCTGCTGCATGGCAGGGTTGTTGACGAAGTGGAGGTCGTCGCCCTCGACTATGTACTCTGTGGTGGAGAGCTTGTAGGGGACGATCTGCCTCTGCCCCATCGGGATACCACCAGCGTGTAGCATCGGGTTGTACATGGAGATGCCACGCTTGCCCTCCAGCTTCTTGGAAGCCGCCATGAACTCCTTCTTACGGTCGCTCTGAAGGACGCCCAGCTCCTTGAAGGGTGCATAATCGGTTTTCTTGCCCGTAAGGTCGAAGTCTTTTCCAAACTTCTTGTTCAGGGCCCTTACGAATAGCTTTTTAGTATGAATCTTTCCCATTTATCTCACCACCGTTTACTCTGGTCTGAAGCCCCATCTGCTCCTGCGCTCCCACATGTGGTGCAGGGCGATCAGTCCCTCATCGAGCTTTCTGTCGCCGATGGATCCTCCGAAGGCCACGTTGTCGTACCTGAAGATGGTGGTCCTCTTCGCTGCTTCGTCTTCGCTCATGGGTTTCCCGGCGTTGACCTTCTGGTCGATGGGGACACCTACCTGGTCCTTGTTGTAGTAGACGTTTCCGTCGTCTCCAACCTCACACCTGGCCAGCATGTCGAACATCAGGCCGTTCTCCTCGAGCCTCAGTGAGTGGCCGTGCACGGTACAGCCCCTCATCGAAGCGAGGGCCGGACAGTACATCTCGCTGTCCATTATGGTCTTGGTGTAAGCGTCTATGTCTCTCTCTCTGGCCTCGATGATCTGTCGGCCCGAGAGGGTTCCTGGGTCGACACCCCTGCAGTTGATGGCTGCCCAGTAGGATCGCCAATAGGGGACCGCGGGGGCGTTGTACATGGAGTCTGTGAACTGAGAGTACCTGATCCGGTCTCCTGCGGCCGCACCAGGGGTTGGCTCTACTAGCTGCCTTATGGGGCAGTCCGGCTCACCCATCTCTGCCAGTGGTGGGTGGGTGCTGGGATAGTCTGCACCAGGAGCCCTGTGACCCATGACGGCTACGATATCCATATCGGATATGTCTCGAAGCTTCTCCACGTCACCAGACATGTGCTTCCGCCTGTTAACGCCGGCAGACGTGGTGCCTGGATAATATTGTGGTGTGTATACCATATCTTACCATCTCCTTCTGAAAATTACATGTCACACTCTTTCATCAGACAGTATGGCCAGATCTCTCTCCGCCTTGGCCTTCGGATCAACCAGTCCCAGGATACGCTTGTCTTTGATATCGTCCCCGTACTTCGCATAATCGGAGATCGTTGGTTTGGTGTGGAATAGCGTTCCTTTTTTGAGTTCGAAGGGGAAGGGCAGCGTTCGCTCACATGCCGCCTTCACGCCCTCAAGATATTCCTCGTTCTCCAGCTCGAGCCAGATCCGTCCCACCTTGACCCTCAGCTCCAGGGCCTGGTCCCCCACCTCGAGGAGAAGGTCTTTGTTCTCCTCGATGGGAAGACCCCTTCCGGGACCGTAAGGGATTACTTTCGATAGGCTGGGCCCTTGGACCATGATCCTGGTCACGCCGCCTTCTTTGTATATCTCATTGAGAACCCGCTGGGCGGTTTCCGGCCTCAGCAGCCTCCGGGGGAATATCTCTATCTGGACCGGTTCCGTGTCTGATTCATTAGCGACCATGCATTCAACCAGTTTTACACCGCCTCCGCAACAGAGACGATGGGCTCACTGAACTCCTTTATCCCGCCGTAGATGGTGCCAACCAGTCCAGAGGTCATCTCTGGTGAGAACATCTGGGTGCCTGCATCAAGACACATTGCCGCAGAAACACAGGGTATGGCGAACCCTCTGGAGTGCCTGGTCACGATGTGGTTGCCGTTGAATACACCAGGTCCGCCGCCACCGTAGATGGAGTGGCTGAAGAAGGAGAACCCGACCGCGGTTCCCATGACCTTACCCCAGTCGCAACCGGGCAGGGCGGTCTCTTTCTCGATCAGGTCGTTGAAGTAGAGCAGCGTTGAGGAGACTGCCTGGCCACCTCTCAGAGCACCACAGTTGACCATGGTCGCGGCCAGGGTCCCTGCTGCACAGTAGGCGTTCCACAGGGGGATGTCCTCTGCCTCGTACATTATGAACCCGGAGGGAAGAGTCTCGCCTGCCTTTATTACGCCGTCATCGATGGCCCTTTCGACCGTGGACTGCACGACTGTTCCGATGGTACCGGTCTTGCCGTTGGTCTTGACCATGTCATAGACCATGTTGTTGGCGTTCAGGCCCTGGTATGCCAGGCCCAGAAGCTGGTACCTCTCGAAGATCCCGATGGCGTTGCCCATCTCGAAGTTCCCGATCTGCTCGAAGATCGAAGAGAGTGCTGCGGCGTTCATGGCGTTCTTCTTGGTGATCACGGCGATGTGGTTGGCCATGATGTTCCTCAAGGCGAAGCCGAGACCCTCATCGTTCTGGGGGATGTTGAGAACAGAAGCTATGTTCCCGCCAGACATGGGGACCGTCTGCGGGTACTGGCCCCAGACCGAGGCGTGGACCATGGGTGCCTCGAGGTAGGTAACACCGAACTGCTGAACGAGCGCCTCTGTGGCGGCCGCTGCCGTCGCGGTCATTCCCACAACGAACTCTGCAGCGACGTCGACCCTGGCGGTGGGGATCTGGACCAAGAGCTGCTTTCCGCCGCCCATGACTTCCACGTTGGTGTCGTCGCCCTCGTCTACTTGGATGAGCTCTTTGATCTTTCCGGCGATGGCGTCGGCGTTGGCCACGACGTCATAGTCGAGTTCTCTGCCCTTGATCTGCCTGCCAGCACCGCCGACCTTGCCGGTCTTAAGGGCGTTCTCTATTCCTGCCAGGTTGACCGCAACGGTTCGCTTGGTCAGGGCAATTAGTTTTTTCATCGCTGCGTTCTTGAGGGGGCTGATCGCGTTCAGATCAACGTCACTCTTTAGAAGAACGCCGCGGTCACTGTATAGGTCTATCTTGTCAGACACGTTCGTCTTCCTCCTTTTACCTTTTAGCAGATAGGCCGTCGTGGAGCCATATCGCCGGAGCGAATGGTATGATGGTTAATCTAAAAGTCTTCATACCCAGCAATGTATCTCTCCAGTACAGCATCCTGCCCTGAGCCCTTTGTTATATAGATACTTAAAGTTTTTGCGCGCCAATTATTATTAACATGTTCATTATAAAAACATAACCATGTGGTGTTACCGCTGTACCATTAATTATGTTGAACCGCGCGACATCCTGCTTCAAGACAAATGATGCAGTTTATCTTTTATATTGTGTTGTATAACAGGACAAAATAGTACATTATATGTACACGTATTTATATGATTGACGTAAGAATGCGATGGGCGGCAGGTGTTTAACATATATCCAACATATAAAGAATTTTGATAAGAATGTCGGGTGTATACAGTTCTGCTACAATGGTTGGTCGATGATGTAGATGGTTGAAGCTAGCTCTAAAACCGAAAACATGCGATCCACTTCTGATCTATCGGCGGGCAGGCCAACCGTTTGTGATCTTCAGTTTATCTGCCCATAAAATCGTCAACTGCACGTAGTATGTGTAATCCACAAATGGGTCGCTTTCGGGCTCCGCGGTGATGCCTCATGGCTGAGTACGTCCACGTTCCAAAAACTTCCGCAATGCGTGTTCGATAACCTCGTTGGCACACCGTCCCCGACTTTGAAGACACAAAACCATATTCGATGAGTTATAATGATGTTTTTTTTTATGTTATAGTTTTTATAATATATAATATAACGACTACATCACAATCATAGGCCGTGTCCCCTGGAGGTGTGGAGTCGAGTACCACAAAAATGTGATCGTATCAAAAGATTTTTCTATCATATGTATCTTAGATACTTGGCAACATCGCTTAATAGAACCCCCAAGGAGGGGATCACGTTGATAGGAAGAAATAGGGTTTTCATACCGTTGTTGCTTCTCTGCATATTGATTGGAGCAAAACCCGGCCCAGTCTCCGGTGAGTCCGATGGTGGTGGTTTCATAGGAGGCGTCACCAGAGATTCCGGCGATGGCGGTTCAGTCATAGGGATGTCGAACCCTGCCGCCGATTATTGTGTTAACAAGGGATACGAACTCAGAGATGGTAGATGCTATTTTCCCGACGGTTCGTCCTGTGAGGAGTGGGCTTTCTACAGAGGAGAGTGCAGCTACGATCCTGGACCCCTCATAGGTCCTGGCGGAGAGAACCCTGCCTCGGTCTATTGTACCGAACAAGGATATAATCTCCAGATCAAAAACGGTGTGGGACACTGCATATTCCCCGATGGATCGTCCTGTGAAGAGTGGGCTTTTTACAGGGGAGAATGCCATTACAACCCTAAACCAAAGCCGGATCGTTACCACGAGTACTGCACCGATCAGGGGTATCGGTGGCAAGACGATGGATCCAAACATGGGATATGCGTCTTCCCCGACGGCACCCGCTGTAGTGCGGTGGCCTTCTACGACGGAAGTTGCAAGTACAACCCAAGACCACCATCGCCAACGCCCGTAACGCCAACCGCCACTTATACATGTCAGCCCCCTCTCGCATCGGACCAGGGCGCGATGCACATATACGATGTGAACGCGGCGCCACCCGGCCATGTCTACTATCAAGGGGCTGAACTATCCTGGAGCGAGTTTGGGACAACGTTTTTGGCCACCTCTCCGGCCATGTGGGTAGACACCACCTCAGGCTGGTCATGGAACGCCGTCTGCCCCATCGGCGTCTGGATACGTGAGCTTGTGTACATCCCCGGAAACGGGGCCGTAAATGTATACGAGATATACCCCAACGGGATCATACAGAACCGCAGCCTGGGTCAATCTTCCGAGGGCTACAGGTATATCTGGTTCTATGTTGCCTCACCGGGACGTCATACGATCATGTTCACCGTCGACGAGGTGCCGAGCAACGCGATCTTTATGGATGTGAAGGCGGACGAGAGTCCCTGCGGACCGCCTACGTCCCCTCCTTTTTCCGGGATATCCGCCTGAGATGGGTGATGATGCCCCCGCCGCCGTCTCTATCTTCGCCATGTAGACCTTCTGGGGCTCCGCTCTTATTGCTGTCCTACCAAGAGCCTGCTCCTTCGGACCCTACCCATACGTGCCCAAACCCCCTGAAGTCTCTGGACCGTGATCGGCGCCTTCGGCCAGAGAACGGTGGGATGTTATCACCATCGTCCACGCCGGATCTACAAAAGGAAAGCTTAATAAGGCGAGGGTTAGGGACGCTACCCTGGCTTATGAAGCTCATGCTCTCTTGAAGTCGGAACGGCCTTGATGAAGCGTTATCCTGATCGCCGGAAAATCAGATCGCGCCCGAGGGATGGTCCGTATGAAGACGATAATCGAAATTCCGACATATGCAATAGTTCAAGGCACGGAGCATCGGATATACGATCATTCCCTGACCTTTAATGAGGAATGCAACCTACTAGGTCGGCTATTGAATAGCCTATCCCGGTCCGATCTCAAAGATACGCCGATCCTGATCCTCCCCACATCGTTCACGCCTCAGAGCGAGGAAAAAAGGAGGCGTTTCGTTGCAAATTATGATCTGGAGATCGATGTACTTACCGAAGATCGGCTGAATAATCTCAAGAGACGTGTAAGCGATTTTTCGCCAGAGCTGTCAGAAAATATCGGAGTATCCGGGTATTCGTGCTGTAGAAATACCGGATTACTGCTGGGCGCTATGGAAGGTGCGGAGAATATTATCTTTCTCGATGATGACGAGGTCGTGGAAGATAAACACTTCTTGAGGAAGGCCACCGAATTTGTGGGCAAGAGATACGGTGGCGAGGTTGTGGATGGGATAGCAGGGTATTACGTCAACCCGGAGACGGGAAGCTACAAAGTAGAAGAATCGGTGCCCTGGTCGAGACGTTTCTGGAAAAAAGAGGAAAAGATGAACGAGGCCTTCTCGGTCATAGACTCCAAAGAGAGGTTGAATAAAACAACCATCGCCCTTGGAGGAAACATGGTCATAAATCGAAGGCTCTTCACCCAGGTACCCTTCGATCCCTGGATCGCGAGAGGCGAAGACGTCGATTATCTGCGGAACGCGGATCACTTCGGGTTCCAGATCCTGCTGGACAGAGAGCTGAGCATAAAGCACCTTCCGCCCAAGATCCCTCTACCCTGGTGTACCCTGATGAGAAATGATATCTATCGCTTTTTTTACGAGAGGGAGAAACTGCTCCGCTGGGGGATCTCTGCAGCCTCTCTCGATCCCTATCCAGGTTTCTTCGTGCGCAAGAACCTGGGCATGAGGGTGTTTATTACCTCTCTATTGCTCACAATCGATCTCCTTTCCAAAGCCCGGTGGGAAGAGGCGAAAGAATGCCTGAGGAACATTCGGCATCTGCCGAGAGCAAGAAGATATGCGGAACGAAATGCGGGTAAATATGAAACGTTTAGAGAAGAGTGGGCGGCGTTTATGAGGGTGCACGCCCGATAAGAGTACCTCGCCAGGCGATCACGTTCGAATACCTCTTTTATACCTTTGACCTTCGAATTAGCATCGGTCTTCTATTTTTCGGAGTGCTGAGCCACTACCATCTATCCCGAAACGGATTCATATGATCACCGCGCCCATTACCTTAGATGAAGGTGATCGTCAAGAGATCGGCCCGGCGCAAGAAGACCATCCAGGCACGGATGGTCGACGGCGCCATGGTGGTGATGGCTCCCGCCACAATCTCGGACGAAGAACTCGAGGAGCACATATCTCAGTTCCGGGCCAAGATGGAGATGAAGATCGCGCCCAAAGACAACGCCCATCTCCAGAAGAGGGCCGATTATCTCAACCGGAGGTACTTCGACGGTGCCCTCGGCTGGAAGAGCATCAGCTACTCATATCGACAGATGAAGAGGCGCGGGAGCTGCACCCCGGCAGACGGGACCATCAGGATCAGCTCCCGGATGAAGAACGTACCTCAGTGGGTGGAGGACTACATAATCGTCCATGAGCTGGCCCACCTGGTCGAGCCCAACCACGGAAAACGGTTCAAGAACCTGGTTCGCAGGTACCCGCTATCGGAACGGGCCACAGGCTACCTCATGGCCCTGGACGCCATGGGTCTCAAGGATTAGCACCCGCTCGTTCATGTACTACATGAAAAACCCAGTGATGTTCCAGAGCTGCCGGTCCTGGGGATCCATATGGGTGTAACCTCCGGCGCAACAACGGAGCCAGTTCTTGTCTTCGGAACTGGCAGAGTAAAGAACGTCGCACGTTGCGGTCACATTTTTGCTGGAGAGAACGTATACCCATGTAACCCCTCCATCGGGACACCTGGCCCAGGTACGATCATCGTTCTTGGTATCGTCCAGGGGGATGGTCCTGTCGACCACGGGCCCGGCATCCGTCCTCAGGAAGATAACCTCATTGCTGTTGTAGAGCCGCCCTTCCTCTATGGTCACCACGTAGAACCCCCTTGCTCGGATCGTGGCCTCTTCGGGTAGGGTCAAGTTTAGTCCATGGGCAGAGGAGAGGGTCCAGCCGCCCATATAGATATCTTCATCGCCTCTGTTGTACAGCTCTACCCATTCGCCCCCTTGATCGTCCCCCTCGGGGTTGAGTTCCACCTCGTTGATGACCAGCGGGATTCCTAGATCAGAAGCCGACCACCAGTCGACGGGGTCAAACTCGTTGGTCTCGAAATCTCTGACCGTGGCATGACCGGCGTCTACCAGCATCTTGTTGAAGGACTCGTTATTGATGCTTCCGTTGGGCGTCTTTTGATAGACCACACAGATTAGCCTACCGTAGGGTCCGCGTCCGTCTTCGCTCTTGTTATCGATGTCCAACCAGACGCGCTTATTCAGGAGCATGGCCTCGGTGAACTCCTTCGCGGCTCGTCCTTCGGCGGTATTCGAGCCAGGTGAGTCGACGTCTGCGAGCCTCACCACCTCGTAGCCCTCCTCTATTCGGGGATCGAACTTCTCTATCCATACCTCGAAGGTATCACCACTCTCAACGTAAGTAACGACGCCCATTGCCTCATCGGGTGCGGCCGAGGACGGTGATATCAGAAACATCAACAAAATCAAATTTAATATAATCCATCTCATCTGCTCACCGCCCGTTCTGATAAACCGGTCATTTGGTTCTCCATCTCCACCTAAATGTACTTTTTCACGCAGGCGCGTGGACGCCTTCGATAAGGTGGCCAGGGTGAGTGACCGACTGTCGTGGGAGATTGCGTTCCTGGATGCCTCCGGCCTCCCCCCTCCGAAGTGCGGTCAGAATCCATCACTTTGAACACAGCCTCTCCTCGATCGCCTGCATGCGTAGGCTCTCCTGGGCTCCGCTCTCCATGTCCCGCAGGGTTAGCTCGCCGGACTCCACCTCTTTGGGCCCCAGGATCACCACCTGCCGGGCGCCGATGGCGCTGGCGTACTTCATCTGGGCCCCAAGGCTACGGCCCATCACGTCCAGGACCACGGGAAAACTTCTCCGCAACCTCTTCGCCGCCTCGATCGCTTCCGCCCTCACCGAAGGGACGAAGGCCAGGACGACGGGAGAGGGTCTCTCGACGCCGACCCGGGCGACCTCCATGATCCGGTCGAAGCCGATGCCGAACCCGGTGGAAGACGTCTCCTTTCCTCCCAGAAGCCCGGCCAGGTGGTAGGTCCCGCCACCGCAGACCTGGTTCTGGGCCCCCAGTCCGGTGGCGTAGGCCTCGAAGACCGTTCCCGTGTAGTACTCCAGGCCCCGGACGATCTCGAAGTCCACAACAGCCTCCACCCCATAGCAGTCCAGAAGGTCCACCAGCTCCCCGAAATCCTCCAGACCTTCGCGGATCGAGCTGCTTGCCCCACCGACCGTATCAGACCTGGCCGACCTCCCGTTTTCGGGGTCTGCCGAAGAGGGTGATCCCCCCAGATCAGATGAAGATGACTCTTGTCGACCAGACGAGATGGCATCTTCCGGGGCCGGGCTCGAACCACCGCTCGATATCCGGTCCAGCTCTTCCGCCAGGTCCATCGCCTTATCCAGCGCGCCCCGCCCCTTGAGATCGATCAGCTCATCGAGACCCAGATGATCCGCTTTGATCTCTTCGAGCTTTTCAGCGAGAAGCTGGCGTTCTTTCTTATCGATGAACCTCATGATGGCCGGTCTATCTCCGGCGGGGATGCGACCGAGGATGGCCCTTATCAGACCGAGGTGGCCGACATGAAGGTCCACGGGAACGTTGACGCTCTTCAGAAGATCATGGGCCAGGGCGATGACCTCTGCCTCGGGGTCGGGCTTCTCGCTTCCAATAAGCTCCACGCCCAGCTGCCAGAACTCCCGGAAACGGCCCCTCTGCGGCCTTTCGTACCGGAAACAGTTGCCGAAGTAGTGTAGCCGGAGAGGCTTGGGTGCGTTCTGGAGCTCGTTCACGTACATCCTCATCAGGGGCGCGGTAAGTTCCGGACGGAGAGCCAGACCCCGCCCGCCCTTATCTTCGAACGCGTATATCTCGTCGATTATGGACTGGCCAGACTTGATCGTAAAAAGCTCCAGTTTCTCGAAGGTGGGAGTGGACACCTCCTGATAACCCCACCGCACCAGCAGGTCCTGCATCACCCTCCTCACCGCAGCCCTCTGGAACGCCTCATCGGGAAGGAAGTCTCTCGTACCTCTCGGTCTTTGGATCGTCATGCTAACCCAGACAATATCACAAAACGCCCTTATAGTTTATGCCGTGCAGAGAGGCGCGCCAGGCAAAACAGATGTCTGGAACAGTACCCCGGCCGGCCGTATTCGCTCGTGGTAAAAAAAATCGGCGCAGGGATATCCGACATGTGCTGGAGACCTGTCCGGCACCTGTCCATGTACGAGCGCTAAGCGTTAAGGCCCGGTGACGCCCTGGGTGGGTTGGACGAGGATATCCGAAGTCGCTATGGCAGTGCCACCCCTGCCGGTGTTGATGGCTATCACTATTATCTTGCTAACGTCGATCTCCATGAAGTTCAGATCCGGAGATTCTGCGCCGAACCGATCGGTACAGATCACCGTGTTGCCTTTATCGGTGTTGATGGCCACCACGCCGTAGAAGGTCTCTTCAGGTTCGGGGTCGCCGAAGGGATAACCATCGGGCCGCCGAATCCGGAGCGCTCCTGCGTCGAAGATGCTCGGGGCCGCCGATAAATTGGGGGCGCACCCGAAAGACGGCGGATCTGCAAAGCTGGAGCGGAACGCCACCAACTCGCTGAACGCCGGATAGCTTTGATCTGCCTCCCAGCCAGGGAAGATATCATCTCCACCCGCTGAGGTGACGGAGCTAAAAAGAAGGGCTGCGCCCACCAGCATCAAGCCGATGGACCATCGTTTTGTAACCATAGCATCCCAGTCTCGACCTTGTACAGAAGCATCTTCCCTTCTGCCGCTACTAGGCCTGAGTTGTATCTAGAGTCACATGGTTACTCGCGACCGCCCTGCCGAAGATACCCGTACCAGCAGCCATGGCGATCTGATCGCCGGAACGGATCAGCTCGACGTTTACCACCATCGAATCAGAGCGCTCCTCAAGCTGTAATCTACCAATTTCGCTGGAGATCAACGACGTATTTCCGTTAGACTGAGACTTTACTATCTCCTGTGCTCTCATAGTAGGAGTAACAGCCATATTCCCCGCCGTCTGACTTTTCGTGAGGTCGAAGAAGTTCGTCGCCCATCCGTTCGACACAGCAAACGCTCGCTGGCTGCCCAGATCGACAGCATCGAAGTTGACGTTAGGCGCGGTTACCACGAACGCCATACCGCCATCAAATCGCATGCCATCAAACTGCATGCCGCCAAACTCTACGTAAGCTACGCCCTCGGGTAGCTCCCACTCCTGTGCCACGGCCGGAAGCACGAAGATGGCCATGGCCAACACTAATAGTGCCGCAATTTTTTTCATAACTTCACCCCTTCATTGCTAATGTATTTGTAACTACCACAGAATCATACTTATAATTTTTGGTAACTTTGATATTCCGAATGACTATAGACATATCGTTCCCGATCCACATCGGAAGCCCTTATAGCGTGGGCCGAAGACGTTTTAGGATGATATTTATCGGGCAGGGCTATCGTCCGCCACCCGTAGAATGATATGGGATAACAGAGCGACCCTAATCTTCGCCACGGCGGTCAGGCGAAGATTAGCTTCCTGACCCGCATCGTCTTCAGATCGATATGGGGCACGATCCCCGGTACCGGCTGGATGTTCATCTTCTTCTGGTAATCGGTCTGAGACTGCCAGGTACCGCTGTTTACCACGGTCACCCCCTTGTAGCGGGTTATGCCCATGGTATGAACATGGCCACAATGGAGGATGGCAGGCGGTTTCTGGATCACCAGGAGGTCCTCCCGTTCGGGGGCGATGGAGACCCTGTTACCATATATGGGGGAGAGGTGCCTCCTTTTCAGCATCTCTACCATCACCTTCTCGGGCTCGCCGTAGGAGAGGCCGGGTATCTTGAGAACCAGGTCGTCGATGCTCCGGCCGTGATATACCAGCCAGTCCACGCCGCCCAACCTGAACCAGGCCGGGTTGCCCAGAAAAGATACGTTGTCTCCAAACAGGTCCTGCACCGGCTCGAAGAGGGCAGGCTGTGGCTCGGCCTGCCTCACCGCGTCGTGATTGCCGGGAGATATCACTATACGAACCCGTTTGGGGATGGCCGCCAGGAGTTCCGCGGCCAGTTCATACTGTTCCTGGACGTCCTTTATGGCCAGGTCGGCCTCCTGACCCGGATAGATCCCGATCCCGTCGACCAGATCTCCGGCTATCACCAGATACCTGACCGCCGAGGCCAGCCCGTGAGGATCGTCCACCTCTCCGTTGATCCAGGATACGAACCTCTCCCATGCCCCCTCCATGAAGTATCTGCTCCCCACATGAAGGTCGGAGGACAAAAGAGCACCACCCTCGCCTATGGGGGTGGACTGGCTCTGGATGTCGGGCCAGATCAGAGAAGTTGCGAAGACCATGCGCCCTCCGTCGGTGGTGCCGGTAACACCGATCACCTCGTCCGTGACCAAAGATGTCGCCTGCTCAAAGGCGCTGGATCCCTTCTGGAAGACCACCGTGACCATGCCTGTGGGATCTTCCAGCTCCACTATCCGGTTCCCCCGGGCGCTGGTCCTGAGATCCATCACCATCCCCGCGATGGAGATCTCCCTGCCGACGGCGCTCTTTCCCAGGCTCTCTATCGGCCTGGCGTTCAGCCTGGCGGAGAGCATCTCCCTGATCTTGCCGTAACGATCCCTGAAGTACCTGACGAAATCCTTGTACTCGCCCACACAGGTGGACCTACCGGTTATATCGCTCAGCACCTCGACGTCTCCCAGATTGTCCGACGCCGAGGAAAAGCTGGACTGGTGTGGTCTCGGCGAGGGGTGGTCCACAGGATCCGGTATCCGACGCTCTCCGCGAAGATATGACTTCTCTCGCTCGATGACGGCAACATCTCCGCTGACCGGAGATGGCCCGATCTTTGATCCGCCATCCGGTCCGCCACCGAACAAGACCCGCGGCCGGTGCGACGGGCTGGGCCTCGCTCCGGAGAGATCGCCACATGAAGGCGCCCGAGCAGGTCCGATCCCGGCGGATCTTATGTCGGATGCGCTGACCACCAAGGTAGAAGGATCGAGTTTCTCCACCACGTTCTCTATCAGCGCTTCCTTCGATCCCGGGTAGAAACCGATCAGCTCCAGCGCGTCGGGATCTATCAGATAGCCCTCCTCGGCAAACCGCCGGACGATCTCCTGCATCGAAAACGATTATATCAAGTACCACTGATAAAGCTGCCCGATGAGACTCATTGAGTGGCTGAAAGGAGAGGGGACCGGTCGGGGTTTTCTCCGCGACCTGATATTCGTAGTCCTGGTGGTGGGAGCCATCTCAGCGATCTCCCAGATCACCCTCGGCGTGTGGACCCCCATGGTGGCTGTGGAGTCGGGCAGCATGGACCCGAACATGAAGATAGGAGACATCGTGCTGATCCAGGGCGTCTCCAAGACGGATGTAATCGCCTGGGAAAATGGAGAAACGACGGGTCACGACACCTTCAACAACCCGGGAGACGTCATCCTTTACCGTCCTTACGGGAAGGAAAAGCTTACCCTCATCGACCAAGCGTCTCACCTGTTCCTCAGAAAACCCTACCCTCCCGAGAAGGCCACGCCCATAATACACCGTGCCCTCCGTTGCGTTGAGGAAGGCGAACCCATGTGGGAGGGTGGCCCCCCAGCGCCCTTCTCCGGGTACATCACCAAGGGGGACAACAACACCGAGATCGATCAGCGAGCCGGCGAGATCCTGGGTGTGGTCAACCAGAAGTACTTCCACGATCAACAGATGAAGGGCGAGATAATATCCATCGGCAAAGACGCCTATCTAGACAAAGAGACCGGTCTTGCCTTCATCGATATGGATAACGAGACCTACGCCGTCTGGGGGATCAACTACAGAATGCCCGTCAGAGACGAATGGGTGATCGGTGTGGCACGTCTCAGGATCCCTCTGATCGGCTACGTCAGGCTGCTGCCCAGCATAATCAGGGACAAGATCAAAGATCTGCTGAGCTGAATCATAGGCTCTTTTTGGCGATAACCGCCCAGTGATCCTGGTGGTAGGGTCTCAGATCTACCACCTCCTGCAGATCTGCCCCCTCCAACCGGCCCAGCTCGGCATGGAGAACCTCCTTGGGCGGGCGGGTCACGTCTATGCTCCTGGTCTTGACCATTAAGATCAGGATGCCCCCGGGCTTCAGATATCTGGCAACGTTCCTGCTGGCGATCTCTGCCTGGTTCCTCTGGGCCACATCCTGGTAGACCAGATCTACGGGCTCCAGAAAGGCGCCGTAGCTCTCCGGCCGGGACGCATCTTCCAGCAGAGGGACGATATTCTCTCTAGACTCGCAGAGGCGGAGGAGGTCGCGCATCGATCGGGGCGAGAACTCCACCGCGTAGACCAGGCTCACCATATCGCTGACGTGGCTCACCGTGGTCCCGGTGGCCGCGCCCAGGTAGAGCACCCTCGAGGCCGGTGATAGGCCCAGCTCGGACCGATGACTTTTCAGCAGGAGCGCCCCGAGCTTGCTCCGGAAAGGATCCCAGATCCGGTAGCCCTCGACGATCCTCTCCCCGTAGACGGAGACGGGTGCCTTCGGACGGGTAGCTATACGCCTCCGATCGCCCAGATCGAGGTCGTACACCCCAGAGATGATCTCCGAGACCTGCAGAGTCTCACCGCCAAACCGGCTCAGAGGTCCGTGCCCACTGAGGTGGTGGTCAGCTTGACGTGCTTGACCCCCTTGAGAGCCATCATCTTCTCCGCCGCCTCTCTCACCACCTGACCTTCACCTCTGAGAGTCACGATCTCCAAACAGTTGTCTTCATCAAGATGGATATGGAGCGTGGACTGGATGGTGCCCACGAACTCGTGCTGTATGTTGGTAAGAGAGTCCACCAGACCACGCTGATGATGGGAGTAAACCATGGTTATGACCCCGATACGATCGCCTTTGACGTCGCTCATCCACTCGTAGTGGATGATATAGTTCCTGATCGCGTCTCTTATGCCCTCCGACCGGGAAGAATATCCACGCTTTCCGATTATCCCGTCGAACCTGTTCAGCAACGATTCCGGGAGGGATACCCCGATTCTCATGAGTTCTTGTTCCATAAAGTACACCTTAGGGCAGCATTATAATCACATATAGTAATAAACTTATTGGAGTGATTTCTGAAAAGGTATACTAAAGATCTTCGATTCATGCGAAGCCGAACATAAAAGCTTTTAGCTCTGACCTCAGATCGTAGACGGTATGCCAGACATAGCGTTCATCGGCGAGAAGACCTTCCTCTTCGAGAAGCTGCTCAAAGAACAGGGACGTGAATACCAGTTTGTCGATCCGGGGATACTGGGTAGCCCTTTTCTTCCACGGTTCAAGATGATCATCATACCTACCGGCTTTGCCAACCCCTTGTATTCCAAAACCTTGCCGGGCTTGAAGGCATGCAGATCGAAGATAGCCGACTTTGTGGAGAAAGGGGGGGTATTATCCGTCTTCGGGCCGCTGGTGCCCGAGCACCGTTACGACTGGCTGCCGCTAACGCTCAGATACGTCCAGGATTACAGATCCACGGAGTTGATCCCCGCCTCGGACCATCGGTGCTCTTGCCTGGCGGAGAAGACGTCCGTGGAATGTGACGGCTACCTGATCCCGGGAGAGGGGTTCGAGACCGTGCTCACCGACCCGGAGAAGAGAGCGGTCCTGGTGGTGGGAAAGTTCGGAAAAGGGCTGATAGTAGCCACCACCCTGCACGAGTTCCCCACCACAGAGTACATCAGCTGGGCAGCAGACGAGGGGCAGCCAGCGAAGATATGAGGCGCAGGTGGTGGAGGCTGTCATGACATATCTGCCCATGCCCGACCTTGATCAGGGTATCTTCTTGGTTTTTTCCGTGTTGATCATCGGAGCGATCATCGGCGCCTTGATCTGTTATATCCTGATCAGGCGTCAGGTTCGAAGAGAGTACGAGCTGGCCTTCAAGGAATGGATGGCAGATGCCGAAAAGCGGATCAGGCGGGACACGCTGGGAAAGAGCCGGGCGGTTCTGAAGGGAAAGATCGCAGAGCAGCTCGCACCATTGCTTCCCGGGTTTGACTATAACCCTGCCGACGCCAGGTTCATCGGGAGCCCCATAGACTACATAATCTTCGATGGCTACTCTGAGGCGATGGAAGGAGACGGAAAGATCCGCAGGATCGTTCTCATGGACGTGAAGACAGGGAAGGCCAGGCTCAGCCGGACCGAGAAGAAGGTCAAGAGTGCGGTAACGTCGGGCGCGGTAGAATGGGAGACGCTGGTTTTGGACGACGTGTAAATCCGGGATCGGTGAGCATCTTGCTGCCTGCGGTCACCCCGCGCCGTTGAGGGGCGGATGTCCAACCGTTCCCATAACCCGCCGGCTCATCCAGCCGTTGAGCGATAATAAGATCAATAGACCCAAGCTCGATTGGAATAGGCAGGTGCCCAGGCTGAAGAGGTTCCACCAAGCCTGGTGCAACTTCATCATGCTTCAGCTCTGCTGAAGCAGTCCCAGATCTCTGATCTGGGACTAACCACATGATTCTCTAAAGTTGGAGATACCTCAGAGCAAAAGAAGGTAGTTGCGGCGAACTCTAGCCATGGCGAAAGGACTTACAGACCATATCTGGACCATTAAAGAGTTGATGACTTTCAGCGTCCCTGTTCAGTAGGCCCCAGCCTCTCCACGCTCGGACTGAAGTCCGAGGCATCCACGGGGGCCGTGGGATGGGGTTTTGTTTTATCTTTAACATTCTCTTATTTCAAGTGTTTTACGTGTAACGAATGGCGCATTCGCGAAGCAATGTGCTGGATTTTAGCGCAGTTATGCGAAGTTCCACTCGCGCTTACGTACTACGTTTTTTCAAATGAAGCAAGTAACGAATTAAGTATATTGAAGAGTGAATCAAAATTGTCAATAGTCTCTTGATCCAAGTTTGGGAAAATAGCATCACGGTTTCTGAGTAGGAAATCCGCTGGTTTCCCATGGTCAAAACTATCAATCCCTTCGGCACGAGCAATTTGCTTGACAATTGGATCATCACCGTTCAAGACAGAAGCACTGAGTTTCTTGCCGAATGCACCGTTGTACAAATTAAGATAGTCCTGAGGATGGAATAGATCTTCGATGTCTGCTTGACTACGATCCAATATCTGACCTATGGTAACTATGTTGTTAATTGTTATATATCCCCGTTCAACTAGTCTTGATATTTTCTGAGTCCCCCCTTTCTTAGAATCAATCAAGACTCCGAGATTCAGATGTGTACCCAATAAAGCAATGAAAGTGGGAATGAGATCCACACCTCCAACTGGGAGAATCGTCCAAGCGTCATCTAAAGGTGTACAACCAGTAAGACTTTCTAGATGTCGTGAAATAAGGTCCAAGTATGTAAAATCTGATGTCCCCTCCACCACAAGATTATTGGGTGCAATAAAGAGATTCTGAGCAATGTCATAGCCGAGTGCTCCTTGTAGAGGGAATAAAGTGTCCGGATCAGTCGAAAGAACATCTAATGTGACTTTAGCTCCTGTGTCTTGGCCTTGATCTTCAATCAGCCTTACGCGATGTAGAAAGCCTGGCTGAATCATGAATGGAGAATGCGTTGTATATACAACTTGGCACTTAGGTGCCAGCCTATCCTCAATAAAGTGCAAGAAATCAGCCTGTGCTCTGGCATGAAGATTCAACGCCGGTTCGTCAAGCAATATGACAATTGACTCTTGTGCGTATTCGTGTTCGGAAAAAGCTGCTAAAAATGAAAAGAACCACCTGAAACCTGAGGAGTGTTCATCAAATGGTAAAGACAACGAATGGCGTTGATCCCAAATGCGTAATTTTAGCTCATCTAGTACTGAATGCTGTCCTTGTGTATCCTCAACTGTCTTCTGATTTATATCTGGCTGTACCCTGAGTTCAGGATTTTGAGACCAATACTTAAGGACATCTGAGGTGAGTGTATTAGCAACATTTTCCAGTTCTCGCTTTCGTCGTTCATAGTCTGGATTCAAAAGGTAATCATCATCAGCTGCGGCCATATTGAGTAGTGCTCTTGCAGTTAGCTCGGAATCACTAAGTTCCTTTTGATCTGTTTTTAGTATTCTTTGAATTTCACACGAGTACGGCAATTTACTATACTCGTCGAAGTACAGAAACTTAGGAAGTAATTGTTGCGCGCTGTCAGTGACTGCCTCTACAAGGGATTTGCCACCAAGTATGGAATTTACACTTTTCCGAAGGCTCACCAAAGTTTGCGTTAGAGTTCCTTCGATCTCATCAGACTCCGGGATAGTGTCATCAGATGCTTCGCCCTTCTGAGAAGATTCTAGATCACTAATTGCTTGGTCTAGATCGTCTATGGTTGATGCTTCGCTCAGATTTTTTATTTCTGGAGTTCGATCCACGGAATCCAAGATGTAACTGATAACTATTTTCTCATCAATATCTATTTGGCAAACCAATTCTCCATTGTAATGTCTTTCGAAGGAGATCTCCGTTGATTTGATAGATTTTGGGCCAAATCGATCTTCTAGTTTCTTAATGTCAACATCCTCAAGCTCAAAGGTACACACGATTGGAGCAACTTGGTCTAAGTCAATACCACTTAGACCATCTCTTTTTTCTATCCAAGCGGGGTAATGATCAATAATTGAGAATTGTACATTAGGACGAGATGGATTTAGGCGGTAAACTGCATGTAGCAGAGCAGTTTTCCCGGATTCATTTTTGCCGACTAGGCACGTAATATCAGGTTCAATAGGTACTTCACCCGAATCCAAGAAGTTCCTAAACTTGCAGATACGAACTTTTTTAAGCTTCATGTTTGTTTTACTCCTTCCATGTTTTTATTATTATCACCTTTCTCTTAAGCCCCATCCACGCCACACTCGGACTAAAGTCCGAGGCATCCCTGTTTAAACCTCCTACCATCTTAAATATCCCTTTCTGAGTCCGAATACTGCCTTTTTCCATCATAACAACTCAACAAACTCCTCAACGGTCAATCCGGCATCTTTAATCAAATCTCTAAGCGTACCTCTCTTTAGCTCCCTGTGTTTTGGCACAGAAAGCGTAGTGGAATATCCAACTTTTTCCATGATGACATGATTTCTCGTTTGCCTACTTACGACCCAACCAGCTTTACTGAAAGCTTTTACTGCTTTGAGTCCGGATATTACTGGTAACTTCGCCATTTACACGACTACTTCTATGGCTTGTTCTTCGACCCCTTTCAATGCTCTCTGATTAATAACTTCCATACATCCCTGTATTGCATCTTTGATATTTTCCAGAGCCTCTTCTATCGTGTCGCCTTGGGAATGGCATCCCGGTAATGCTGGGCAGCTCACATTGTATCCCTCATCTTCTAAATCTTCCTTTATAACAACTTTGAAGTTCATTTCCTCACCACGCTTAATAGATAGATTTTTGATATTTAAAAGGCTTTCCATTTTCAGGTCGTGTCCACCGGAAACTGAAAGCTTTATATACTTTTAGCTAAATTCTGACTGTGGGGGAGTAGCTTTGCAGGATGAGTTAGATCTGTCGCAATTTTGGTGTTGGAACGTGGATTGCCCAAACTACGGCAAGAAAGGTCTTGGTAACATCGTTCTAAAGGAACGATATGGGGAAAAATAACACAGCGCTTCTACGATGTAAGACATGTGGTCATTGTTTTAGTGAGACTCGAGGCACGCCGTTTTTCGGTTTGATCACACCTTGGGACGAAGTACTCAGGACCCTGGCGATGTTGCCTGAGAAGGGCAGCATTCGCGGAGTGGCTAGAGCCACTGGTCATGACAAAGATGCAATATGTCGATGGGTAGACCTGGCTGGAGCCCACTGTAACGAGGTTAACAACTACTTTTTAAACAATCTTAACCTAGATAAAGTTCAAATTGATGAAATATGGTCATATATTAAAAAAAAATAAAAATGTTGAGGAGGGGGACCCTGAGGAGTACGGAGACGTTTATTCTTTGACGGCCATAAAGACCGACACAAGACTGTTCATCGCTCATCATGAGGGGGGTCGTACAACCAAAGACGCCATCGGACTATTCCAAGACGTGGAACATAGACGAGATCCTGATTCTCCGATCCCGGTTTTCACTTCGGATGACTGGGACCCATTTGAGGAAGGGCTGTTGGCGGTCTATGGGGTACTGGAAACACCTCCGTACAAGGGAATAGGAAGGAAACCCCTACCTGTGCTCGTTCCCCCACCTGACTTAAAATATGCACAGGTCTGCAAGAAACGAGAAAAAAACCAGGTTGTTGCGACGGTCCAGCGGGTGGTCTTTGGGAATACGGACGACGTTTTAGAGGCGCTTGGTACCAACTCTGAAGGTAAGATAAGCACCTCCTATGTAGAGAGGATTAACCTCACAATCAGAAACTCCTTGGCCAGGTTCATTCGCAAAGGTACGAACTGTAGTAAGTCTATTGTGATGCATTCTCGTGCAATCGACTTCTTCCAAACATGGTACAACTTCATCATGCTTCAGCTCTGCTGAAGCAGTCCCAGATCTCTGATCTGGGACTAACCACACGATTCTATAAAGTTGAAGGTCCCCCAGGGCAAAAGAAAGTGGTTGCGGCGAACTCCAGCCATAGCAGAAAGACTTACAGATCATATCTGGACCATTGAAGAGGTGATGAACTTCAGAACCCCTGTTCAGTAAGTGAGGGACACGACCAAATTTGTATTGGATATGTAAATGCCACTGAGGTTCTAATTTTTTCCTAAGCCATTGAAAAAATACAATGTCCGTATCTTCTGTGGGCATTTATATCTCCTAAAAACCTAAATTTCAGATTTATATAAACTTTATGCCTTAGTTTATACAACATAGGGATAAAATAACGATGCAGAAGGGTTAGAATAATCAAAAACCAGGAGTTAAATTTATATACTCTGAAATACAGGTAAAAAGATATTACTAAATTCTTTTATGATCTTCCTGTATATAAGCCCCGTCCGCGCCACACCCGATTGAAATCGGGTGCATCCGTGGGACGGAGGTCGGGTGTTGGGGGTGTGATGGCGGTGGGGTTAGGTGTACATTCTCGAGGGCGGCGCAGAGTTTGGTTATCGCTTTCGACATCTGCAAAGTTGTGATCAAAGGCAATGTCACGAAGAGCAAAAACCACGAAACCAGATAACCCCAATAGGCAAAGTTTTACTTTGGATAGATATAATTGTTTCTAATTCCTTCTGGTGTCATTGTTTCACTTATAGTTCTGAGCAAAAAATATATTCGTTGTTTGTTTAGTGAACCTGATATTTTTACATCGTCAAATTTTTCATTTTTTTGTAATAACTCCATCACATCGTTTAATTTGGTAGAATCTAAAACATCTACAAAAGGCTTGAACTGGACTCCTAACGTCTTATGGATTTTTATAGGAAGCGTAATACAAAACAACTTTTGATTTCTATCATAATGGCTTTTGCCGAACACTTCTTCAATTTGGAGGATGGCATCTTTTCTTTCACTATCTGTTGCAGTTTCTTTTAGAAATTCATCGGTCCCAAATCTTACTAAAAGGTATCCAAATTTGACATAGTTGGTTAAATCAGAATCGAGATCTTCAATGCAGAATTCTATTGGTTCTTTTCTTGTATGCAATAAAGTGCGAATTTTGTCTAATATATGCGAAACCGATTTTTCTAGTAATTTATATAAAATCAAACCTGCAACTGTCCCCTGCCAAAAACTGGGATTGTTTAAAGAAAACCAAATCATGTCCCACATATAGATTTCTCCATTATCCGAACTCTTTGCTTTATGGCACCGAAATATTTTTCAGATGACATAACGCCATCCTCTGGTACTCACCCCCCATAAAACCCTTTTGCTCACACGACCCACCCCGACCTCCATATACTTCATGTCAGCCTCCCGAAGTCACTAAACCCCAGACTTAAGTCCAAGGCCTGTACATCGCGTTTTTGCATTCGGTTTCTCCTGATTCTGTATGTAGCGCTCAACAACCTCCCACCCATGACCAACCGAGCCATGGAAGCAGGATGGTGCCCAGAGACTTTTACTGCACCATTCCTTGAGATGTGGAAACGCCTTGCGCAGTTCTCGACTGCTCTACCCTTTTATTCTTTTGGCTATATAACTCACTGAATATTTCGGGGGATATTTCACAAAAAGGTGAACATGATCAACATTCACTGTCATATCGATGATCTCGATGTCAAGATCCTTGCAAGTCTTGCGAATGACCTCATCGAGCGCAAGCGCGACATCTCCGACCAGAATCTTCCCGCGATATTTTGGCGAGAAAACCATGTGATCAGTCAGAAGTGAAACCGTGTGTCGATCGTGGTGGAGTTCTCTGCGCTCCATGCGCATCATCTTTGGACTAATCCTAGATAAAGATTATGGGATGTTTTGACGATTATTTTTATAAAAAAATAATCCTCCCACACATGATGCCACCAACCCCCTATCCTAACTATAAATCTTGCACCGCGCTTGTTTTGCGCAGGTATCATGTATGCGTACAGACCAGATGCAATAATCGATGACCCACTACTACCGGCACACAGATTTTCATCCGACTTAGCGCCCCCGACCCTGCCCTAGCCACACCGGCTCGCCGCTTGCATTATCAGCAGCCGGGCTTTACCGCGTGCTTCGGGCGGCATACGGGCGACGCGGACGCAGTGATCCGCGATAGCGAACATACGTAACTATCCGGCCCCATTTTATTCGTCGTCAAGTTCAACCTTGGGCGGCTCCAGGCTCATGGCGCGGGGCTACCGCAGATGCTTCGCATGCGCTTCGCGTCGGAGAGCCGGTGACTGGGCCGCACCATATTGGCGCAAACCAAATTACAAAAAATTCGTTACGCTACCAAGATAGTTCCACACATCGTTGTAGAATGTATGATGATGGGCAAAATTATATGTATACGTTGAGTATAGTTAACTGTCGCAGACGAGACGAATTTGATGTCGATATCCACATACATATTCATGATAACTCGTCTATAACAGATGCCGATAAGCATATCAGATGAGCACACACTGTATGTGCTTTCGGGCGGTGTAAGGGCACCATCCGATACGCACGGGAGGAAAAAGAATGAACATAGATATGGAGAACATGGAACTGGCCGGTGCTGGTACGAGGTTTATGTCCTATATCATCGATGGAATTGTAGTTGGCGTGATCGGCTCGATCCTCAACTACGTCACCTTGAACTCCGGGGAGGTGGTCGGCCAGATAGCCCGCATTCTGAGTGTGTTAATATCCATGGCATACTTTACGTACTTCTTTGGAAATGGACAGACACCGGGCATGACGATGATGAAGATAAAACTGTGTGGGACCGATGGGATGTACCCAATAGGATACGGGAAAGGCTTCCTCAGATGGGTCGGGATGATCATATCGGGTCTGGTACTGCTCCTGGGCTACATCTGGATCTTGATAGACAAAAAGAATCAGGGATGGCACGATAAGATAGCCGGTACCTACGTGATCAAAGAGTAGATCGGGGAGAGAAGAAGAGGCTCGGTTCCTATCGAGAGCCGATCGTGGCGGTGGCATCCTGAAGATCGTTCTCTTTTCGGGACGCTGCCACCCTTCCGGCGCAGACCCGGACGATGCTAAAGTTCATCCGACTTGATGAAAGAGTTCTAAATCAACAACACTGCTTGATTTAACTACATATAATCTAATCAAGTAGATTTAATTTTTGGTCCGTTCTTTTTGATTTTAAGCCTAAATTGAGGTTTAACCGCAAGATATATTAGCTTTAACGTCGTATTATGCCTAGTAAGTCCCTGAGGAGGTGAATATCCCATGATGGACAAGTTCATATCGGAGCATCTATACAGCAAAGAGATAGAAGTCTACTTCGGCGGCCGAGCAAATGAGCGCCTCAGCGGCAAGGTCGTTGGCAGCGCAGACGGCGTCCTGGTCCTGGAGAAGAACGGCAGAAGAGATTACGTGAACCTGGATAGAGTACTGGCAGCCTGGGAGATGTAGTCTCCCGACTTTTTTTTATGGTACATAAAGTATAGCTTTATGTGCTCAAGTAAATGTGAGCGTAAGCGAACATTTTCTTGTTGATTATTATCGAACGTCGCCCGGGTCCCGTTTATTCTCCGGAGCCTTTTGCCCCCCAGCGCAAGCTCCTGATCACGCCGTGCAGCGTCTGGACCTCTCTGTCGGTCAGCTCGGCCCGCCCCAGGATCCGCCTCAGCATAATCATGGTCTTCTCCAGCTTGTGCGGGTAATACTGGGACTCCACCAGAGCCGACCGGAGGTGATCGATGAGCCGGTCCCGATCTTCCCTGTCGGCCAGGGTTATCTCGCCCTCGTCTACATGGCTCAGCTCGTAGAGGATCACCGCCGCGGCATGGGAGATGTTCATTATGGGATAATCCTGGCTGGTGGGAACGGTGACGATCATATCGCAGACCCTCAGCTCCTCCCGGCTCAGACCGTTGTCCTCCCGTCCCAGGAGCAGGGCCACCGTCCCTTCGGTCCCATGGAACTTGGTGGCCAGCTTTTTGGGGCAGAGTGCGGGAACCCGGAGGTGCTCGTCCGTCTTCAGCGCCTTTACCCCGGAGCTGCCCACCACCAGGTTGGCGTCTTTTATGGCCTCCTCCAGTCGGTCGAAGATCTCCGCTTCCTCCAGGAGGTCTTTGGCATGAGAGGCCATGGCGCGCCCGAAGTCCCCCAGGATACAAGGGTTTACCAGGACCAGGTCCGAAAACCCGAAGTTCTTCATGGCCCGGGCGATGGAACCCACGTTCCCCTCGTAGATGGGTTCGACCAGGACCACCTTCAGCCTCATCCCTTGGATACTCCTAGCGGTTGTAGCTGGGCCACCTTGGCGGCTATCCCCAGGTTGTGGACCACGTCCACCACCTCGTTGCTGGGTTTGTATACCTCGGGAGCCTCCTCGGCCAGCATCTTGGGATGGGTGGCCATGACCTTGATCCCCCTCTTTGCAAGGGCGGCCTTCACCTCTGCGCCGACGTAAGTCTTCTTCGCCCTCGTGCGGCTCATCACCCTGCCGGCCCCGTGGCAGGCGCTCCCGAAGGTCAGGTCCATGGACCCTGCCTGCCCGCAGAGAACATAAGAATAGGTCCCCATGCTCCCGGGGATGAGGACCGGCTGGCCCACATCTCTATAGGCCGCGGGAACTTCGGGCCTGCCCGGACCGAAGGCCCTGGTAGCGCCCTTCCGGTGAACATAGAGCTTCTCTCTCGACCCGTCGAGATCATGCTCCTCGATCTTGGCTACGTTGTGGGCCACGTCGTAGACCAGGTCCAGGTCCGCATCGCCGAAGTACCTGTGAAAGACCTCTCTCGTCCAGTGGGTGATAATCTGCCGGTTGGCCCAGGCGTAGTTGGCGGCGGCTGCCATGGCTCCGAAGTAGTTATTCGCCTCCGGGGTGCCCAAGGGTGCACAGGCGAGCTGCTTATCGGGAATGTCTATCCCGTACTTGCGAACCGCCTTGTTCAGGATCTGGAGGTGATCGGTACAGATCTGGTGTCCCGCGCCCCTGGACCCGCAGTGGATCATCACCGTAATCTGATCCTCGAAGAGACCGAACTGCTTCGCCAGGTCCGAATCGAAGATCTTGTCGACCCTCTGAATCTCAAGAAAGTGGTTCCCGCTCCCCAGGGTCCCCAGCTGGGGCCTCCCCCTCTTCCTGGCCTTCAGGCTGACCTGACCCGAGTCGGCGCCTTCCATGCTGCCCATCTCCTCGCAGTGTACCAGGTCGGCTTCGACGCCGTAACCAGCCTCTACAGCCCAATCTGCCCCCTGGGTGAAGACCTGGTCTAGCTCGTTGTCGGAGATCCGGAGACGTCCGGTGGCACCCACCCCCGAGGGTATGTCGTGAAAGAGGTCCTCAACGAGGTTAGTGATGAGAGGATATACATCCTCGGTAAAAAGGTCCGTTCTGAGCATCCTGACCCCGCAGTTGATGTCGAACCCCACCCCTCCCGGGCTGATCACGCCGTCATCTTCTCGGAAGGCCGCAACCCCTCCGATGGGAAAGCCGTAGCCCAGATGTACATCGGGCATGGCCATGGAGTATTTCGCTATCCCCGGGAGGGTGGCCACGTTCGCCACCTGGTCGATGGTGCCCTCCTCTACCAATTCCAGGAGGCCCTCGGAGATGAATATCCTGCCCGGCACCCGCATGCCTTCCTGGTGGTCGATGGGCACCTCGTAGATACATTCGTCAACTTTATTCAGCATGAAGATCACCTACACGTCCAGGACAACTTGAGCGGTCCAGAACTCGTCTCTTTTGATCTGGAACTGGTGAAGGGTAACCGCTTTCACCTCATTCTCGAAGGCATGCCGGGCGAGGTCTATCTTCTCTCCGCCGATCCGCGCCTTCAGAGACCACGTTCCCTCGCCCTGGCTCAGGTCCACCCGGAACGAAGAGAATACCACCGACTCCACCTCGGACAGGTAGAGAAGCTCCGACAACCAGTTGTATAAAAGCTGTTCGAGGTCTTCGGCCGCCAGGTCCATTTTCCAGGTCTCTCTCTCCCGAACAGAGGAGGTCTCGACCATGGCGTTGAGCATGGCCAGGGCGGCGTTCTCGAACATCTCTTCAGGAGACGCACCGTGGGCGCGGAACTTCACGTCGGCGGTGTGCTCCAGGTACTCGTAGGGTTCCATCCTCATATATCCAGAGATGAGAGCTTATTAATAGATTGCCAGGCCGCGGGAGAGACCTGCCTCTTGAGCCAGCCGGATCGCTTCGCCGTACTCCCGCAGGGTCAGAGGCCTGTCGACCTCTGGATAGCTCCGGGCCCGATAGGCAGGCCTGTACTGGGCCATCACGTTGAGGTAAGTGTTTCTGGATACCTCGTCCGCCAGGAACCTTACCACCTCGGCGGTGCCGGCGATATCGTTGGGGAGCACCAGATGGCGGACCAAAAGGCCCCTGACCGCCACACCTCCCTCGACTGCCAGGTCTCCCACCTGGCGGTGCATCTCCAAGATCGCCGCTTTCATGCGCCTCGTATAATCGGGAGCGTTCGAGTACTTCAGCGCGGCCTCGTCCGAGCCGTACTTTGCGTCAGGCATATAGATATCGAATATCCCATCGAGGAGCCGGATCGTTTCCACAGACTCGTACCCTCCGCAGTTGTAGACCAGGGGCACGGCGAGCCCCATCTCCCTCGCCTCCACCAAGGCCTCCAGGATCTGGGGCACGAAATGAGTAGGTGTGACGAAATTTATGTTGTGACAGCCGCCGTCCTGGAGCTGGATCATCATGGTCGCGAGCCTTCCGGCCGAGACCTCTACTCCTTCATCGAGCTGGCTGATCTCGTAGTTCTGGCAGAATATGCAGTGCATGTTGCAGCCGGTCATGAAGATGGTGCCCGATCCGCGGGTGCCCACCAGGGGCGGCTCTTCGCCGAAGTGAGGGGCGTAGCTGGATACCCTGGCCGGACGGCCTCCCCGGCAGTAGCCGTGCTCGTTTTCCCGTCGATTTACCCGGCACTGCCGGGGGCAGATCTCGCAGGATTCCAGTCTCTTTATCGCCACCCGGCTTCGTTCTTGCAGGATATCCGGGGGCATGTGGTTATAGCTCGCCAAGAGAACACCTTCTTAAAGATATTAAACGCTACTACACCAGGTAACATATCCGATCAGAGCTCAGACGAAGATATGCGTCCCGATCCGGCCTGCTTTAATAATATATTATCTTATGGGTCTGAACATCCTTGGTGTTATGAACTCACAGTAATACCCGCTCCCCCGCTTAACCGCTCGCAATCTTTTGATTATATATAATATATAACATTATATATTCTGGGCGGATGATGGATCTTCTCCGGCCTGTGTCTTGGTCCTCGTCAGCGCTCTCTGCCTCACAGGGTGCTGGCCGTACATCTGTTAAGTATTTTATGCAAGACGATGGGGATGATGGGCCCAACGTAACCGCATCTAATTGATTTTCCCCCAATTGGTTTTTATATCATGAAGGTAATAACCAGTACATCTTGGTGCTACGGGTGTAGATCCGATAGCAGAGAGGATTATCCCTGGAAGGTACTACGATCTGACTTCTGGTGGTAGGCGACGAAACTACGATCCCGGGCCTCGCTTATTCCCAGCAAAGCTTTTATCTGACCGCAGGCGATGCTCAACTCTCATGAGATCGAAGCACTTTGCCCTATTATTCATAGCCACAGCGGTTATTCTTGCATCGGGATGCGTATCGGGAGACGAGGACGTCAGCAGCAGCAGCATCGCGGTGCCCACGGAGAACCTGCCCGAAGGGTTCGAGCTTCTCGCGGACATAAACGAGTCCACGCCGGGAGTGGATATGGAGGCCGAGATAGAGGACTTCCGGGGAGCAGAAGAGATCAAAGATGTCAAGGCCACCGTGGGGATCTACCAGTGGGGCGAGCTGGGCAAGGATTACGATGCCAGAGTGACGGTTCTTGAGTGTCAGGACCCGGAATGCGCCCAGGCGGCCTACAGCAACTATGTCAACCAGACGAAGTTCCAGAATCCGCCTTTTAAGGGTGTGGACCGGTTCGGCACCGCCATCGTCAGCGGCAAAGAGGTCACCGAGATCAGAGACCGCACCGGCAGAGAGATCAGGTACTATTATATCTGGACCGACGAGAACCTGGTGGTGCTGGTAGAGGGCAATAATGATCGTGCGGCCAGCCTGGAACTGGCCAGCGCCACGAAGCTGTAGAAGGCCGTCTTATTTATTTTGGGATAAGATGGTCATGCTGTCTTGTTGATCTTATTTTGATAAAGGAGGTTAGATGTGGACGATCGATGACTCCAGCCGTCTCTACGGTCTGGATGACTGGGGAGGAGGTTACTTCTCCATAAACGAAGAGGGCAACCTGGAGGTCCGCCCCAGAAGGGACCGGAAGCAGAGCGCCGACCTGATGGAGGTTATCGGAGAGGTCGCCCGAAAAAGCGTCCAGTTCCCGGTCCTGTTCCGCTTTCCCCAGATCATCGAGGACAGGCTGATCGGGATCAACCAGGCCTTCCGCTCTTCCATCGAAGAGCTCGGTTACCAGGGCAAATACCGGCTCGTCTTTCCCGTTAAGGTAAACCCCAGGAGAGCCGTGATCCGACAAGCGGTCGAGGGCGGGAAGGCCGGCCTGGAGGTGGGTACCAAGGCCGAACTGCTGGCAGCCCTCTCCATGGACCTGGACCCGGACGCCCTCGTAGTCTGCAACGGTTACAAAGACGACCGGTACCTGAAGCTGGCCATGGGGTCTCGCATATCTGTGGTGGTGATAGACCTCTTTGAGGAGCTCTCCTCTGTTCTGAGATGCTCCGAAGAGATGGGCATCAGACCAAGGCTGGGCCTGAGGGTACGGCTCTTCTCCAAAGGCGTGCGCTCCAAGTTCGGCCTATCCACCACCGAGATCTTAGAAGCGCTCGAGATACTATCCAAAAACGAGATGCTGGACCGTCTCGAGATGCTCCATTTTCATCTGGGCTCGCAGATAACCGATATCAGAAACGTCAAAGACGCCGTGAACGAGGCCGCCAGGATCTATGCCAAAGTCAGAAAGACCGTCGATCTCCGATACTTCGACGTGGGCGGGGGCCTGAGCGTCGACTACGACGGGTCCAGGACGACTTCTCCCTCCAGCACCAACTACAGCCTGAAAGAGTACACCAACGACGTGGTCTACACCCTCCAGAGGGTATGTGAAGAAGAGGGCGTCCCCTGTCCCGACATAATATCCGAGAGCGGGAGGGCCATCGCTGCCTACTATTCCGTTCTGGTCTTCAAGATCATCGGCGAGAAGAACTCTTTTTTTGGCGACATCCGGTCCCAGGGGGACGGCTCTATCCAGGTCGAAGACCTCCGTTTCGCCCTCGATAAGATAAACGCCGAGAACCGCGTCGAGTACTACCACGACGCCCTCCACTACCACGACGAGCTCTTCGCCTCCTTTAACCTGGGCAACATCGGGCTGGAGGAGAAGGCCGAAGGAGAGAACCTCTTCTGGAATGTCTGCCGGAAGGCCTCACGCCTCGCCGAGGAAGTCGGAGACGAATCCAGAGAGTTTCAGGACCTGAAGAAGCTCCTCTGCAAGAAGTACATCGGCGACTTCTCCATCTTCCGGTCTGCGCCCGACATCTGGGGGGTGCACCAGCTCTTCCCCACCATACCCTTGCACAGGTTGGGCGAACGGCCCACCGAGAGGGGGACGATCGCAGACATAACCTGTGACTCCGATGGAGAGATCGCGTCTTTTGCTGGCGAGAACGTGGGTTATCTGCCCCTCCACGCCTTGAAGAAGGACGAAGACTACTACCTCGGCACATTTCTTCTGGGCGCGTACCAGGATGCTCTGGGAAGCTTCCACAACCTTCTGGGCCGGGTGAACGAGGTTCACGTCCTGGTCGACGAGAAGGGGTGGCGCATATCCAAAGTTATCGAAGGCCACCGTTGCGAGGACGTTCTCCGGGTCTTCGACTACCATCCGGCCTCTTGGTGTGGTCTACAGGGCAAAGCAGAGATGGAAGACCTGCAGAAGGCGCTGGAGGGATACCCCTACTTCGATGACAGGTACCAAAAATAAGGAAGTCTACGTACCCAAACCTTAAACCCTATTACTTCATCTCCATCGTCATGCTCTTCGACCGGGGCGGGATCAAGGTTGACATCTACATAAATTATGGCAAAGATTCGATCAGGCACCATACGGTGAAAACCGTCTCTGAAGCCAGCGTCCTGGACGTCCTGAAGGACGCCGCCGAAATCGAGCTCACCGAGGACGAGAGCGCCACCGGTCATGAAGGCGCCATGGTGACGTCCATCGACGGGATCAAGAACAACGCCGATCACTGCTGGATCTACTATGTCTTCGAGCTTGGTAGCTCCGGGTGGCGCATCCCCGGGGTGATGCCGGACAAGCTTGAGGTCTCGGACAAGATGAGGATCGGCTGGCGATATTACGACTTTGCCAATAGAGGATCCGAGATCAAGGACGGGCCACGGTGGACCCGCCGGTGTGTCAGCAAGACCAGAACCTGCGCCCGGCAGTTTTTATAGCTTCTGTTCATAGCTCCCTCGGCGACTTTTCCTTCAGACGGTGGCCCGGTTCTCTGGGACACCGTCCCGATGCCACCACCACGGAGATCCCGGGCCGGGCCAGCTCTCTTTTCAGCACCGCCTCGATCTCGTCCTGAGGCACGGGCATCTTCAGTCTTTCGACCCTGGGCACGACGGCCTCCACCACGGGAACGATATCCGGTACCCTTTGTCCTCCGGTCATGGCGGCCACTTCGTTCTTTAGCAGAACTATCAGAACTTCTCGCCCGTGATACAAGGCGTTGATAAGCCCCTGGAGCCCGGTATGGGCCAGGGCATAGTCCCCGACGACGGCGATCCCCTTCCCGGCGAAACCCGAGGCCACGCCCACCGACGACCCCAGCCCGTAGACCACATCCACCACGTCCAAAGGCGGCCTCACCGCCCGGATGCTGCAGCCTGCGTCTCCTGCCACGGGGACGCCCAGGTTCTTGATCGCTTTGTAGAGCGGGAGATAGGGGCAGTCGTCGCATATCGTCCTGGACCCCTGCCCCCGTCCGTTGGCCGTCTCTACATCGTATCTTTGGCGGCCTGGCTTGTCGATGGTCTCCAATGCCCTTTCCAGGTCTGCAGCTTCCAGCCTGCCGAAAGGCAGGTGGCCGGTCAGCTTCCCGCAGACCTTATCGCTCATCCTGAGCCGAGACTCGACGAAGGGTCCCGGCTCCTCTGCCACCAGGATCTTCTGGTGATCTGAGATGAACCGCTCGATCATCTTCCAGGGGAGCGGGTGGGCGTAGCCCGGGGCCAGGAGCGAGACCTGGAGATCTCTGGCAAGATGGGCAGGTCTGCCGCAGGCGATGATGCCCAGGTCGCCGGAGGATTCCAGGAAGTTCAAGGATGTGGTCTCTGAGGCATTTGCGATGATCGGAAGCACGTTGCGAAGGTACCTCTGATGCCTACCCTTGGCGGTGAGGCCCCAGATAGCCCTATCGAAGGTCTTGCTTCCGGGCAAGATCCGGGTCCGGTGGATCTCGTCCTCGTAGGTCTCGGTAGGCCGAAAAGTCATCCTCACCATAACCGGGGCGCTTATCCGTTCCGATAGGCGGTAGGCCTCGATGATAGATGGATAGAGCGATTTTGGCCCAGTGGGATCCAATACAGGAAGCTCGCAGAGGGCGGCGTGGTGTCTCACATCCAGTTCGATCTGGGAACCTTTGGGACCCACGTCCTCGCCCACCAGGACCACGAGACCCGCGCCGATGGTGTGGGTGGGCGATATGGAAAGAGGGTCGGCGAGCAGGTTTGCGCCGAGATGCTTCACCAGGACCATCGACCTCTGGCCGGTGGCCGAAGCTCCCAAGGCTACCTCGAAGGCCACCTTCTCGTTGACCGCCATCTGGGCGCCTAGAGCCTGCCCGGCTTCGGTTATGGGATAACCCGGGACGTACTGGAGGACCTCTGTGCCCGCGTCGGTGACGGCCATCTCCAGAGCGTCCAGTCCTGTCTGTTGTCCTCGTTCCCCTTTTTTCATATCTCCGGCCTTACCGATTCGTCGGGCCTTGCGCAGAAGGGTAGGGCGGCGAGCGCTCCGATCAGGCCCTGGCCGCTCATCACCATCTCCACGCCCATCTCGTCTGCGGTGGCGACCGCAAGATCGTAGGATATCCGCTCCGTCCTGCATCTATGAGCGTAATCCATCAGCGGCGAGGGATCGAAAGCCCTGTAGACCACCATCCCGGTCTCATCAGAGACGCTATACCGCTCCAGAAGAGCCTGGAAATCCTGGAGCATCTCATCGGTCTTGCCCGGCAGACAGGCGAACTCCGCCACCGTAGATACGCAGTTCTGGGTCTTGGTGGGCACGGGGAAGAGCTGGACCAGGGAATGAGATATGTACCGGGCTTCGGGCCGGTCCACCCTGGCCGAGATGTTGTGGACCAGCGACCAGGTGGCGCCTTCGGTCTTGGAGTCGGTATCGTCCACCCCGATCATCACCCTCTCCCGCCGGGGCAGAACTATCGTCCCTCTCCCTACCCTGCCCCCTCCTGACGCACTGGTCTCACTCCGGATCACGTCCCCTGCCCGGGACCGGGTGATGGTGGCGCCCACCCCGCCGCCACCCAGGCCTGCGTAGGTTATCTCCACCTCGTCGTCTTTTACCAGAACCGACTCGAAACCGGCAGATCTTTGGGAAGATGCCAGGTCCAGATCGACCTTTCCGCACCGGACCAGGTATCTGAACCATTCGCCTATCGACCGGGATCCGATTACCAGCGGTCCCTGGGAGTAATGGTACCTGGACCAGGCCGAACCGCCGTAGCAGGTGGAACGCTCCAAAAGCTCGATCATATCATTCTCCGGACTGCTGATTGCGTGGATCTGCTTGTAGACGACCGCATAAGGATCTTCAAGATGCACGTGCAACACCTCAAACTACTTCGATGATAAGGTTTCCGACTTCTGCCGCCTATTTCATATACTCCCTCAGAACCACGGTGGCGTAAGACCCAGGAGGCAGGGTGAAACCTAGCAGGGCCGAACCCTCGACCACCTGGACCTGGGGATCTAACTTCAGGAGCGCGGGCCGCCGGACTCCTTTCGAGCCCAACCCAGGGTTCGCCGCCACCCTGAAGCCCTCGAGGCCCATGCCCTCCTCCTCCTCCTCCTCCTCGAGCACCGCTCTCTCAATCCGGCCTGGGTCGTCCTCCGCGAACTGGGATTCGTAGCCGAATAGAGGCAGAGTGACGTAGGCTCGGCCCCGGCTGGCCAGGCGGTTGACCGCATCCAGGTTGTTCCGATCTACATGCTGGGTACGGGACGGGTTCGGGATGCCTTCCTTGAGGTAACATACTACGTCTCCTTCTACCGCCCTGTCGAGGGGGAGGCCACGTTCCATCCTCCGGCTCAGGACCATGTTGAAGAGGTAAGACTGGTAGGCATGAACGAAGAGACGCTTCAAGTTGGTGGACAGGACATCGAAGGATGATGCGTACTCGCCGCGATGTTCTACCAGGTGGTTGAGGATGGCCCGCTCGTAACGGAGGTGGTGAGGATACTCTCTCAGCGCCCGGGTCAGGTCCTCTGTCTCCTGCAGGTCCGACCTGGCCTCTCTGGTCGCCTCGGGCTCGCCGGGAAAAGGCATGGTCAGGTAGATGAAGACCGCCTCCTTCGGGTCGCCTTTAACCAAAGCTTCGCCCACCAGATGAGTTACCGGCCGGACCTCACCGAAGCGCTGGACGCCGAAGTAGTTGGGCAAGCCTCCAAGACCTTCGACTTCCGCTGTGATCCTGTCCAGACGCCGGATAGCCTCTTTTTGCCCGACTTCCAGATCCCTGATCCTGACCTGGAACCGATTTCCAGATAGATCGCCCAGGGCAACGGACCTGTTGGACCTGCCCAATACTTTTATGTCGACCCCGGGGAGCGAGACCCGCTCAAGTTCTTTCTCGTCCAGGTTTATGATGCTCATCCTCTGCCTGGTGATGGCTCTCTTGTCCTTGGTACCGGCCCACCCGAACCGTTTCTGGCTGATCTTCAACCGGCGAGATAGATCCCGGATGAGATGGTGGGTATCCCAGTTCTTTTTCTCTACTGTCACCACCAGGTAGCGTCCGCCTTCGTAACGGCGCTCTTCCCAGAGTTCCTCCACCAAAAAGTCCTCCGGGTGCTGGCGGAGTTTCCCCCCGCATCCTGGTGAGTCGGTGGCGTAGTACTTCACCCCGATAGATAGATCAGGCTCTTGGGCTGCGATCATTTTTTCCTCCAATTGTCCACGGGATCGACGTCTCAGAGCAACTTCAGGTCGCTGGTTACCTTGTCCAGCACCTTTGCAGGAGCAGGCCCCATGCCCAGGGCAGTTATAGTTCCCGGCGGTATCTCGGTCAGGCCGGCATCGATCACTACGGCGCAGGGCACACCTGCCCCCTCCGCCTCTGCTCTGAGCCTGAACATATCCTTCAGTTCGGGAACCTTAAGCACGATCTTCCTCTGACCCTCTGCTTTCCAGGCTTTGATCGTCTTCTTGTCGGCGTGTTCCAGGGCGAGGATCGCGGCGTGGGCGGTCTGTACCGCCAGCTTGCCCGGCGATAGTTTCAGATCTTCGCGGATCACGATACACTGCTTGAACTCCATGGTTTTAGATTGGACCGACCACAGATAAAGGCGTCACCGATACAGGACGGATAGAAAACATCAACCAAACTCCGGTTTTTCCGTCTTCGGCACCTTCTCTCGGCCCTCCCTCAAGCCGATGCCAGGAAGCGCCCCCGGGTGGCGAGTACCGCCACTCATCTCATCTTTCGCAGCGCCCGGTTGACCTCGTCCAGATCGAAATACTCCGGGTCGAAGTCCTCGTCAACCCACTCCAGATAGTCTTCGTGCTCCGGGTGGTCAGGGTCTTGGATGGCCTCCAGAAAGTCGGCGTAGCCCCACGGGCCTCCCACGTCTTCGGGCGGGCAGCCCCGCTTCCCCTTCAGACAGACGGGGTAACGCTTTCCCGGATCCATGGGCAGAATCTTCTCCACCAGGATCTCATGTATCCAGCCGTCGCCGAAATCGTACTCGTAGAGAAAACGCTGCTTCTCGCTCGATATCACCTGGCGCAGCCTTATCCTTCTCTCGTCCTCATCGGTGGTGGTGCCGGAAAGCTCGGGTTCGCGAAAACCAGCCCCACCGGTATCGAAGGTGTGAAGATGGTAACCGTCCCATTCCATAACCTCCTGTATTGTCCTGTGTAACTCACCAAGGGTGATCGTCCCGGTCACCTGGATGCGACGCCAGATGGGGGGCCTGATGCCCTTGAGGGTTATCTTCAGCTGATATACGTTGAGTTCCTTGACCATGACATCATCCCCGCGGTCGGGTTTTCCCGTTGTTGATACCTTATTTCAGCCTCCTGCCGCCGGTCATCTCATCTTTCGCAATGCTTCGTTGACCTCGTCCAGGTTGAAGGCCTCCTGTTCAGCCTCCGCCGCCTCTCGTCTTCCTGACCGAGTTCATTGGGAACGGGGTCGCCAGGGAGGGGGTTGGTGTAACTGATCCCATCGATCTCAAACTGGTGGAGATGGTAATCATCCCACCCAATGACCACCTGCAGTACGTTGTGCAGCTTGAGGAGGGTGATTGCGCCCTTCACCTGGATGCGGCGCCAGATGGGCGGGCTGATTATCCATGAGGGTTACCTTGAGCTGGTAGACCGTCCCGGCAGAGGGATCATATTTTGTCATAATATTGTATAATCCCGCTCGGAGTTTATAACGTTTTTTGGTAACTATTCAGCCCACCATGGCCATAAAACGCATTTCCATCCGGGATGCACCCACAATTAGGGTTCAGTTAAAGAGGCGGCTGAAGGAGGCACATAGGGCTTTCCCTCAAACGCACCTTGAATAGCATCGAGAACCGGAACGGAGTTCTTCCTGGCGGTAGAGATGTATCCCCTGATGCGACAGAACGAATCCGCACCCG